>WLRQ01000005.1 GCA_009697815.1 Actinomycetota bacterium
GAAACACCACTCACCCGTGCATCACAGCACGATCTCGATCAGTCGGGGTGCTTGCACGCGACCATGGACTTATACAAATGGTCGGCGAAATTCGTCGCGCTTGTGGGTAGCGACCTCGTCGCCGACGCATTCTCACTGGCCCGCGAGGTACGACAGCTCGATATGGAGGCCGCGCCCTACGACCTGAGCGCCTTGGGTTACCGAACAGTCGCGATCGAGACCTCGGACGGTCGGGCGGAGTACGTGGGACGCCAGCGCGATTTCAGCGAACGAGGTGCGCCCCTTCGCCACCGGCTCCTCGCCTCCCTCGGCTCCGCGCTCGCGCAGATCGATCAGCTAGAGGGCCGCAATCAGTCCTCGCCCAATCCGCCCATGTCCGTGGGGGAGAGCCGACCAACTCCCGCGCGGGCCACGGCCTGACACCCTGTCGCCATGACGACGCCAGCGCGCGCCTCGGGGCCGCGACCACCGGCATCCCGCAGAGCGCACTGGGCAATCTCCCCGAACTCTTCGTCATCGCTTTCAGCCTCAAGGCGGGCCTGTTCGACGTCGTGAAGGCGACGATCGTCGGATCGATCCTGGCGAACGTCCTACTGATCCTAGGCATGGCCTTCGTCGTCGGCGGCTACAAGCACGGCAAGCAGACGTTCTCCGCCGAGCACGGCCGAAACCTGAGCCTCATGCTCACCCTCGCCGTGTTCGTGCTGGCGATCACGACTCTCGGGATCTCTCAGGCATTCGCTGGTCTGGTCGTCTTGCAGTCACCCGTACAGGTCGCACTGACGATCGCACCGATTGTGACTCTGATCGCCCCCCTTCATGGCGCCGCCGCGTTCTGGCGGGGCTGATGAGCTCCCTCGAGCCGGTTCGGGGCTGCTTTCTCCTCGTCTGACTGGGATCTTTACCAGAGTGAGAGTGCGGTGTCTCGGCGAGAAACAAGATCGATTTGTGATCTATCCCGCATCGATTCTCGCGGTGGAGCTGTCCGTTGAGCGCGCATCCACCACCCCCACAGGAGGAGTGTCCGGATTGAGGGCGCGCCGGGCCGCGTCCCTGAGGAGGAATCGTGGACACCTTGGGTGTGGCGCTGGATTCACCAGCGCAGTACTGGCAAATCTGGGAATGGGTACAGGTCTCCATCCCTAATCTGATCTGGATCGTGGTCATGCTGCTGCTGTTCGTCGGCGCGCTGGTCATTCCCTTCCCGAAGAGCGCCGCCAAGTGATGTCCGCCGACTCGAGCGCAACAGGCACCGATTCCATGACGGTCTCTGGCTCGGTCTCCACCGCCGGCTCGATCTCGGTCATGACCGAGGACGCACCGACGACGTGGACTGGCTCACTGCGCCACAAGTGGATGCGCACGCTACCTCCGGACAAGATGCTCCCCGAGCGTCAGCCGGCCTACGTGACGTCCTGGATCTACGTCTTCGGCATGGCCACCATCGTCTCGCTGATCCTGGTGCTGGGCTCGGGCGCGATCCTCACCCTGGGCGGCGTGGAGTGGTTCCACACCTCGTCACTGGGCAGGTTCGTGAACAGCCTTCACTTCTGGAGCGTCCAACTGTTCTTCCTGTTCATGATCGTGCACCTGTGGGGCAAGTTCTGGATGGCCGCTTGGCGCGGTAAGCGGGCGATGACATGGATGACGGGCGCGGTCGCGTTCCTCGCCTCTGTCGGAACTGCCTTCACCGGTTACGTGATCACGACGAACTTCAACGCCCAGTGGATCGCATTCGAATCCAAGGACGTCATGAACGCCGTGGGCCTCGGCGCCATCTTCAATGTCGCTGATCTCGGCCAGATGATCCTGCTGCACGTATGCCTGCTCCCTGCTGGCCTCGGCCTGATCGTGATCATGCACGTACTGCTGGTGCGCAAGCACGGCGTCGTGCCACCACTGGAGGCACTAGATCCCGACGCGCAGAAGGCACAGGTGGCGTGATGAGCACCAAGCACGAAGCCAAGGCTGATCTTGACACCCGCCCCTGGACGGGCCCGACAAGGCACTACGACATCCTCAAGGAAGGAGCGATCGCCCTGGTGATCGTCACCGTCCTGACGGTGGGGCTCGCGGCACTGTTCAGTTCTCCCGACGATGCCCAGCTCACGTTCAAGGGATGGGCCCAGAGTTCGCCGGACACCATGTACACCGCCGCCGTCAGCGAACTCGCCGGAAGCAGCGAGTCGGCCGGATACGGCCCGCCCTACAACAACAACAGCGACGGGCTAAGCGTCGGGCCGATCGCACTTCAGAAGTGGGCGGGAGTCACCCACCCGTTCGATGCCGCTCAAGATCTGGTGATCGCGCCACTGGAGAGCCAGCAACAGCCGGCTGACGTGGCGGCGGCTCTGGCAACCTGGAAGGCCGCGACTGCCGACCAGCAGGCAGCCTGGGCCGAGGCCTACGACACCGCTCTCGCGGACGCGGAGGGCGATGCCGCCAAGGCAGCAGAGGGCGATTACGGACCCGTCCCGGCACTGGCCACGGGCCTGGTAGCGATGGGGGCATCGGGCGCCTACGACGGAGCGATCCTCAGTCGCGGCTCCTTCTTCACCACCGACTACACCAAGCAACTGTTGTTCATGGGTGACGGCGGCTACATGGAGGACAAGGCAGTCGCTGCCAACCTGGGCGGCGACACCTGGGGAATGATGAACGAGGCCGGTAGTTGGCCTGGGCAGAGTTGGCTGGCGTTCGCGTCGGTCTGGTACCAGTTGCCGATGTTCAACACCGAAGGAAATGTTCTCACCGACAACGCCGATGCGATCATCTTCTTCATCCTCGTCGTGCTTTGCTTGATCATGATCCTGGTGCCGTTCATCCCCGGGCTGCGTTCGCTGCCCCGATGGATCCCGCTTCACCGGCTCGTGTGGAAGCAGTACTACAAGGAGAACGGGCGCGCCTAGAAACCGACCATGCGGCCGGCGAAAGCCAGCCGCATGGTCGGTCGACCCACCGCCACGGGGATCGACACCGCAGGAGGGTGGATGACGTGGCTTTCGTGACACTGCGAGACAGGGCATCCCTTCCCGTGGTGGCGTTGGCATTGTCGGCCGTTGCGGCCGTAGCAGCGTGTGGCCAAAGCCCAGAAGGGGAATCGGGTTCGAGTAGTTCGGTGTCTTCCTCGGCAAGTGCACCAGCATCCTCGACTCCAACTGCTTCGACGCCTAGCGCATCCCTGAGCGGGGCCGCGCTGTCGGCCATATCTAGGCCTCCGTCAGGTGGTGGGATCGGCTTGCTGCGAGCCGCTCGACTCGCCAGCCAGTCGGGCTACGACAGGTTCGTCCTGGAGTTCTCCGGGGCCCTGCCCGGCTACGACGTTCGGTACGTCGACGGCCCGATCCGCGCCGACCCGTCCGATCAGGTGCTCGCCGTGGACGGCAGTGCCTACCTCCTCATCAGACTCGAGCCGGCGTCCGGGGTCGATCTGATGGCTGACGGGGCACCGACTACCTACACCGGACCAGGTGTCATTCGCGGTGACACGGTCGTGGTTCGTGAGGCGGTGGCGGCGGGTGATTTTGAGGCAGTGATGTCCTGGGTGCTCGGCGTCGATGGACGTCAGGCCTTCCGGGTCACCGAACTTACTGGGCCACCAAGGCTCGTGATCGACGTGTCCACGAATGCCTCCTTCTAGTTCGCGAAGGCCTTGCCGCACAGGACCTCTCGCCACTTGCTCCCCTCATGTGCCCAGCAGCGGCACGAAGATCACCGGGCCGAGCGTGCGAAGCCAGTAGGTGCCGCCGCGTGAATCCTTCGACAGAACCACGCACTCCTCGCGCCCCACCGGGCCGAGCGGCATCACGAGCCGGCCACCCACCACGAGCTGCTCCATGAGCGCGGGCGGGATATCGGCGGATTGGGCCGCGATCACGATGGCGTCGTAGGGAGCATGGGCGGGAAGTCCGAGTCGGCCATCACCCGTGACCACGTGCACGTGATCTGCTCCGAAGTCAGCGAGGTTCTGGGCGGCCACCTCGGCCAGGCCGGGCCACCATTCGACCGACCACACCTCCGCAACGAGTCGCGAGAGCACTGCTGCCTCGTAGCCGTGGCCCGTGCCGATCTCGAGGACACGCGAGGCGGGAGTGAGGTCGAGTGCCTCGAGCATCCGCGCGATGGTCGAGGGCTGACTCGTCGTCTGCCCGAAGGGAATCGGGACGGGGGTGTCGACGTCAACGAGCGCATCGATGTCCTGCGGCGCGAACAGGCGGCGCGGCACCTCGGCAATCGCGCGCAGCACTCTGGGGTCTCGAACGCCGGCCGCTCGAGCGGCCTGGGCGAAGGACTCAGCAACGTCGATGGCTGAACCTCCCTGGCCGGCCGAGTGACATTCCAGGGTATGCGGTCCGTATGAGTCCTCCGACATCACGTGCCCACGCCGACGGGCTCAGGGGCGTGATGCCAACCGGAATGGAGGAGGTGGGCCAAGATCCCCGCCGCGGATCTCGTATCAGCCCGTTCGCGCCTGATAGCGTCACGGAATCCGGACCACGGACACCCGAGATTCACCATGACCTCGTTGGTGTGCTCCGCCTAACCGAAGTGAGGCGAGTTCCGTGCAAGAGATCTCCCACCTCGAGATCCTTCGCTCAGGAACCGACATCTGGAATCAGTGGGTCGCCCAGAAGCCAGCCGGATTCTCGATAGACCTACGCGGTGCGGACCTCGCTCACGCCAAGCTCAGCGACGCGAACCTCGCCGGAGCCGACTTGTCCAAGGCCCGTCTCTTCCAGGCCGCAATCACCTCGGCCGACCTCAGCGGCGCGAACCTGTCCGAGGCGAACCTCGCAGCGACCGATATGCGAGGTGCGAATCTTGCTGGCGCCAACCTGTCGGGCGCCAACCTGTCGGCCTCAGATCTCACCGGTGCCAACCTCAGCAACGCAGACCTGTCGGGCGCCGACCTCTCGGAAGCCCAGGTCGTTCTGGCTAACTGCCGAGGAGCCATCATGACCGAGATGATGGGCTATGGATTGAACCTCTCGGGAACCGATCTCTCGGGCGCCGACCTCACGGGAACCAAGTTGCCCATGGCAATCCTGGCCGACTGCGTCGTCGACATCGCCACGATCTGGCCCGTGAGGCACACCCCACCCGCGGGCGAAGCCCCTGTCACCTAAGACATGAGCCTGGGCCCTCCTGCGGCCGGAGCGAGTTTCTAGAGCGACTGCAGCACTCGGTAGACTCGCGCGACACTGACACTCCCTTGAGAGGATCTTCACCATGAACCACGTTCGCGTTGCCACCTACGACGTGCGGCAGGGCCTCGTGGCCCAGGTCGCCGAACTCGTTCAGAGCCCCGGTGGCATGGTGGAGGAATTCCGCGCCCAGCCTGGATTCCGCGCCTACTCGATGCTCGAGATCGACCCGGTCACCTACATCTCCCTGTCCATCTGGGAGACCCACGAGGAAGCTGAGAATGCGGTCGGCGCCGCGGCCACATGGGCCGCCACGCACCTGGGAAGCCGCATCCACCGCACCGAGAACCTCGTCGGTGACGCACTCTTCTGGGACGGTGCCGCTGCCGATTCCGACACCGCCACCTCCTCCAGCGACGCGGGCTCCGCGAAGGTCAACCACGTCCGCTACGCCACCTTCGAGGTCACCGACGGTGTCGTCGCCCAGGTCGCCGAGGCCGTGAGCACCCCCGGTGGGATGCGCGAGATCTGGCGCAACCAGCCTGGATTCCGCGCCTACTCGCTGATCGAGGTCGACCCGATCACCTTCATCTCACTGTCGGTGTGGGACAGCCATGACGCTGCCGAGCTGGCCGTGCGCCAGGGAGCCGAGTGGGTGGCCACCCACCTGAACGACCGCATCCACCGCACCTCGAACTTCGTCGGAGATGCACTGTTCTGGGAAGGCGTCGGGGCGGCCTCGGCGTCCTGATGTCACAGGACCGACTGAACGCTGGTCGAGACTGACGCACCACGAGTACGAAAGGCCCGGCCCCCAACGGGGGCCGGGCCTTTCGCTGTGACACGTGGGCACATCAGCGCGCGGTGTAGCCGCCATCTGCCAGGTGCAGTGACCCCGTCACGAACGATGCGGCAGGCGATGCCAGGAACAGCACCATCGCGGCGATCTCCTCCGGGCGGCCGATGCGCGCGATTGGGTGTCGCGACCCGATTTCAGCGCGCTGCTCCTCATTGCGACGAGCGAGCATCGGGGTGTCGACGTAGCCGGGGCCGACGGCATTGACTCGGATTCCGTCGGCGGCGTGATCGATCGCGGCGGCCTTGGTCAGGCCCACTACGGCGTGCTTGGCGGCGACGTACGCCCCCGCGCCCTCAGTGGCCACCGTGCCCATGACCGACGCGATATTGACGATGCTCCCGCCCCGGCCCGTGCGGATCATGGCCGGGATTTGAGCCTTCATGGAGAGGAAGACCCCGTCGATATTCACCGAGAACATCCGGCGCCACTCCGCGTAGCTGATGTCGGCAATGTGCGAGGCGTCGGGGTTTCCGACTCCCGCACAGTTGACCCCGATATCGAGGCCACCGAACGCGAGCACGGCCTGTTCGACCATTCGCTCACAGCTGGCCTGGTCGGCAACATCGACCTCGACCGCGATCGCGGAGTCCCCGAGTTCCTGGGCGAGGGCCGTCGCGGCCTCGACGAGACGATCTGCGATCGCGACGCGGGCACCCGCGTCCACGAGCGCGCGAACACATGCCTCGCCGATGCCTGATCCGCCGCCCGTGACGACCGCGACGAGCCCGTCGAGCGCACCTGAGGACGTCACGCGCCTACCTCGTTCCTCTGTGTCAGCGTCACGGCGCGAGCGTCGCGAGGTACTCGGCGGACACCTCGTCGATAAACGTGCGGCACGCGGAGTTCACGATGTCGACGTGGGTGAGGTTGCAGACGTGCGGCCCATTCTCGACGAGCGTGAGCCCGCGGCAGTCCGGGGCGCGCTCCGAGACCAGGATCGCGCGCTCGAGCGGGGTCGAGACGTCGACGAGACCGTGGATCACGATGAGCGGGGCCGTGACCTCGCCCAGGCGGTCCTCGACGCTCTTGGCGTCGTAGAGGGCGTAAGTCGCGTCGTTGATCTGCTGGGGCGTGAGGGTTGACCAGTAGTCGCGCCAGAACTTGGAGTCGGCGCCGGGGCCGAGGATGAGCCAATCGAGGAAGTCGAGCTTCTCGGGGGTGGGGCCGAGCTCAGTCCATTCGGCGATGATCGCGCGGAAGGCCTGCTCCTCCTCGCCGGCCAGGCCACCGGCCTGGGTGGAGAGCTGGACCATGCCGATGAAGCGGGTGGGGTCGAGCATGGCGGCCCGAAGGGCGAGCAGACCGCCCTGACTGAATCCGACATGGATGAACCGGTCAATGCCGAGGTGGTCGGCGAGAGCGAACAGGTCGCGGGCTGAATCCCAGTAGGTGAAGTCGCCCTCCCACACAGTGTCGCCGTGGGCGCGCTCGTCCCACACGATGCAGCGGTGGTCGCGGGAGAACTCCTCGAGCTGCGGCCCGAACATGTGCCGGCTCATGAACAGCCCGTGGCTGAAGATGATCGGGACGCGGCTGGGGTCGCCGTTGTCGCCGGTGTCCTCGTATGAGATTACGGGGCCGTCAGGGATCGAGAACGTGGGCATCGCTCATCCATTCCGTCGTCCGTCCGCCCGCACAGAAGCGAACGAACGATTGGTTGGGTTGATGGATGCTACGCAAGGCCGGCGAGGAGAGTCAACGGCTGGAGATGTCACCTACCAAACGCTTGACCGGTGAGTGACCCGGCGTCAGGCCGCCGACTGTGGTTGGGTAACGTGCCAGTCGGTCACGTGCGACTCGGCGCAGCCACCACCTAGCTGACAGGGACGACATGAAGTTCTTCGGTGACACCACGCCCATGCGCTTTGGCCTCTTCATGGGTCCGTACCACAGGCCACACCTGAACCCCTCGATCGCGTTCGAGTACGACATGCAGACGATCATGGAACTCGACCGTCTCGGCTTCCACGAGGTCTGGATCGGCGAACACCACTCCGGTGGCGTCGAGACCATCGGAAACCCCGAGTTGATGATCGCCGCGGCCGCGCAGGTCACGAAGCACATCAAGCTCGGCACCGGCGTCAACTCGCTTCCATACCACAACCCCTTCATGGCGGCTGACCGCATCGCGCAGTTGAGCCACATGACCCGCGGTCGCGCCATGCTCGGTGTCGGCCCCGGCCAGCTTCTGCAGGACTGCGAGATGATCGGGCTCGACCCACTCAACAACCGCGAGCGTCTCGACGACGCCCTCGGCATCGTGATCCGGCTCCTCAAGGGTGAGACCGTCACCCAGAAGTCCGACTGGTACGACCTGCGCGAGGCTCGCCTGCAGATGCTCCCCTATGACGACTTCGCCGTCGCAGTTGTGAGCGCCATCTCGCCCTCGGGCGCGATGACCGCCGGCAAGCACGGCGCAGGCCTCATCTCGGTCGCGGCAACCCACCCTCTCGGCATCGAGAAGCTCAACGAACACTGGGGAATCGTCGAGGAGCTCGCCGGCAAGAACGGTAAGTCGGTCGACCGCTCCGAGTGGCGTCTGATGGGCCCGATGCACATCGCCGAGACGGCTGCTCAGGCCAAGAAGGACGTCGAGTACGGCCTGTCCGAGCTCGAGGACTACCGCGCCCACATCAACCCCGGTGGCGACGGCGCCGTGGACTACTTTGCCGACGACATCGTCGACATGTTCAACGAGTCAGGGGCTGCCGTCATCGGCACACCGGAGATGGCGATCGCCCAGATCCAGCGCCTTCTCGACAAGACCGGCGGCTTTGGCACCTACATGCTCATGGGTGTCGACTGGGCGCCGCAGCCGGCCCAGTTGCGCAGCCTCCAGCTGTTCGCCGAGGAGGTCATGCCGCACTTCAACGGGCAGGGCAAGGTCATGCGCAAGTCGTTCGACGACGTCATGGGCACTGGCTTCGTCGGTGCGCAGACCACAGCGCGTGGCCAGGCCGAGGCGCGTCAGCGCTACCTCGACCAGCGCGACAAGCCCGCCGTCTGAACCGATGCTCGGGTTAACGCCCGAGAGTCAGCACGCGGCGCGACGGAAGATCTGAAGACCCGAAGGCCAGCTCCTGCACAGGTACCGCGCTCCGATCAGGCGGTGTGCAGTGAGCTGGCCTTTGGGCTGAGGTGCCACCTGGGAAACGTCGGGGTCGTCGCTGATCATGCGGGACAACTGCACCGATTGCCTCATCGTGGACCGCATCGGCACCACGATCGAGTAGGTCGCGAATATCGTCAATGGCTTGGGCGTCCGGCGACGGCGGGTTACAAATGCCTCCTCGCCGCCACCTGGCGCAACGGACAAAGCCCCCCGACCCACGCGGCCGGGGGGCTTTGTCGCGCTCGCGTGTCAGAGCTTGGTGACGTCGACGTCCGCGGGCACGAGCACCTTGTCAATGACGTGGATGACGCCATTGCTCGCGGCGATGTCGGTCTTGACGACCTTCGCGTCGTTGACCTTGACTCCGCCCATCGTGTCAATGGTGATGGTGCCCCCTTCGACGGTCGCGACGTCGCCGTCCTTGACGTCGGCGGCCATGACCTTCGACGCGAGCACGTGGTAGGTCAGGATTTTCGCGAGAACGGCCTTGTTCTCCGGCTTGAGCAACTTGTCGACGAGACCGGCAGGCAGTGCTGCAAACGCCTCGTTGGTGGGCGCGAAGACGGTGAACGGGCCAGGTCCGCTCAGCGTGCCGGCCAGATCGGCGGCCTTGATGGCTGCCACGAGCGTCGTGAAGTCAGGGTTCGCCGCGGCGACGTCCACCACGGTGCCGGCTGTGGCTGGAGCTGAGGATGCGGGAGCGCTGGTGTCGGCCGGCGTGCTCGAGCTGCCGCACGCGCCCAGGGTCAGTGCTGCGAATGCTGCCACGGCAGCGATGGCGATCTTGGGGTGGCGCATGTGTAGTCTCCTCGATCTGCGTCGCCCCGGTTGGGCGCGTCGATGGTTCTTCTTGGCCCGCCTGCATCGCGGATGCACCACAGGTGGATGAGTCCTGTGAGCCCCCTCACACCCAAAAGGCACGAAAATCAACGACATCGGCGGCGCCTGCGCAAGCCATGGCGGCGGCCTCTGAGCCACACCCGAGCGACAGGGTGACCAATCCGCCGCGCCGAGGTCGCCCCAAGTTCGACAATGGTGCAGAGGGACAGAGCCCACCCCAGCAGCGGGGAACTGGGGAAACACCGTCGGCGTGGGTTGTGCCCTCGGCGCGAATCGAACGCGCGACACACGGTTTAGGAAACCGATGCTCTATCCCCTGAGCTACGAGGGCGGGAGGTGAGTGAATCCTGCGGCACACCCTCGATGGGCTCGCCTAGGAGTTGCATCCAGCCTGGCGCCGAGTCTAGACGGTCGCCTCGAAGGCATCTCGCGCCCAGTCGCTCGCGAGGACATGTCCTGAACCGCGGGGAATGCGGGGCTCGAAGTGCGCCCGCTACGATCGCCCTCGACCCCACCCGACCTGCGACAGGGACGTCCATGGAGCGAGCGACCGACCTGCAACGCGCACAAGAGGCGCTCGCCGCAGGCCAGCACAAATCAGCGTTGCGCGAAGGCTGGCGCGCGGTGGGCGTGGGGCTGCGACAGCGCGACTCCGCCACCATCAACGCCACCCTTGAGATTGCACTCATGGTCGCGGCAGCCTCAGAGGGCAAAGTACACGGCGACGCCGAGATGCTCGCGATCTACTGCCGGAACTGCCTCGACAGCACCGGCCGAGTGATCGAGAGCCAGTCGATCCTTGATCGCCTCTCCTTTCGGCGCAAGAGTTCTCGCCGCCAATGCCCCGACTGCGCGGAAGAGATCGCTGCGGAGGCACGGCTGTGCCGCTTCTGCGGCTATCGGTTCGACTCCGTGTGATGATCGAGGTGGCGCCCGATCGGCTTCGCTCCCCGCTCTCGGACACGACGAGGTCACGATGACGGTGGGCGTGGTGCGACGTGGTCCGGTCGCCATCCTCACGATCGACCGACCCGAGCGACGCAATGCGTTCGACGGGGCCACCACACTCGCCCTCGACACAGCACTCAATGAGTTCGAGGACGACATCACCGCCCACGTCGCCGTTCTCACCGGGGGCCCACTCGTGTTCTCGGCGGGAACCGATGTTGTCGCATGGGCCGGGCCGCCGACCGAGCGTGGGGGGCCCTACGGCATCGCGGGGCGACGCCAACGCAAGCCAGTGATCGCGGCTGTCGAAGGAGTCGCCGCGGGGGGTGGCTTCGAGATCGCCCTTGCCGCAACCCTGATCGTGGCCTCGAGCAGCGCGTCGTTCTCGCTCCCCGAGGTGTCGCTTGGTCTCATCGCCGAATGTGGCGGGCTCTTCCGCACCCCGCGCGCGCTACCTCTGAACGTGGCCCGCGAGATGCTCCTCACCGGGGCGCCGCTCACCGCCCAACGCGGATACGACCTTGGGCTGGTGAACCAGATCACCGAGCCCGGCGGGGCCCTGGCCGCCGCGATGACCATCGCCGAACGAATCGCATCTCTCGCGCCCCTCGCCGTTCGGGAGTCGCTGGCCGTCCTCGAGGCGATCTACGACAGCGCCGATACTCACGGCTGGGCGGCCACCTCCGCCGCGAGCGCAGTAGTTCGCGGGTCCCAGGACGCCGTCGAAGGCGTGGCGGCATTCAAGGAGAAGCGTCCGGCAACGTGGCGCGGCCGATAGCACTGCAGACGAGATCATCCACATCAGGCGTACTTTCTGAACCCGCTGACAGAGCGCGTCTCCGTCGATACGGACAATTCATCGTCATCCGCCGATCCGCGCATCACCACCACGACCGCGTGACACCCTGAAACACATGGACCCGTGGGCATCGACGAGCCAGGGCCGCCGGTTCGGCACGTGGCGGCCCACCTCGGTGTCGGCCCCGATCGTGCTCGGCGCAATCCTTCTCGTCCTCGTGGCTTCGGTGACGTTCGTCGAGAGCCTCACAACGCGGCGGCTCCTCGCCGACCACTGGCTAGAGGTGACTGCCCTAGTGGCGTTCGGCAGCGTCGCCGTCGCACTCGCCTGGCAGTCGCAGCGCCACCTCGAGGAGCTCCTCTCGTCCGAGGCTCGCTATCGCCTCCTGGCCGAGAATTCCTCGGACTTCGTGTCGATGTCCGACGAGGAAGCGGTCGTGACCTGGATCTCCCCCACCGTCACCTCCGCCACGGGATGGCCCACCGAGACCCTCCTCGGGCACAGCCTTATGGACTTCATTCACCCTGGCGACAAGGAGGTTCTGCGCGACAGCTTCGGGCCACACGCAGAAGACGAAGTGGTCCACACCCGGGTCAGATTCCGTCTTCCTGACGGCACCTTTCGGTGGCTAGCCCGCAGCGCACGCGACATCGTGGCCGACGACGGTTCGGTGCGCCGCCGAGTCTCGGGATGGCGTGACATCGACGACGTGGTCACAGCCGAGCGCGCGGTCATGGCATCCGAAGCCCGCTACCGGCTCATCGCGGAACACTCCTCCGACATCGTCCTGTCATGGGACCGGAACGGCCGCATCGACTGGGTATCGCCCTCCATTTCCTCGATCCTGGGGTGGCCCGCGCACGAGGTAATCGGCAGGACTCCCGCGTCACTGGTTCACCCCGACGACCTCGTGAGCATGCCCGCGAGCCAGAGGGACGCCTACGCCCGCGGGGCCCGCGACGGCCGAGGTGAGGCCCGCTACGCCACGGCCGACGGCAACTGGCGATGGATGACACGTGCTGGAACGCCGCTCGTAAGTGACCGCGGAGAACCGCTGGGGGGCGTGCTCGCCCTCCACGATTTCGAGAGCGAGCACCAAGCGCTTGAGTTGTTGCGCTTCCAGGCGACCCATGACGGACTCACCGAGCTGACGAATCGCCATGAGTTCCTCGCCCGGCTCACCACAATGCTCGGGTCGAATCGACGGAGCGAGGACAGGATGGCGGTGATGTTCATCGACATCGACGGACTCAAGGATCTCAACGACACCTACGGCCACGGCGCTGGTGACAAGGCAATCGTGCATGTCGCCCAGCAGATTGCGGGACAGGTTCGCGCGGGCGACCTCGCCGCACGTCTAGGCGGCGACGAGTTCGTTGCGGCGCTGCGCGACTTGCGCGAAGTCAGTGACGCGGAGTCCGTCGCCCTCGCGATCCTCGACTCGATCACCGAGCCACTCACCCTCGAGGAAGAGGGGGTCACGCTGACCCTGAGTCTCAGCCTGAGCATCGGCCTCACCGTGGCCAAGCCGGGTGAAGATCCCGACACAGTTCTTCGGCGCGCAGACCGTGCCCTCTACCGTGCCAAGCGGGAAGGCGGCGCGCAGTTGATCACCTATGACGCGGCCCACGACGACGGCCTTCCATCGGTCGACGTCAGGGACATCGAGAGGCGGGCTCGAGCACGGCACGTGACATGACGTTGGTGGATCGCCCAGATCGCGGTGCTCTCCATTCCCGACCGGAGCGCGCCCGCTTGGTCTATCTGCAGGGTGTCCCGGCCCGATACGGTACGAGCCATGCTGGCTAGGGATCCCATCGATGGCACCGCCTCCCGCACCTGGATGTCTGTGCGCCCGGTGGCGCGGACATGAGCAGCAGCACGCGCGACGCGGCCGCGCAGATGACCGACGCAGCCATATCACTGCTCGAATCCCTAGATCCCGACCAGCGCGCAATCGCACTCTGGCCGTTCGAGGACCAGGCCGAGCGCGAGCGGTGGTTCTACACCCCCACCGATCACGGAGGCCTCACCCTCTCGGCGATGACGCCAACGCAGCAACGTCTGGCCCATCGACTACTCGCGAGCGGGCTCTCCAGGGCGGGCTACGTCACGGCCTCGACGATCATCGGACTCGAGAATGTCCTCGACCAGCTCGAAGGGTTCATGAGCGACTGGGGACGTGAGCGAGGCCGCGATCCCGGGCTGTTCTACACGCGGATCTTCGGAGACCCCGCCGGTGAAGGCCCATGGTCCTGGCGGTTCGGGGGCCATCACGTGTCGGTCCATCACGTGATCCTCGACGGCGAGGTCGTGGGTTCGACCCCTCTCTTCCTTGGCGCCGATCCTGCCTCGTCCCCTCTCCTTGGGCCGCATCCGCTGCGGCCTCTCGCGGGGGTCGAGGATCTTGGCCGCGGCCTTGTCCGGTCCCTCGACGAAGGGCAACGTCGCATGGCGATCGTTGCCGGCGTAGCGCCAGTCGATCTCGTCGGAGCGAACCGCAGCCGCTACGGCCAGGCACCGGGCGACCTCCCGCTCGACCTCGCCTCGGTCTGGCGCACCAGGTTCGAGGGCGAGCTCGACGAGCGGCTGCTCAGCTTCCACGCGCGCGCGGTCGACGAATCCGGGCTCACCTCAGAGCATCTCGAGGCGGTCCGTCTCGATCAGACTCCTCGCGGCCTTGCCGCCAGCGCGATGTCCGACGATCAGCGCAACATGCTCCGCTCCCTGCTCGACCTTTACGTGGGCCGCCTGCCCGATGATCTCGCCAGCCTGGAGTCGATCAAGTACGCGAGCCAGGAAGCACTGGGAGGCCTAGCGTTCATGTGGGCCGGGGGGCTCGAGCCCGGCCAGGGCCACTACTACCGCATCCAGGGCATCGACATCTTGTGCGAGTACGACAACACTCTCAGTGGTGCCAACCACGTGCACTCGGTGTGGCGCGACCCCCACCGCGACTTCGGCGCCGACCCTCTCGCCGCGCACTACCGGCGGTCTCACGCGTAACCCCGCGACCACGGATCACGTCCGAAGGCGCAACAGGCCTTCCTGCACCGTGGTGGCGACCAGGCGACCGCCGGTGTCGAAGACCCGACCCCGCCCCAGCGCGCGTCCGCCCGAGGCCGACGGGGACTCCTGGTCGTGAAGAAGCCAGTCGTCGACCCGCATCGGACGGTGGAACCACATCGCATGGTCGAGCGACGCCGTCAGCACCTGCGGCTCGTTGACCCGCAGGTCGTGCGGCACCGCCGCCGCTGCGAGGAGTGTCAGATCACTCGCGTATGCGAGGGTCGCTGCATGGATGAGGTTGTCGTCAGGGAGACGCTCCGCGGTGCGCAGCCACACCTGAAGGCCCCCGTCATCGTCTGCGGCCGCCTCGACATAGCGCACATCGAGCGCGGCCCATTCGTTCGGCGACACCGGGCCCGCTGATGCGTTGCCCGCCAACCGTTCACGCATCGTCGGGAGGAGATGGGGGTCCTGGGTCTCGGGCATGACGTCCTGGTGCTCGAGCCCTTCCTCGAAGTCCTGAAAGGAAGCCGTCATGTGGAAGATGGCGCGACCGTGCTGCCGAGCGATGACCCTCCGCGTGCTGAAGGATCGTCCGTCACGCGTGTTCTCCACGACGTAGACGATGGGTGTGGTCGTATCGCCGGGACGAAGGAAGTACCCGTGAAGGGAATGCGGCGACCTCTCGCGGGCGAGATCGGCACCGGCGGCCATCAGCGCCTGTGCGAGCACCTGTCCACCGAAAACGCGTTGCATCGCCGTCTCGGGCGCGATGCCGCGGTAGATCCCCTCGTCGATCGGCTCGAGCTCGAGCAGTGCGAGGAGGTCGGCAACGGTCGAAGGCATCGGGCGGGCT
Source organism: Actinomycetota bacterium (assembly GCA_009697815.1). Lineage (GTDB taxonomy): Bacteria > Actinomycetota > Actinomycetes > S36-B12 > CAIYMF01 > Longivirga. Next base: position 15,568 of record WLRQ01000005.1, read on the forward strand.
CCTGCCCTCTCGGGCCCGACTCTTCGCGCCCGGACCTTGATACCTACCATCGTCGCACCTGCACCGGCGAATGCCCGCACCCTGCCGAGGACGCCTCAGGGTCATCCCGGTGCATGTCAGACACGGACTACGTGGCGGCGATCTCCACGAGTACGAGCCGCGAAGTGGTCCGTGTGTAGGCAACGTAAAGATCCCGCGTTCCCGAACCCGGGGTCGCGGCGATCGAGCCGGGATTGACGACCAGTACGACGTCGAACTCGAGCCCCTTCGCCATCACCGGGGTCATGACCGCGACCTGACTGTCGACGGCGCTGTCGCCCACGCCCACGAGCCCAGGCAGCGCGGAGGTCAGCGCGTCCGACACCGCCACATGCTCGGTCGCCGCGGAGATGACCGCGACACGTCCTGAACCGATAGCCACGAGTTCGGAGCGCACCAATCCCCCGATGTCGCCGACACCCGACACCTCGACCCGGTGAGGCTCGTCGCCATCACGCGCTGACGTGACATCCGGCGCCGCGATCCCCGAGGCACGCAGGTGAGCGGTCGCCAGGTCCATCACCGGACGGGGCGTGCGGTAGTTCACCGTCAACTCTTCCTTGGCCCAGCGGCCGGGCGCGATGGCGTCGAAGAGCGTCGCCCAGTCGGTGACCCCGGCCGGGCTGCCCGTCTGATTGATATCGCCCACGACCGTCATCGACCTCGATGGGCAACGTCGGACGACCACGCGCCACGCCATGGGAGAGAGCTCCTGCGCCTCGTCGACCACGACGTGGCCGAAGATCCAACTGCGGTCAGAGTGGGCGTCGGCGACCGACGACCTCGAGCCCGCGCCGGCGTACCGCTCCATAAGTGTGTCGGCACTGACCATTCCTGAGCCGCTTGCCTGAGCCACATCACGGGCGTAGTCGAGTTCGTGAACACGCTCGCGCTCGGCCGCTGCCGCCGATGCTCGCGATGACTCATCATCGGCGCCGAGCAGTTCTGCGGCCTCGTCCAGGATCGGTACATCCCCCGTCTCCCAGGCGGAACCAGCAGGTCGCAGGAGCGCAGCCCGGTCTTCGGCAGTGAGCCATGGGGCAGCGGCGGAAAGTCGGGCCTCATCACTGAACAACCTCGCGACCAGTGCCTCGGCGGTCCACGGCATCCAGCACAGATTGATCTCGCGTCGCACGTCAACGGAATCACGGAGGTCCTCGATGAGACTCTCCTTGTACTCCTTCGGGTCGACGCTCGTCTTCTGCGCCAGCTGGGTCGCGAGCTTGTCGAGAACGTCGAGGACGAACTCGCGACGGGCCAGGTTGTGAGGCTTGCCCGATCGCCTCGCCCGTTCGACCGCCGACTCGACCATCCGAGGCGTCAGCACGAGCGCGACCCCGTCGACGCGAACCGTGGTACGGCGGCTTGGCACCCGCTCCAATGCGGCGACCGCGTTGCGCACCATCCGGGCCATGCGCACATCACCCTTGAGAGCCGCAGACGCACGAGACCGGTCCGGGATGGCGTCGACCCCCGGATAGAGCTGACCCTGCGTGGCGAGCACCGCACTTGATTCACCAAGCGAGGGAAGGACTTGCTCGATGTAGCGCAGGAACTGGCGGTTGGGCCCCACCACCAGGACACCTGCCTTCGCGATGCGCTCGCGGTGCGTATAGAGGAGGTACGCCGCGCGGTGAAGCGCCACCACCGTCTTGCCACACCCCGGAGCGCCCTGCACGACCAGGGTGCCCGCGAGCGGCGAACGGATGATGCGGTCTTGCTCGCCCTGGATCGTGGCAACGATGTCGCGCATTCGCCCGGTGCGGTGGGCACCCAACGCAGCCATGAGCGCGCCTCCACCCTGCACATCTCCTGCCTCGGGATGGGCCGCGAAGTCGAGGACGTCGTCCTCGAGGTGGGTGACCTCACGATCGGCGAGGGTCAGGTGTCGGCGCCTCGTCACGCCGAGCGGGTGGGCCGCCGTTGCGCGGTAGAACGGCTCAGCGGCCGGAGACCGCCAGTCGTAGAGGATCTGCTCCTGGTCATCGTCGGAGAGTCCGATACGGCCGATGTAGCGGGGCTGGTTATCCGCGAGATCCATGCGGCCGAAGACCAGCCGCTCTTGCGCGGCGCGCAGCACGATGAGGCGCTCGACGTACATGGAGTCAAAGGCGTCGCGTTCGGAGAGTGCGCCCGGGGTGCCGGCGGTCGGCCCCCGACGCACCTTGTCGAGGCTGTCTTCGGTGCGGCGCAGAAGTGCGTCGAGCCGGTCATACCTGACAAGGACTTCCTGCTGCTCGGAGGCCAGTTCGTCCCCGCCAGGTGCGGACGGCGTGGCGGCACTCTCCGGTGACCCGGGCATCGGAGTCGGGGTCGGAACCTGACGGTCGGTGCTCAGCGTCGTGGTCCTTCCGGTGACATGAAGTGCGGCGTCGTGCGGCATCCCGAGAACGCCACGGGTGCCTCGCGCAGCCACTGACCGCAGTGCGACATCGACACTAGCGCGGTTCCTCGCCCCTCGGTCACCCCCGAGCGCCAAGGATTCCGAACGACGCCCTCACCCATTCGGAGCAGGGTGAGGTAGGACACCTCAGGACCAGGATCCTGAGGGCCGAAACCCTTTGTGTGACACACCAACGGCACCTCACCCGTACAGCGGTCTTCGCAACCGCCAGCATCCTCTTCGCCATCACGGCGACCACCTCGGCAGTCGCCTGGGGCGGGTCCAACGAGGCCGCTCCGGCACCCGCGGTGACCGCCAGCGCAACCCCCAGCGCAGCCGTAGTCACGCCGGCCACGCGGCCCGCCGTCGCTCCCGCGCCCAGCGCCACCGCCACCCCGACCGCCACGAGCATCCCCACCGCGAAGCCCACCGCGACCCCGGTCGCGAAGCCCGTCGCAAAGCCGGTGGCGAAGCCCGTCGCAAAGCCCATGGCGAAGCCCGTCGCGAAGCCCACCGCCACCCCCCAGCCGGCACGTGCCACGATCAACAAGGGCATCACGATCTCGAGCTACGTGGACGCACCAAAGTCGCAGAAGGCCATCGACTCGTGCAAGCTCGTGCTCTGGACGCGCAGTCCGCTCTGGCTCGCGGCGCACAACTGGTGCGGCTACCAGTGGCTCGCGACCGTGCCCACCGGCAAGACCGTCACGGTCACCACTGGCCCCGCGGCCGGCAAGTACATCGTCACCGGCCACCTGGCCCTGAACCGGCAGTCCGGCACGCTCCCCGCGGTGGACGCTGACCTCGTGCTCCAGACCTGCGTCGGCTCGGGCACCGGTCTCACCCTGCTGCACCGCGTCGACTAAGGGCACACCGGACGCCAGGGTCGACCCCGCACCAAGCCGTTAGGCCTTGCACGCTCCCCGCCCGGCCCTCGTGTGTCACTGTGAAGGTCATCAGACCCATCAGGACTAGGGGGGGCCGTGCGCGGTTTACCCGTCGTACTGCGCGACTACACGCGATCCTGGCTTCGACCCGATCTGATCGCTGGCATCACGTTGGCGGCTGTCGCCATCCCTGAGGTGATGGGCTACACCTCCATCTCGCAGACCCCAATCGTCACGGGCCTCTACACGTTGATCATCCCGACGGTGGTGTTCGCACTCATCGGATCAAGTCGCCTTCTCGTCGTTGGCGCCGACTCCGCGACAGCGGCGGTGCTCGCCGCCGGGATCGCAGCACTCGGTATCTCCGGCCTACTTCCCGCCACCGAACAGTGGACTGCCTGGGCAGGACTCGTGGCGCTGACCACGGGGGCAATGCTTGTCATCGCGCGGCTGCTTAGGCTGGGGTTCATCGGCGACTTCCTCTCGGCGTCCGTCCTCATCGGATTCCTTACCGGCGTAGGACTCCAAGTGCTATCGGGCCAGCTCCCCAGCATGCTCGGCATTCCCGAGGGGTCGGGCAGTTGGCTGGAGAAGCAGTGGCACCTGTTCACCCACCTCGGCAGCACGACACCGTGGACTCTCTCCTTTTCAGGCGGCACTCTTGCGATCGTGCTCGCCTGCCGGCGTTGGGCCCCGCGCGTTCCAGGGGCACTGATCGCCGTCGTCCTGTGCATCCTGATCAGCGCCGCTGCGGACGCGTCCTCGCACGGTGTTCAGGTCATCGGAGAGATGACCGGCGGCTTCCCACCGCTCGGCCTGCCAGAGGGGCTGTCATGGGGTGACGTACCGAAGGTCGTCAGCATCTCGTTGTCGTGCGTCGTCCTCATCCTCGCCCAGAGCACGGCCACCGCCCGCGGCTTCGCCCAAAAGATGGGCCAACGGGTGGACGTAAATCGCGACATCGCGGGCCTCGCGGCCGCCAACGTCGCTGCCGGTCTCAGCGGAACGTTCGTGGTGAACGCAAGCCCCACCAAGACGCAGATCCTCGACGAGCAGGGCGGGAAGAGCCAAATCGCGAATATCGCGATGGCAGCAGTGGCGTTGATCGTCACGATGTTCGCAACCGCCGCGCTTGCCCCCATGCCCAAGGCCGTACTGGGCGCGATCGTCTTCCTCATCGGCTGGGGGCTCGTCGATCTCCTCGGCCTGGGCAGAATCCGCGTGCGTGCCCCACTCGAATTCGCGATCGCGCTCGTGACTGCCGTGGTCGTCTGTGCCATCGGGGTTGAGGAGGGAATCATCCTCGCGGCTGTCCTGTCGATCCTCCAGCTCGTGAGCAGGCAGTACCGCCCCTCGAACTTCGTGGTAGGCGTCGACGCGAAGGGCCAGCCGACCTACCGCAAGGCGGAGCCCGGCCTGCAGAGTCAGCCGGGGTTGATCGTCTTTCGCTACGACGCCGAGTTGTTCTACGCCAATGCAAACAGGTTCACCGACGACGTCGCCGGGCTCGTGGAATCGGCGCCTGACCCCGTCCGCTGGCTCGTTCTCGACTGCTCAGCGATCGAGGATGTCGACTACTCCGCCGGGATTGCCCTGAATCATCTGGTGGACTACGTGCACGCCAAAGGTGCGCACTTCGCCGTCGCCCGCGCCGACGCCGAATTGCTGAGCACCCTGGAGATCATGGGCACTCTCGACAAGTTCGGCCGGGACCACGTGTTCGGCAACCTGACCGATGCGTTCGACGCCTACCGCCTCGACCCCTCACCACGCTCCGGTACCCCCGGGCCCAGCGGATGACACCCGTCACGCGCCGGTGCGGGCGCAAATCTCGCGATAGTGCACCGACACTGGCTAACGTCTGTCCATGCCCCGCGCCAGTCTCGCCTCCCCGCCGACGTACGTGTCGTATGCGAACGCCGTTGACACACTGAAGGCCGGCTACGCCGCAATCCCGGCCGGCTCACCCGTGCGCCTGGCCAAACGCACCTCGAACCTGTTCCGCGGCCGCACACCCACCGAGACGCCAGGGCTGGACGTCTCAGCTTTCAGCGGGGTACTCGAGGTCGACACTGACGCGCGCACCGCCGACGTCCTGGGGATGACCACTTACGAGGACCTCGTCGCCGCCACTTTGCCGCATGGTCTGGTGCCGCTGTGCGTGCCGCAGCTGCGGACGATCACCCTGGGCGGCGCCGTCACGGGGCTGGGGATTGAGAGTGCCAGCTGGCGCAACGGCTGCCCCCATGAGTCGGTCATCGAGCTCGACATCCTCACGGGCGATGGTCGCGTCGTCACCGCCACGGCCACTAATGAACATTCCGATCTCTTCGCCGGATTCCCCAACTCCTACGGCTCCCTGGGATACGCCCTTCGCCTGAAGATCGAGCTCGAGCCCGTGACGAAGTACATGGCATTGCGTCACGTGCCGTGCGGCGACGCCGAAAGCCTTGCGTCAGCCATCGCCGAGGTGACCCGCGACGGTTTCTACGCAGGCGAGCGCGTCGACTACATCGACGGCACAGTCTTCTCCGACTCGGAGTCCTACCTCACGCTGGCGTCCTACACGGACGACCCCAACCAGGCACCGAGCGATTACACCGGCAACCAGATCTACTACCGATCGATCCGGTCGCGACACAGCGACGTGCTGTCGATGCTCGACTACCTGTGGCGCTGGGACACCGACTGGTTCTGGTGCTCGCGTGCGTTCGGTGCACAGCGCCCGTTGATCCGCCGGCTCTGGCCCAAGCACCTGCTTCGTTCGGACGTCTACTGGAAGCTCGTCGCCCTCGACAGGCGCACCTCGTTCTCTGCCCGACTCGGCGCGGCACGTCGTCAGCCTCCGCGCGAACAGGTGGTACAGGACATCGAGGTGCCGGTGGAGGCACTCCCTGAGTTCCTCGAGTTCTTCCACCGCGAGGTGGGGATCGAGCCAGTGTGGGTATGTCCGCTGCGCCAGCGCGACAGTTCCGCGCGCTGGCCGCTCTACGAGCTCGACCCGGCCACCACGTATGTCAACGTCGGCTTCTGGTCGACGGTGGCCGTTCCGCCCGGCGTCGACCCGGCCGAGGGGCGGGTGAACAGACGGATCGAAGAGGTCGTCACAGCACTTGGAGGCCGCAAGTCGCTGTACTCCACCGCTTTCTATGATCGCGAGGAGTTCGCTCGGCTCTACGGTGGCGACACCTACAATCATCTGCGCTCGACGTACGACCCCGAGGGCAGGCTCTCGGACATGTGGACCAAGACAGTGCGCAGCGGCTGACCGCCACTGCCGAAATCAGGGGATGACGACTTTGAAGATCGCAGACGTTCTCGCACTCGTGCTCGGTCCCGAGTGCGCGGTTGAGATCACGGCATACGACGGCAGCCAGCACGGTGAGCCCGGTTCCGACGTTCGCCTCGACATCCGATCCCCGCGCGCGATGTCGATGCTCGTCTCCGCGCCCGGACAGCTGGGCCTGGCACGGGCCTATGTCGCCGGTGAGATTGAGGCACACGGGGATCTCTACACCGTCATGGATCGCCTCGCCGGCGCGGGCCTTCCCGAGCTCTCGGTCGCCGAGCGGGCACGGCTCTACCGCACCATGGCGCCCTTCGTTATTCGCCGCGTGCCCCCTCCCCCGGAAGAGGTTCGGCTCGGCGGGTCACGACACTCCAAGCGTCGCGACGCCGATGCGATCTCCCACCACTACGACGTCAGCAACACGTTCTACCGCTGGGTGCTCGGCCCGTCGATGGCCTACACCTGCGCGGTGTTCCCCGAGGCGGACGCCACCCTCGAGGAAGCCCAGGCCGAGAAGTTCGACCTCGTGTGCCGCAAGCTCGGATTGCAGGCAGGGCAGCGACTCCTCGACATCGGCTGCGGCTGGGGTGGCCTCGTCGTGCACGCAAGCAAGCACTACGGCGTCCGCGCAATCGGCGTCACCCTCTCGGAGCGTCAAGCATCCTGGGGCCGCGCGGCCATCGAACGCGAGGGGCTCAGCGCACTTGCCGAGGTGCGCCATCAGGACTACCGCGACGTCCTCGAATCCGGCTTCGACGCCATCTCCTCTATCGGGCTCACCGAGCACATCGGGCTTGCCAACTACCCCAGCTACTTCGGGTTCATCAAGTCCCGGCTCAAGCCCACCGGTCGCCTTCTCAACCACTGCATCACGCGCACCGACACCAGTTCGCGCACGATGTACAAGAACGGCTTCATCAACCGCTACGTGTTCCCCGACGGCGAGCTCGTGCCCGCGGGACGCATCGTGTCCGCGATCGAGGATCAAGGGCTCGAGGTCCGCCACGAGGAGAACCTGCGCGAGCACTACGCCCTCACGCTCGCGGCATGGTCGCGCAACCTCGACGAGCACTGGGACGAAGCCGTCGCCGAGGTCGGCATGGGCAGGGCCCGTGTGTGGCGTCTATACCTCGCAGCCTCACGTATGGGCTTCGCCCGCAACATGATCCAGCTTCACCAGGTTCTCGCGGTGTCACCCGACGAGAACGGCTTCTCCGGCGTACCTCTGCGTCTCAAGTTCGACACCGCCTGACCACACGCACCGGCCCAACGAAAGTGTCAGACGCGAAGGCGGGCGACGTAGATGCTCGAGGACCAGATCCGCTCGAGCTTCACGCGCTGCCCCGGGTAGGGCGCATGCCACACGCGGTTGCCGCCTGCGTAGATGCCCACATGGTAGACGTGGCCGTTCTTGGAGTGGAAGTAGACGAGGTCACCGGGCAAGGCCTGTGATCGGGAGATCTTGATCATCGAGCCGTACTGGCCACTCGAGACGCGGGGCAGGTGCACGCCGATCATGGAGAAGACGTAACGCGTGTAGCCCGAGCAATCGAAGCCCCTACCCGGGGTGGAGCCACCGGCGACGTAGCGGACACCGCGGTACCGCGACGCGATCGCCACGATGACCTTCCCGCGGATGAGCGCGCTGCGCATCACCGAGCGAGACAGCGCCACACGTCCGGATCGAGACACCGCCGGAACAGCGAGGCCTGCGACCCGTGTCGGGGCAACCCTCACGGGCACCGCCGAAGGTCGGGCACCGCCAGTGGATGCCAACGGCTCGGGGGCCGCGGCAGGGGCGAACGACTCGAGGACAAAGGCAGGTGCGCTCAACGGCAGGGTCGCCGCCTCCGACGTTGATGTCGGGACGAGGAAAGCCATCAGAGCAAAGGCCACAAGCACGCCGAAGCGCGCGCGAACAGACGTCACAGATCCTCCACGACGCCTGCGAGGTGAGCTGTCGGGTTCGGACCGGGAGTTGGCCCGGCCGGTCGTGAGACCGGCTTCACCCCGAGGACTCGCCTTGTCGGCGGGCCCGGTAATGGGTCCCCCGCTCCTGCCAATGGATAACATTTTCACCAGGGGTGGCAGGACTCGGCGTCCACCGGTGACCCCCACCAGGACGGCAGGATGTTCTCCACGCTATGGCATGGAGCGTCCCGATGTCACAAATCCAGAAGAGTCAATCAGACATATGTCGGTATTTGTGTGGTCAGCCCTTGCTCACGAAGACATGGGAGGCCGTCACGGAGTCGAGCTCGGCGTACTCACCAGCACTACCCACAAGAACGCCGCCCGGCGACGCGAACACCGTGACCGTCGCGCCCGGCAGCGCTCCGGCGCGGCGCATCGAACGCATGAGCGCTGCATCATTCTGAATCGGCTCGCCGATGCGCACGACGGTGACGCGAGTGGACGCCTCGCCCACCACCTTGTCGAGCGTGGTCAGCCCGGTGAGGTCGGAGAACGTGGCGGCTTCGTCGAGCTCGGCCAGGCCCGGAATCGGGTTTCCGTAGGGCGACACCGTGGGGTGGCCAAGGATCTCGAGAATCCGGCGCTCGACGTTTTCGCTCATCACGTGCTCCCAGCGGCAGGCTTCCGCGTGCACGTCCTCCCAGGGCAGCCCAATCACCTCGACGAGCAAGCACTCGGCGAGGCGGTGCTTACGCATCACCCTCGTGGCCATGGTGCGTCCGTCAGCACTGAGCTCGAGATGGCGATCTCCCTCAACCGCCACAAGACCATCGCGCTCCATGCGCGCGACAGTCTGCGACACGGTTGGGCCTGACTGTCCGAGCCGCTCTGCGATACGGGCCCGGAGCGGGACTATGCCTTCCTCCTCGAGCTCGAAGATCGTGCGGAGGTACATCTCCGTGGTGTCGATGAGATCAGTCACGAACGTGTTGTCCTTGTCACCGAGAGTGGACGGGGCGTGCCCATCCTCTCGCAACGGCGCCCAATGCAGAAGCGCCCCGAGCCGGGAATCGGATCTTGTCAGCTGCCGACGCGGCCCACGCGGGGCCGTGGTCAGGCGGCGGGCTCCCGCGTTCGGGCCTACTCTCTCGCTGTGCCTAGCGTTCTGTGGTTCCGTCGAGACTTGCGCCTCGTTGACAACCCCGCGCTGCTCGCGGCACGTGATGCCGCAGGCGACGATGAGGTGGTCGCACTCTTCGTCCTCGACCCCCGCCTCTGGACCCCTGCCGGTGATGTGCGGCGGGCATGGCTCTCGCGGTCGCTGCACCGACTCGACGCCGCGCTCGAGGGCCGGCTCGTCGTCCGTCACGGCGATCCAGTCGCCGTGGTGCCAGCGGTAGCAGCTGCCGCGCGCGCGTCGACCGTCCACATCGCGGCCGACTACGGCCCCTATGGCGCGCAGCGTGATCACGACGTCGAGACCGCACTGCTGGGCGCCGGCCGCGAACTTGTGCGCACCGGCTCGCCCTACGCCGTGGCCCCAGGGCGCGTGCGCAAGGCGGATGGCACGCCGTACCGCGTCTACACGCCGTTCTACCGCGCGTGGTGTGAGCATGGGTGGCGCGCACCCGCGGCCGACCCCGAGCGCTGGCCGGACTGGCGGATCGACGATGCCGGGCCCCTCGCATGCGAGGGAATCCCCGACGCGCCCGAACTCGGAAATATCGTGCTCGTCGATCGCGACGCGGGTGCGGTACGTCGCCACTGGGATGCCTTCCGCAGCAACGATTTAGCGTCGTATGACGAACAGAGAGACCGGGCCGACCTCGCGGGCACCTCCGACCTCTCAGCACATCTGCGGTGGGGCGAGATTCATCCACGGACAATCCTCGCGGACCTCGACGACTCACCCGCGCACACCGTGTTCCGCAAGGAGATCGCATGGCGGGAGTTCTATGCCGACGTGCTCCACCACACACCCTCGTCCGCCCGCACCTGGTTGGCTCCCAGATTCGCCGAGATGGAGTATGACAACGGACCGGAAGCCGATCGTCGGTTCGAGGCCTGGTGCCAGGGACGCACCGGCTTCCCCTTCGTTGATGCCGGCATGCGTCAGCTACTCGCCGAAGGCTGGATGCACAACCGCGTACGCATGGTCACGGCGTCGTTCCTCGTGAAGGACCTGCACCTGCCGTGGCAGCGAGGCGCGCGTTGGTTCATGCGGAATCTGCGCGACGGCGACATCGCCAGCAACCAGCATGGGTGGCAGTGGGTGGCCGGCAGTGGCACCGACGCCTCTCCTTACTTCCGCATCTTCAACCCGATCACCCAAGGCCTGCGGTTCGACCCCGAGGGCGACTACGTACGCCGATACGTGCCCGAACTGCGCTCGCTACCGGGGAAGTCCGCACATGAGCCCTGGAAGAACTCACTTCTCCTCGCTGGGGACTACCCCGAACCCGTGGTCGATCACGCCGAGGAGCGAGTGGAATCGCTCCGCCGCTACTCGGCACTCCCGCCGCGCTGACACTGGACGTTCCCTATGAGAGCAGCGGCGTGACACCATGCAGGGGCCAGCGATCGGGCGTCGCCGCTGACGCCAGGAAGTGAGGCCTCGCAACGTGGGTCAGAACGCGCATCACCATGTGCCGATGACGTGCGCCGTCGTGGCGCAGAAGGGCGGAGTCGGCAAGACCACCACTCTGCTTGGGCTCGCAGGCGCAGCCTGGGAGCGCGGCCTGCGCACGCTCGTCGTGGATCTCGACCCTCAGGCCAATGCCACGTCAGCCATGGATCCCGCGAGCACCGCGTACTCGACCAATGACGTGCTCGCCGATGCCCGGAGTGGTGTGGCGGCCGACGCCGTCGTCGCCTCGGGCTGGGGCCCCGGAATCGACCTCATTCCCGCTGAGCGTGCACTCGAGCATCGAGCCGTACCCGAGGGTCGCGACTCGACACTGCGCCTTCGGCTCGCTCTCGAGGGCGTGATCGACAACTACGACGTCGTGCTCGTCGACTGCCCGCCCAGCTTGGGCGAGCTCACGCGCAATGCACTCGCCGCCGTGCGGCTCGCACTCGTGGTTACCGAACCTTCCTTCTTCGCACTGCCGGGAGCCGCGGCGGCGCTGGAAGCGATCGAGGTTGTCCGCGGCTCCAACAATCTCGTGCTGCGACCCGCGGGGGTGCTCGTGAACAGGTCTCGGCCGCAGACCAGTGAGCACGCGTTCCGCCTCGTCGAGCTCGAGGCCGCCTACCCAAACTTGATCCTTCCGTATGTCGTGCCAGAACGAATCGCCGTGCAGCAGGCACAGGGGGCATGTGTCCCGGTGCAGGCCTGGCGTTCACCAGGTGCGCGCGAGGTCGCCGATGTCTATGACGACCTTCTCGACATGCTGCTCACCAAAGCCGCCGAGACCGTGGCCGATCTCGGGGTCTCGTCCACGATGACCTTCTCCACTGGAACGGAGTCCTCATGAGCAACCCGACGCCCAGGCCCGCCCTCAACAAGGCCGAGGACGCCTCGATCCACCCGGCGACCTCACGCCCGAACCACGCCGACGCAAAGCCCGCCGACCCGAGCGGCTCCACCCCCGCCGCCGAGCGCCCGCAGCAGCCGACAAAGCCGCGCAACGCAAGAGCCGCCTCCACCCGGAAACCGGCAGCTCCTGCGCGCAAGTTCGGCGGCTCGACCTCCGACCATCTGCGAGTGCCCGATCAGCCGGCAGATCCGAGCGCCGAAGCCGAGGTGCCCGCGACACCGACACCGACACCGACACCGACACCGAAGAAGAAGCCCGCGGCTCCAACCCAGGCCACGAAGGCCAGCCAGACCCGCGCCGCAAAGCCACCGGTCGACCTGATGGGCGGGAAGATGACGACGCTCGAGGTGGTCGTGCCGAAACGGCTGCGAAAGGCAGCCAAGGCCGAGGCCAAGGCACGTGGTCTCGATGTCGATGCCGTCGTGAGCGAGTTGCTGCACGCCTGGCTCACGGGCACGCGCTGATCCTGGTTCGCATCAACCCGATGCCCTACCCCGCTAGGGCTCGGGATGCCTCGCGTCATAACGCAGGAACGCCGGCACTGCAGCCGCCAGCCCGAGCGTCACGGCGATACATGCGAGACCGCCGCTCACCACCGATACCGTTTCGCCGAAGAGCGCTGCGACAGTGCCCGACTCGACATCACCGAGTCGCGGACCCCCCGCCACCACCACCGTGAATATCCCCTGCAGCCGGCCGCGGTAGGCATCTGGCGTCGCGGCCTGAAGGATCGTCGACCTGAACACGGCGCTGATGTTGTCGGCCGCCCCGGCGAGTGCCAGGAACACACATGCCAGCACGAGCGAGCTGACGAGCCCGAAGACAACGATCGAGAGTCCCCAGGCCAGCACCGCGAGCACGACGGCATAGCCCTGGCGACGCACGTGTCCGAGTACCCCGGAGAAGACGCCTGATATGACCGCCCCTACTGCCGGCGCCGCCGTGAGCAGGCCAACTGCCGTCGCCGCCATGCGCGGGTCGGCGGGGTAGAGACCAACGGCGAGCGCAGGGAAGAGAGCGCGCGGCATGCCGAAGACCATCGCGGCCATGTCGACGTAGAACGACATCTGGAGGTTGCGGCGGCCGCGAAGGAAGGTCAGACCGTCCCTGACCGCTGCCCACCCCACGCGTGTGTGTGGCTCGCCCAGTGGCGGTATCGGACGAAGGCGCCACATCGCATAGACCACGCTCGAGAAGGCGACGACATCCACTGCGTAGGCAACCGAAACGCCGCCCGTTGCCGCGATGAGAACGCCGCCGAGCAGCGGGCCGATCGTGAACCCGACATTCCACGCCAGCATGCCGAGAGCATTGGCAGCTGGCAGCAGCTCGGGGCCGACGAGTCGAGGGATGATCGCTCCGCGGGCCGGGTTGCCGACCGCGAAGAAGGCCGACTGCACCGCCACCACGCAGTAGAGCAAGGCGACACTGCGAACATCGGCCACGGACTGAGCCACGAGAACCACGGAACACGACATCAGGCCGACCGCGGCGAGCAGGCCGATCCGGCGGCGGTCGTGCGTGTCGGACATCGCCCCGCCGTAAAGACCGAACCCGATGATCGGCACAAGTTGGAAGAGCCCCACGAGGCCGACGGCGAACGACGAGTGAGTGATCGAGTACACCTGCACACTCACCGCAACGGCGGCCATCTGCTGGCCCACGTTGCTGATCGACATCGCCGCCCAGATGCGTCGGAAGTCCCGAGACGCGCGCAGCGGGCTGAGGTCGGCGAACAGGCGTGGCACAGTTCCGCAGCCTACGGCGGCACAGCCCGATGGGCCTAGAAGTGCGCGAGAGGACGGTCTCGGCTAGGACGAGAGCCGCTCGACCCGCCAAGCCCGCGGGTCGTCGAGGCCCGCAGGATCGCCGTCGGGCCGGTCGACGCGGACGAAGCGCAGCCGATCGTGCAAGCGCGACGGCCTGCCCTGCCAGAACTCCACGCTGGCGGGCCGGACGAGGAATCCGCCCCACGCGTCGGGCAACGGCACCTCGTCGGGGCGGCCCGTCTCCGGGAACACTGCCGACAACTCGGCGTAACGCGCCTTGAGCACTTCACGAGAGGCGATCACACTCGATTGCGCACTGGCCCAGGCCCCGAGCTTGGAGCCGTATGGCCGCGACGAGAAATAGGCGGCTGCCTCCTCGCGCGACACCTGCTCGACCTCGCCGACCACCACGACCTGACGCTTCATCGCGAACCACGGGAAAGTCAGGGAGACCCGCGGGTTCGACGCCATCTCGCGGCCCTTGCGCGACTGCAGGTTGGTGAACAATGTGAATCCGCGGGCATCGACTGACTTGAGCAGCACCGTGCGCGAGGACGGAGCGCCTTGTGAGTCGGCCGTCGCCAGAACCATCGCGTTCGGCTCAGCCAGGCCCGCGACGATCGCCTCCGACATCCAGTGGACGAACTGCTCGTGGGGAGTGGCCGCGAGCTCTGACTCGAGCAGTCGGCCCTCGTCATAGGACGTACGCATCGCCGCGAGATCACTACGTGGGTCCATCACGGCTCTACTCTGTCAGCACCTCTCTCCCGCGCGCCCGTTAACTCTCACGGGGCGGCCGGGGGGGACCGCGTGCCCGCGCTCAGAATGCATTTGCCAGGATGGAGCCGTCGCCAGCGGCACCTGATCGGGTGCTGGCGTCGTCGAGGAGCCCTCGTACCTCCCCGACCACGGGAATCGCGTCCTGCGCCCACCGGCGCAACCGCCGTACAGACCGGCACCTCAACCACGTGCCACGAGAAACGGGAGCTCCTAGATGTCGGACTTCGTACCAGGCCTCGAAGGTGTCATCGCTTTTGAGTCCGAGATCGCAGAACCGGACAAGGAAGGCAGCGCCCTTCGTTACCGCGGGGTCGACATCGAGGACCTCGTCGGTCGCGTCTCCTATGGAAACGTCTGGGGGCTGCTGGTCGACAACGAGTTCAACCCCGGCCTTCCCCCGGCCGAGCCGTTCCCCATCCCCGTCCACTCGGGCGACGTCCGGGTCGACGTCCAGTCCGCACTCGCGATGCTTGCGCCGGCATGGGGCCTCGAGCCCCTGCTCGATATCGACGACGAGACCGCGCGCGACGAGCTCGCCCGCGCCTCGGTGATGGCGATGTCCTTCGTGGCTCAGAGCGCCCGCGGCATCGGGCGGCCGATGATTCCGCAGTCGCGCATCGACGAGGCGCAGACCGTCGTCGAGCGCATGATGATCCGCTGGCGCGGAGAGCCTGAACCCAAGCACGTGCAGGCCGTCGACGCCTACTTCGTCTCCGCGGCGGAGCACGGCATGAACGCCTCAACCTTCACCGCACGCGTCATCGCCTCCACCGGCGCCGACGTTGCCGCCGCCCTCTCCGGCGCCGTAGGCGCCCTCTCCGGCCCGCTGCATGGCGGCGCCCCCTCGCGAGTTCTCGGCATGATCGAGGAGCTCGAGCGCAACGACGACGCCCGCGCCTACGTCAAGGGCCTACTTGACCGGGGCGAGCGCCTCATGGGCTTCGGCCACCGCGTCTACCGCGCCGAGGACCCGCGCGCGCGCGTCCTGCGTCGCACCGCTCGCGAACTCGATGCCCCTCGCTACGAGGTCGCTGAGGCCCTCGAGCAGGCGGCACTAGCCGAGCTGCGCGAGCGCCGCCCTGATCGAGTGCTCGAGACCAACGTGGAGTTCTGGGCCGCGATCGTGCTGGACTTCGCCCAGATCCCGGCGCACATGTTCACCTCGATGTTCGCCTGCGCACGCCTCGCCGGGTGGAGTGCCCACATTCTCGAGCAGAAGCGAACCGGGCGTCTCGTGCGTCCGTCGGCCCGCTACGTCGGGCCGGCTCCCCGCCGCCCCGAGGACGTCCCGGGCTGGAATGCCGAGATGGTCGCCCCCAGCGGCTACACCCCCACAGACTGAGCAGAAGGCAACCCCGTGACCGGAACCCCGAACATCGCAATCCCGACAGAACTCCTCCCGGTCGATGGACGCTTCGGCGCAGGTCCCAGCAAGGTGCGCGCCGAACAAGTGGCCGCGCTGTCCGCGATTGCCCCGAACTACCTGGGCACCTCGCACCGCCAGAAGACCGTGAGGTCGCAGGTCGGCCGCCTACGCTCCGGGCTGTCGGACTTGTTCTCATTGCCCGAGGGCTACGAGGTTGTGCTGGGCAACGGCGGCTCGACCGCGTTCTGGGAGGTGGCCACCTTCAGCCTCGTCCGCGACCGGGCGCAGTTCCTCACGTTCGGGGAGTTCGGCTCGAAGTTCGCGTCCTCCGTGTCCGATGCGCCGTTCCTAGGCAGCCCCACCGTCGTGAAATCCGACCCAGGCTCAGCGCCCTCGTTCATGGCCGAGCAGGGTGTAGATGCCTACGCGACACCTCACAATGAGACCTCCACCGGAGTCGCGATCACGCCGCGCCGGGTCCAGGGCGCCGACGATGACGCACTCATGCTCTTTGACGCAACCTCGGCCGCGGGTGGCCTTCCGGTCGACCAACTCGAATCGGACGTGTACTACTTCGCGCCGCAGAAGTGCTTCGCCTCCGACGGCGGGCTCTGGATTGCCCTGATGTCGCCAAAGGCGATCGAGCGCACTGCACAGATCAAGGCGTCGGGCCGCTACATCCCGGCGTTCCTCGACCTGCAGACCGCCGTCGACAACAGTCGTCTCGACCAGACCTATAACACCCCCGGGCTTGCGACGATCCTGCTCATGGCCGAGCAGGTCGACTGGTTCAACGCGAACGGCGGTCTCGACTGGTGCGTCGCCCGCACCGGTGAGTCCTCGAGCGCGCTCTATGACTGGGCCGAGGCTTCGCCCTATGCGACGCCCTACGTCACGGACCCGGCTCTACGCTCGCAGGTGATCGGCACCATCGACTTCGCCGAGGAGATCGACGCTACGGTGATCGCGCAGGTTCTGCGCGCCCACGGCGTGGTCGACACCGAGCCCTACCGCAAGCTCGGGCGCAACCAGCTGCGGGTCGCGATGTTCCCCTCGGTCGATCCCTCTGACGTGCGAAGACTGACTTCCTGCATCGATCACATCGTGGCGGCCCTGGCGTGACCTCTACGGGCAGCACCAGTACGGTCCGCCCCACCGTTCTCCGCGACTTCCCCACCGTGATCGTCTACGTCCAGGTCGCGATATTCGGTTGGTATGTCTACAGTTTCGGCCCTAGCATCGCGCTGCTTCGCGATGAGCAAGGCACCACGCGCACTGTCGCCTCACTCCACAGCACGGCGGCGGCAATAGGTGCGATCGTCGCGGGCCTCATCGTGGCGGCAGTGGTGCGACGGATCGGACGCGGCCCGATGCTGCGGAGCGCCTCGGTGGTTCTCGCCGCCGGTTTGATCATCTACATCAGCTCGACGGCGCTTCCGCTCACCCTCCTCGGAGCCTTCGTCGCAAGTCTCGGCGGCACCTCGCTGCTTTCGGGAGCCAACGCCTTCATTCCCGACCACCAGGGCCCCGCGACGCCCCAGGCTATGAGCGAGGCGCACGGGTTCGCCTCTCTCACAGGGCTTCTCGGGCCGCTCGCTGTGGGTGCAGGAGTGTGGGTTGGGTGGGGCTGGCGCCCAGCGATCATCGCCGCCTGCGTCGCGGTGCTGATCCTGGAGATCGTGCGCGGCCGCAACCTCGAGCTGTACGACGGCACCCACGGCCATCCCGACAGCCAGCCGGGCCACGCGCCGCACGGCCCTATGCCCCGCCGATACTGGTTCACCTTCTTCACGATCTTCGCGATCATCGGCACGGAGTTCTCACTCACCCTGTGGGGAACCGACCTGCTTCGCGACCGCGCCTCACTCGGCGACGCAGCTGCTGCGGCCTCGATCGCGACGATCGTGGGAGGCATGGCACTCGGACGCCTTGTGGGCTCGCGCCTCGTCGCACATATCGATCCTGAGCGCGTGCTGATCGCCACTCTCGGCCTCACACTCGTCGGCTTCGCCATCGCGTGGTTCTCCGGTGCGGCCGTCCCGATGCTCATCGGGTTCGCCGTCACTGGCACAGGAATGGGCCTGCAGGTACCTCTCTCGATCGGTCGCAGTGTGCGAGCCTCGCGTGGTCGTGTCGACCGCGCTGCGGCACTCGCCTCCGTCGCCATCGGAGCAGCCAGCGGAACGGCGCCGTTCCTCCTCGGCGCGGTCGCCGACCACCTCGGTGTGCACACCGCATTCATGGTGGTGCCGGTCCTGATCGTGGCCGCGATGGTGCTGGTGTGGATCGACCCGGTGCCGCTCGTCGTCGACGACGACTCGGCCTAACGGCGCAGTCGCCTCGCTGCGGCGATCGAGACGACGAGCGCTGCGACCAAAGCGACAACGGCAAGGGCCACACGAGCGCTGCCCGGACCAGGGATCGGCTCACCCTCCGCTTCCGCGTCACCAGAAGCGGCAGCCGAGGGCACCGACGCCGTCACCGAGGCGCTCGTCACCGATGGACCAGCCGCGCCCGGCAGCGGCACCCACCACAGCGCCGAGTCCCGCTCGGACGCGACGAGCAGCCCCTGACCGTCCGCGGTGAAGGTGATTGCCTCACCTTGGGGTTCGAGGGGAAGGTCGATACGGATCGGGCTGGCCAGGGACGCTGCCGACACAGGGGTTTGGAACAGGGAGGCGCTTACGTAGTCGCGGACCACGAACCGCGTGCCGTCGGGCGAGAACGCCGCATCAGTGACGAGGCCTCCGACCCCGCCAATGCGCGTGGCCTTGGTGGTGGCCGTATTCGCGAGCGCAACCCGCCATATGCCGCCCGCAGCAAGCTGTTTGGTGACCACCCAGATCCGGGCCGAGCCCGGTTCGGCGAGGATCGACTCGGCATTGTGGGGCATGTCGGCGTAGGTGAAGAGGTACGTGACAGCCTCGATCTGCTGGTCGACAAGGCTCTCGGGCTCGATCACGGCATGCAGGCGCACGGACGGCCACGAGTCGCGGTTGTCGCCGATATCGCCCACCCAGAGCACCCCACGGCCACTCGGATCGGTGCCCGTCGCGATGGCCTCGATGTCCCGGGCCCCGATGTTTCCGATCCGCACACGCGCGAGGGTTCGGCACGTGCTGCCGTCGACGGCGTAGATGTAGGGGCCCTTGCCCGAATCGTTGTGCACCCAGTACACGCCCGGATGGCGGCGCGACCAGGTAATACCGCTGATCTCCGTAAGCCTCGCGTCGCTGAAGCGGCACCGGAGATGGGCGACATCGTCACCCGCCGCCAGCGCGGACTTGACCTGCCTGGCCGGCGAAGGCTGCGCCGCATCGGCGACCCCGATGGTCGGCGCGAGAGCCACGACGCCCACCAACAACGTGAGAAACGGCTTGATCGTCGAGATCACCGCACCCTGGCGGCGGCGATCTCGGCCGCGAGCATCGTCTCGAGCACCGGATGCAATCCCCACTGGCGCAAGAGTTCGTCATGCTCGGCGAGGTCGCTCACCGACGCAGGTGCACCTGTGTGCACGGCTCGCAGCAAGAGGTTTCGAGGAGTGTGTTCATCACTCACGAACTCGATGGCGTCGACCCGGTACCCGACGATGCGAAGAGTCGACGCGCGCAGCGCATCAGTGAGGACGTCAACGAGTCGCTCGCGCAGTAGTCCGTGTCGCGTGACGAGGCCGTACGGCGACGGGGACTCGGTACGCGCGAGCTGTCCCTGGAGATCGTGGTGACAGCAGGGTGCGGCGAGGACGACGGGCGACGACCAGCGAACAGCACGTGCGATGGCGTCGTCCGTTGCCGTGTCACATGCGTGAAGTGCCATGACGATGTGGGGAATCGGATCGTCAACGGCATCCGAGATCGTGGCAGCTTCGAAGGTGAGATCGTCGGCCCAGCCAAGTTGGGCAGCGAGGGCCGCATTGCGTGCACGTGACGCTTCGCGCACGTCGACCCCCCGCACCTGCACGGCCAGACCCCGGACGCGCGCGAGCCAGACGTAGGCGCCGATGGTCAGGTAGGCATGGCCGCAGCCCAGATCGGCCAACTTCCACGGGTTTTCAGCCGTCGGCTCCGGTAGCGAGCCAGCGACGATCGCATCGTTCACTGCCGAGTCGAGAAGCCGTACGAACTCCTCGACCTGGCGGTACTTGTCCTGACGCGAGGGCTTGATCCGGCCCTCAGTGTCGGCGACGCCCACGGCGATCAGGAATGCCCTGACATCGGGGTGTGCGACGTCGAACAGTCTCGTCTTCACTCGGTCGTGCGCGACCGGGGCTCGTTCGATGTCCACCGAACGCGGCGCGCGGTGCACGAGGGCATCGCCCTTCTTCGTGATGCGCACCTGGATGACTTCGGTGAGGGTCTCCACGTGCCAGTTTCCGAATCCCTGTTCGAGAAGTTCGTCGACCGCTGCAATGGCCGTGACGTAGTCGTGGTTGGCAGCGTGGGCCTGCCGGTCGTCATATCTCGTCACCTGAAGGCGGATGCCGCCCTTGAGCTGCACCGGACGCAGCTCGGCACGTCGCCAGGTCGAGGCACCACCGCGACGACGGCCCGCACCAACAGCTCGGACGAGAGTTGCCGTGTCAAGAAGTTGCGCTCGGATCTCCACTCGCGCCTCGAGCCAGGTCTGGCCCACTAGAAGCCCCGGGCCGCGATGTGCTCGCGCAGCAAACGCAATGCGACGGGATCTCCCATCGTGGCGACGCCGTGCTCACCCGGACGGCCCCACATCTCCAGCAGCAGACCCGATGGCTCGGCCGCCATCAGAGCGCCGGCGTCACCACTGCCGCCGACCACCTCAACCGACATGGGGTTCAGGATGATCCGCCAGGAATGCTCCCCGGCCGACATCAGCACGGTCTGACCAGTAGCGCCGGCCTGCGGATACTCGGGATGTGAGGTCACGAGCCAACCGAGCAGCTCATCGATCCCGTCTGACGCCAGCACGGGATCGATCGGGTCGGCGCCCTCGATCCCGCGCGACGCCGATTGCGCGTCCCATCGGTGCACGGAGATCTCGTGGGCGAGCCTCCGGTGCCAGAACCCGACGGTCTGCTCCTCCGGGCGGAACGACCAGGTCTTCTCATTCTGATCGCGCGACCTGAGACGCACACACACATCGCCGTAGACCTCACGAAGCACATCCCGCACGTCCATACCCTCGGCGATCTCTCCCCAGCCGCGGCCTTCGGGCGCCGCGTCGAGGTCGAGTGAGACGACCCGGCGACGCAACACGCTCACCAGGTGGCTCAGCAGGTCGGCGATTGTCCAGCCCGGACATCCAGGCACGTCCAGTCCAAGATCGCCGGACGCCTCGAGCAGCGCCTCGAAGTCCAGGTCGAGCAGGTCGAGGTACTCGGTGGCCTCGAGGCGGGTGCCGTCGATGCTCGGGTGCAAGGTCATGGCACCGATCCTCCCATCGGCTGACCGCTCCGATGTCCACCGGCGCCGCAAGGATCTAGGGTGGAGAGGTGCTTCCCGACAGTCGCGACACCCGGCGCCCCATGCGTGCTGGCGCCGTCGCAGCAATCGCGGTGTCGATCGCTGCGGTCGTCGGCCTGCTCGGCGGCGCCATCTGGGCACAAGTGGGCTCGAGACAGGCCACGCCCGGCGCGTCGTCTGCCGCTCCGTCGAGCTACACGGACACACCGGCACCGGGTGCGTCGACCGAGACGGGGTCGCCCAGCGAGTCCGCATCGCTCGACTCGCCGCCCGAAAGCAGCCCCTCGTCTACGCCCGCATCCACGAGCACCGATCCGACCTCAGCGATCACAACGCCCACGGGGACGATCCCGTCCGCGCCGGCTACCACCAGCACCTCCGCCGACGGATGGCGCCTGGGGTCCTGGAAGATCCTGAACCTGTCGGGCAAACTCGCGGTCGAGACCACCGCGCGCAACACCACGAGTGGCACCCGAAGCGCGGATCTGGTCGTCTATGTCTACGTCGACGGCCAACCGGTAGCGACGACAACCGCCCATGTCAGCGACGTCGCCGCCGGGGCGACCGTCCCGGTGAGCTTCACGGGCACCGATGCCTGGAAGGCCGGGTCAAAGGTCCTGCTGCTCGTCGCGCCCTGAGCGCGTCAGCGCCCTTGCCATGCGGCGAGCAGGACCAGCCCGACACTCACCGCGAGCACTCCGAGGGTGACCATGCGACGCGTCCGGGGATCCACATGGGTCAGGGTATGCGGACCTCAGCGATAGCCTCGACCCATGTCCGATGAACTGCCCGCCCCCGAGACCGCCAGCGATCGCGCTGAAGCCCCCACGCTCGCACTACTCGACGTCGACGGGGTCACGACCATCACCTACGGCACCATCGCGTGGCTCGCTGCCCTTGTGCTCTGCCTGGTCGCACGTCAGCCCCTGGCGGACGCCGGACGGGGCTGGTGGCAGTGGGTGTGCGTCATCGGAGCGGTCCTGGGGCTTGCCGGCCTGGTGTACGTGCGCCGGCGACGGGCCGCCTACGCCCGGGCCGCCCACCACTGATCACGCGCACCCCCGAACGTCAGGGTGTGCGAACTCGCTCCGACTGGACGCGGCTCAGCCCAGGATCTCGTCGGGCTCGATGTCCTCGACGTCGTCAAGGTCTGCGGCGATGAGCACGTCGAGGGGCGCGTCGTCGGACTCGGCCATGTCGAACTCGTGTGAGGCGCCGATCTCGATGTCAGCGGCAAGGTCGTCCGCATCGTATGTAGCGTCGCCGTCGCCCTCGGCGACGAGAGCCTCCGGCGCAGATTCGCCGCGGACGTCGACGTGCTCGATACCGAACTCGTCGATCGCGATCTCAGTGACCGGAACTCCGGTGCCCTCGATCTCGCGGGCACTCGAGTGCGCCCCGCAACCGAATCTCAGGGCCACGACTCGACCATCAGCGCCGAAGGGGTTTGCGCACACGCCGAACGCCTGGCCCACCAACCCGCCGATCGCCAACATGAACCCGCAGGATCCGCAGTCGCCGGGCGCGGCCTTCGCCATCGCGGAGTCCGGGCCATGGTCACCCTCGTACCAGCGCTCGACCGCGAGGTCGCGCCCGTACGCGGACAGCACGCGCTCACGACCAAGCCCGAGTTCCCACTGCTCGGGGCGAAGAGGGGCAGTGGGACTCGCCGTCTCGTCGCCCTCGTCGAGCGCATCGACTCCGGTGTAGCCCGGCTCGAGGCGGGGGTCATCGGGGGAGGTGGGGTAGAGGTCGCCGGGGCCAAGGTCGCCGGGGCGAACCCGCTCACTCCACGGCAGCCAGGCTGGCGCCAGCAGGGCGCCAGATCCCGGCAGGAGCACGACCTCGGAGATGGTCACGAGGTCAGAGTCCGGAACGCGCACCACGGTGACGGCCCAGCGCCAGCCCTGGTAACCGCCATTGAGGCAGGTGAACCAGTGGGTGGCCATGAGGTCGGTGTCCGAGGTCACCTCGAGGTGGTCACCGATGTGCTCAGCAGGGGCGATCTCGAGCACCGCCGAGCGGGCTAGATCGACGGCCGAGACGAGCGCGGCGTCCAACGAGGTGGGGGTCACCCACCCATCCTCGCCCACGGCAGGGTGCCAGCGCCACGCGCCCTCATCGAATGTCGGCCGCCAGCCCATCTCGGGCGCCGACGATGACGAACGGGACGAGCCTCAGACGTCGATGTCGTCGGCTACCTTGCGCAGCATCGAGGCGATCAGGTGAGAACTCTTGTCGTCCGGGTAGCGACCGCGCCGGAGGGAGTTCGAGACACCGTCGAGCAACTTGATGAGGTCTTCAAGAATCACGGCGGTGTCCTCGGCCGGCTTGCGCACGACCTTGGTCTTGGTGATCGTCACCGGGACGTCGAGGACGCGGATCGAGAGTGCCTGAGGGCCGCGCTTGCCGTCGGCGATTCCGAACTCGACCCGCGAACCGGGCTTGAGGGCCTCGGTACCTGCCGGGAGTGCGGACGCGTGGACGAACACCTCATCGCCTTCCTCGGTCGCGAGGAAGCCGAAACCCTTCTCGACGTCGTACCACTTGACCTTGCCGGTGGGCACCGATCTCACGCGTCCTTCGCTTGTCTCGTCGCCGGGCAGTCGTCGAGGCACGCGCCCCCTGTAAGTGGGCTCAGATTAGCCCGATCACCCCGTCAGACCCAACAGATGGGGCAGATCCGGCACCCCGAGTCTTCTCGAAAGCCTGGCGAGGTCGACTTAGGAGAGCGCCCACCACGCTCCGGTTCGCCCCCAGCCCTCCCGCTCGCGTAAATTTGGGCGGATGGCCACCAAGCGAACGACCAAGGCGACCTCGCCACAGGGGGAGGCCGTGCGCCCCCGGTCACTGGCCGAGGATCTCCGACGCCGCACCGACGACCAGATTGGGGCGCTACTCGAGGC
Source organism: Actinomycetota bacterium (assembly GCA_009697815.1). Classification (GTDB taxonomy): domain Bacteria; phylum Actinomycetota; class Actinomycetes; order S36-B12; family CAIYMF01; genus Longivirga. The sequence continues at coordinate 39,881 of WLRQ01000005.1, forward strand.
CCGGCCCGACCTCGTGCACCCCGTCCCGGCCGATCTTGGTTCACTCGCCACGCGAGCGGGCACCGGGCCCTCCACCGCGCGAGCTCTCGACCGCCTCGATCTGTTCGCACTCCAGGTGGTCACCGCCTTGGGCGCATTACCCGATCCGTCCTCCTATGCCGACGTACTCGCCTCTCTCCACGGAGTGCCGGGCACCGTCCTCAAGCCCGTCATCGCACGTCTGAAGACGATGGCGCTCCTCTGGGGCGATGACGACGAACTGCACCTGGTGCGCCCCGTCCGCGAAGCTCTCGGCGCCCACCCGGCCGGGCTCGGCCCGCTCATGGCCCAGTCGCGCCGTGGTGTGGCCCCCTACGCCGAGGACCCCACGGAAGTCGAGCGCGTTCTCTCGTCAGCACCCGACGGGGCTCGCGCCGCCCTCGAGAAGCTGGTGTGGGGGCCCCCGATTGGTCGCGTCGAGAACGCGGACCGGCCCGTCGACGTCGACTCAGCACGGACCCCGATCGAATGGCTCCTCGCGCACCACCTGTTGGAGCCGATCGCACCCGACACCGTGATCGTGCCGCGCGAGGTGGCGCTCGTCCTCCGCGCCGGGGTGGTCGTACGCGACCTCGCCCCGCTTCCGCCTTCGATCGATCACATCGATCGTGCCGTGGATCTCGTCGATCGCACCGCGGGCCAGCAGGCGTTCACTTTCGTACGTCTCGTCGAGAACCTGCTCGAGACTTGGTCGTTCACACCACCATCAGTGCTGCGAAGCGGCGGTCTGGCGGTGCGAGATCTGACGCGTACCGCGGCAGAACTCGACCTCGATGAGGAGGGCGCAGCTCTCGTCATCGAAATCGCATACGCGGCAGGGCTTCTCGGCGCCGACGGCGAGGTCGACGAAGTCTGGTGCCCGACGCCCGCGTTTGACTCCTGGCGTGCGCGCACCGTCGCCGAGAGGTGGGCTTTGCTCGCTCAGGCCTGGCTCCTCATGACGCGTACCCCCGTCCTGGTCTCGGGCCGCGACGAGGCGGGATCGCGCGTCAACGCCCTCGCCCGGGACACCGACCGCGCTCTCACCCCTGACGCACGCCGAGCACTTCTCGACGAGCTCGTCGCCCTCGAGGCGGGGCAGTCGCCCTCCCATACCTCGTTGCTGGCACGGCTACGCTGGCGCCGACCGCGTCGAACCTCGCCCCTGTGGCAGTCGGTCGTCGAGTCGACACCCGAAGAGGCCGAACGGCTCGGTGTCACCGGACTCGGCGCCCTGTCCACCCACGGTCGGGCGCTGATCGCCTCGACAACAGCCGAGGAGACCTCAGCCGAAGCCCGCGCGGCCACGCGGATGCCAGGCCGAAGCCCGGCGTCGACGACGGTGGTCGCAGCGCTCACGCCATTACTTCCCGCACCACTCGACCATGTGCTGCTCCAGGCCGACCTCACCGCGGTAGCGCCGGGGCCTCTCGAGAGCGAGCTTGCCCGCGAGATGTCACTCCTCGCAGACATCGAGTCAACCGGTGGCGCAACTGTGTACCGCTTCAGCGACGCGTCACTGAGACGCGCACTCGATGCCGGGCGCTCCGCCACCGACATTCTCGCGACCCTGCATTCCCGTTCTCGCACACCACTTCCGCAGCCCCTCGAGTACCTCGTCACCGACGTCGCGCGCAGGCACGGCGCGATCAGGGTGGGACTAGCCACCGCGTACGTCCGGTGCGACGACCCCACCACCGTGTCGGAGATCCTCGCCGACAAGCGACTCGCGGTGCTCCGTCTCATGAGACTTGCCGACACCGTCGTCGCGTCACAGGCACCGCTCGACATCGTGCTCGATCGGCTCCGCGAGGCAGGGTTCAGCCCCAGCGCCGAGAACTCCGAGGGCGCGGTCGTCATCCGCCGGCCTCACGAACGCCGCACGCCGGCGAAGCCACGTCCACCGCGGCTCTCGGTCGAGCCCGCTCCACCGAGTGTCGCAATGCTGACGGCCGCCGTCCGCGCGCTGCGTGCCGGGGAGACAGCAGCCGCGAACCGGCCAACAAGCCTCCCCGACGGCCTCGGCAGCGGGCGGCTCCCCCGCTCGACGACCAGCGACACCATGGCAGAACTGCGGTCAGCCCTCGACAAGCAGAACGCGGTGTGGATCGGCTACGCGGATTCCACCGGCACGACCACCGAGCGAGTCGTCGAGCCGTTGCGGATCGATGGCGGCTTCCTCACGGCGTACGACCTACGCACCGCCGAAGTTCGCACCTTCACCGTGGCCCGCATCACCGGGGTGTCATCGATCGCCGACCCCGCGCTCTAGCACCGACGGCTCCCGCGACACTGGGTCGCTGGCGTCTCGCGGCTCTCACGTCAGGCGAGGTGCGTGCGTGCGACGGTGAGTTCGGCGAGCATCTGCGGGATCGGGGTCACTCCGATCCCGGGCCCTGTCGGCACGGTGATCCGCCCGTCGTGGAGCACGAATGGCTCGGTGACATCGCGCGCGAAGAACCGGGACGACGCGCTCGTGTCACCCGGCAGCGTGAAGCCCGCAAGCGAGGCGAGCGCGATGTTCGCCGCGCGCCCGACTCCCGTCTCGAGCATCCCGCCACACCAGACGGGGACCCCGAGACCAAGGCACAGATCGTGAATCGCCTTGGCCTCGAGGTAGCCACCGACGCGCCCGGCCTTGATGTTGACGATGTCGCAAGCGCCGTAGTCAATCAGGGCCTCGACGTTTGCCGCCGAGAGCACCGACTCGTCGAGGCAGACCGGCGTGGCCATCCGCTCGGCGATGAGTCGGTGGCCGAAGAGGTCGTCCTCAGCGAACGGCTGCTCAATCAGGAGCAGTCCGAAATCATCAAGTTTGGCAAGGTGTTCGAGGTGATGACGGTCATACGCCTGGTTGGCATCAACTTGGAGCGGCATGTCAGGCCATTGTTCGCGGACAGCGCGCACAGGCGCGACATCCCAGCCCGGCTGAATCTTGAGCTTGATGCGCCGATAGCCCTCGTCAACATAGACCGCAACCTCTGCCATCAGAGTGTCGAGAGAGTCGTCGTCCGGAATCCCAACGGAGACACCACAATCGACTTCACTGCGAACGGAGCCCAAGTAGGACGCCAGCGACTCACCGGTCGAGCGAAGATAGGCATCGAGGATCGCGAGCTCCAGTGCGCCACGTGCCATGGGGTGCCCGCGCACGGGTGCAAGCAGTTGTGCAACGTCTTCGGGACGCAGGTCGATGCCCATGACGCGTGGGACAAGGTGATCGCGCAACACAAGCACCACCGCATCGTTGAACTCATAGCTGTAATCGGGTTGAGGCGAGGCCACGCACTCACCCCAGCCCACGAAACCGTCAGCTGTCCTGACTTCGATCAGCAGGACGTCCTTGACGTACTCGCTCCCAAACGACGTGCGGAACGGCCTGACAAGAGGCAGGTGACAACGGTGGACATCAACCCCGACGATCCTCACGTCGCGGACTCCATGACGTAGTCGCCTTCGAGTGTCATCGCAATAACTCTGGCCTCCCCGCGCGCGACGGGCGCGAGAGCAGCACGCATCTTCATTCGCCACTGCCGGGCGGGCTCACGGCCTTGTGCCCTGATCGCCACGATGTCCATGGGTATGGGCAGAAGGGCCAGTCGCGCCGTCTTGGGTACCTCGTTGTGGGAGGGCGATGACACGACCGCCCCGAGTGCAGTCCAGTGCCCCCGCGGCAGCGGAACGGCCGCACCAGCGAGGGCGTCACTCACGCGATCCGAGGCCAGCTCCCAAGACACGAGCATTCGGTCGCTCTCCTCTCCGGAATTGAGCGGGTCGTCCATTCGGCCGTAAAAGTCGATGAGGTACTCGGCTCCGATCCCTCCGAGTTTGGAGATGTTCAAGCGCGCATTGCGGCGCACAAGCGGATCGAACGTCCACAGGATGCGATCGATATCGCGGGCCAGTGCCCATGCGCGCTGATGTGCCTTGATTGCGGTACCCACCCCACGATCGGCGGCCGCCGGGATCACGGCCGCGACATGGGAGTGGAGGTGTTCCTTCCAGCCGTCCACGTCACGACTGCGACCAGGGAACGCCAGGCTCGCGCCGACAAGGCGCCCCTCATCGAAAGCACCCGCGATGTAGCCACCCGCGTGCTCGATCGCTCGCATCAAGCTCGACGGCACCTCGGTCGCGCCAGGAATGGTGGGCCAGACGCTGTCCCAGATCTCGCGTGCCGCGTCGAGCTCCTCGTGCTCATGAAGCGTGCGAACCTCCACCCCCGCACGCTGCGCGAGGTCCTGCGCGGTGTTCGTCGCGGCGGCCACGACGTTGCGGCCAGCGGTCGTGGGAGTCACAAGGCCACCGTAGGCCTGCCAGTCCCCCGCCCGCGGCGACTCGCAGTGGTAGCCGCACCCGGCAACAGGTGGGAGACTGATCGGATGACCGACGGCCCTTTGATCGTGCAGAGCGACAAGACCCTGCTCCTGGAGATCGATCACCCTCTCAGCGCCGAGTGCCGCCACGCGATCGCCCCGTTCGCAGAACTCGAGCGGGCGCCCGAGCACATCCACACCTACCGACTCACCCCGCTGGGTTTGTGGAACGCGCGAGCAGCAGGCCAGGACGCCGAGGGCGTCGTCGACGTCCTTCTGCGCTACTCGCGGTACCCGGTACCCCACGCACTCCTCGTCGATGTTGCCGACACCATGGGCCGCTACGGCAGGCTGCAATTGCAGATGGACCCCGCACACGGGCTGGTACTTCACGCGTTCGACAGGGCCGTTCTCGAGGAAGTCCTGCGCAGCAAGAAGGTCGAGCCCCTCGTCGGAGCGCGCATCGATCCCGACACTGTGATCGTTCACCCCTCCGAGCGCGGTCACATGAAGCAGGTCCTCCTCAAGCTCGGCTGGCCCGCCGAGGATCTCGCCGGCTATGTCGACGGCGAGGCACACGCGATCTCCCTGCGCGAGGAGGGCTGGGAACTGCGCGGTTACCAGCGCGAAGCGGCCGAGGGGTTCTGGCACGGCGGTTCTGGCGTCGTCGTCCTTCCCTGCGGCGCTGGAAAGACGATCGTGGGCGCGGCGGCGATGGCCATGGCGGGCGCCACCACTCTGATCCTCGTCACCAACACGGTGTCGGCGCGGCAGTGGCGATCCGAGCTATTGCGACGCACCACTCTCACCGATGCCGAGATCGGCGAGTACTCCGGCACCATCAAGGACATCCGGCCCGTCACCATCGCGACCTACCAGGTCATGACAACCAGACGCAAGGGCCTTTACCAGCACCTCGAACTCTTCGACGCCCGCGACTGGGGGTTGATCCTTTACGACGAGGTCCACCTGCTCCCGGCGCCCATCTTCCGTTTCACGGCCGACATTCAGGCGCGGCGGCGTCTCGGCCTGACGGCCACACTCGTTCGTGAGGACGGCCGTGAAGGCGACGTCTTCTCGCTGATCGGCCCCAAGCGGTATGACGCACCGTGGAAAGACATCGAGGCGCAGGGCTACATCGCGCCCGCGGACTGCGTCGAGGTCCGCGTCACTCTCGATGAACGTGAGCGCCTCGTCTACGCGACGGCCGAACCAGAGGAGCGCTACCGGCTCGCAGCGTCGACCGACCGCAAGTTCCGCGTCGTGGAGGCACTGATCGCGCGTCATCCCGAGGAGCACATCCTCGTGATCGGGCAGTACCTCGACCAGTTGCACGAGATGGGTGAACGACTCGACGCACCGGTGATCACCGGTGAGACTCCGGTGAAGGAACGCGAGCGGCTCTTCGACGCATTCCGCACCGGCGAGGTGCGCGTCCTCGTCGTCTCGAAGGTCGCCAACTTCTCGATCGACCTGCCCGACGCGGGGGTCGCGATCCAGATTTCGGGTTCGTTCGGCTCACGACAGGAAGAGGCCCAGCGGCTCGGCCGCGTCCTGCGCCCCAAGGCCGACGGCCGCACCGCCCGCTTCTACGCCGTCGTCGCCCGCGACACCGTCGACGCCGACTTCGCCGCCCACCGCCAACGCTTCCTCGCCGAACAGGGCTACGCCTACCGCATCATCGACGCCAGCGACATCCTCGACGGCACCCCCGACCCCCTCACCCCCACCCCCTAACCCCCTCTTTTTTGCGGTGAATGTGCCCTGGGCGGCCCTAGAGGCCGCTGAAGCTCCCCACTGCGTCGACGGCTACCTCCCCTCGCGAGCCACCCGGCCGTTGCTGGAACTCATCTCCCCTAGCGCCGATCCAGAGCGTCGGCCTTCCCGACTCCTGTGGCGAGAACCTGACGAAGGCCAGGAGCCTCAGACCCCAGAACTCGTCGAATTTGCTCAACGCCCCGCCACTGTCGTGGCCGTCAGACCCGAGGGAGTAGCGGACGTGTGCGATGCGGGTTGTGACCGGTCGCCGCGAAGAACGCGTCGCGCGCAGCGCCTAGTGATAGCTGGTAGCCCGCGCGGCCCGCAGACTCCGCTGCCCGACGCGCGGCCGTCGCTGCGACAACGTCCGCGGCCGTCCTGAAGGCAGCGCGGGCTGCGGCGATGGACGCCTCGAATACCTCCTGGTCGCCTGTGTCCTTGACGCTCGCCAAATAGATCTCGAGCGCTACATTGATCGCTGCACGCTGGGTGGCGTGTGCCGACGCGGCGCTGATCTTGAAACCGGCGTTGGCCGCGCGGGTCTGAGCCTTGAACGTCACCTGAGCGGCGCGGACTGACGCTCGGAAAGTGGCCCTCGCTGTCGCCTCGTCAGGCGATGTCGTTGCCGTGTCGTAAGTGGTGTAGGCCGCGTCGATCGCCATGAGCCAGGCCGCCGTGGCGAGGTCAATCGCGGCTACACGGGCGGCAAGTGGCTCCGCAATAGCCGCCGCGTAGGCGTCGCCCGCCGCGATGATCAGCGCCGGATCGGTGCTGCTGGCAACCACTGGGGTACGTGCCGCGAGCTCTGAGACGACGATCGGATCATGGGTGAACGCGAATCGCGCGGCAGCCACCGCAGCGCGGTACCCATCGTTGGCCGCTCGGTAGGCCAGCGCGAACGCAATCCGGGCTGGCTGCTCGGCCGGGTTGGCGGCAGAGTGCCAGCCTTGGGCGCTCACAAGCGCCAGCCTCGGGGGTTGACCGGTGCGGGCCTGAGATGGCCCCACTGTAGGCAGCGCAATGAGAAGGGTCAGGCCTGCGGTGGCCCCTGCAACGACCGTCCGACGAATGCTGACGCGCACGTGTTCCTCCGAGACTCACAGGCACGACCCCGTGGGCGCGCCATCAGTCAGGAATCTCGGCGATGCAGGAACCCAACTCACGTCAGAACAAGGAAATCGAACCCATCCGGAGCACCCCCGCGATGAACCTCGGCTATCTCGTGGACGAAGTGCCGACGTCGACGCCCCCGGGGTCACCCGCCGTTGGCATGCTCGCCCCGACAGCCATCCACAGTTCCGCACATCACCGCCTCCTGACCCAAGAGCCTGTGGACGCAGAGGGGAAGTTCAGCGGCCTCTAAGGCCGCCCAGGGCACATTGACCGCAGATGGGGGGGACGACGAAGGCCCGGGACCATGTGGTCCCGGGCCTTGGTCGTGACGTGATCAGCGCGCTGTGTGGGTCACACGGCGCTCAGGTGCGCGATCAGAAGTCCATGCCGCCCATGCCGCCGTCGCCGCCGCCGCCGCCGGCCGGGGCCTTCTCCGGCTTGTCGGCGATGACCGCTTCGGTGGTGAGGAACAGGGCCGCGATGGAGGCCGCGTTCTGGAGTGCCGAGCGCGTGACCTTGGCCGGGTCGATGATCCCCGACTTGATGAGGTCGACGTACTCGCCGGTGGCAGCGTTCAGGCCCCAGCCGGGCTCGAGGTTGCGCACCTTCTCCGCGACGACTCCGCCTTCGAGGCCGGCGTTGATCGCGATCTGCTTGAGAGGAGCCTCGACCGCGACGCGAACGATGTTCGCGCCGGTGGCCTCGTCACCCTCGAGCTCGAGGGTCGCGAAGGCGATGACACTCGCCTGCAGCAGCGCGACGCCACCACCGGCAACGATGCCCTCTTCGACAGCAGCCTTCGCGTTGCGAACGGCATCCTCGATGCGGTGCTTGCGCTCCTTGAGCTCGACCTCGGTGGCCGCACCCGCCTTGATGACGGCCACGCCGCCAGCGAGCTTGGCAAGGCGCTCCTGGAGCTTCTCGCGGTCGTAGTCCGAGTCGGACTTCTCGATCTCGGCGCGGATCTGGTTCACGCGACCCGCGATCTGGTCCGGGTCACCCGCACCTTCGACGACCGTGGTCTCGTCCTTGGTGACGACGATCTTGCGGGCGCGACCGAGGAGCTCGAGGCCCACCGTGTCGAGCTTGAGGCCGACCTCTTCGGAGATGACCTGGCCACCGGTGAGGATGGCGATGTCCTGGAGCATCGCCTTGCGACGGTCTCCGAAGCCGGGAGCCTTGACGGCGACCGAGCGGAACGTCCCGCGGATCTTGTTGACGACGAGTGTGGAGAGTGCCTCGCCCTCGACGTCCTCAGCGATGATCGCCAGCGGCTTGCCGGAGGCCATGACCTTCTCGAGGATCGGAAGGAGGTCCTTCACACCGGAGATCTTGGAGTTCACGATGAGGACGTAAGCATCCTCAAGCACGGTCTCCATGCGCTCGGGGTCGGTGACGAAGTAGCCCGAGATGTAGCCCTTGTCGAAGCGCATGCCTTCGGTGAGCTCGAGCTCGAGACCGAAGGTGTTGCTCTCCTCGACGGTGATGACACCTTCCTTGCCGACCTTGTCCATGGCCTCGGCGATGATCTCGCCGATCTGGGGGTCAGCGGCGCTGATCGATGCCGTGGCAGCGATCTGCTCCTTGGTCTCAACCTCTTTGGCCATCTCGAGCAGCTGTGCGCACACAGCCTCAACGGCCTTCTCGATACCGCGCTTGAGCGCCATCGGGTTCGCGCCGGCTGCGACGTTGCGCAGTCCCTCGCGAACGAGCGCCTGTGCGAGCACGGTGGCGGTGGTGGTGCCGTCTCCGGCGACGTCGTCGGTCTTCTTCGCGACCTCCTTGACGAGCTCGGCCCCGATCTTCTCGTACGGGTCCTCGAGCTCGATCTCCTTCGCGATGGAGACGCCGTCGTTGGTGATCGTGGGGGCTCCCCACTTCTTCTCCAAAACGACGTTGCGGCCCTTCGGGCCGAGGGTGACCTTGACCGCGTCGGCGAGGGTGTTCATGCCCCGCTCGAGCGCGCGACGGGCGGTCTCGTCGAACGCAATGATCTTCGCCATGTGGCTGCCGATCCCTTTCGCAAGTGTGGGATGGACCTCGTCGGTGCCCGCGACGGACGATCGACATGCGGAGCGCTCTTCGCCCTGCACCTCGACCTCACCAGCAGAGGTCTCGATTGCCACCCGATCCGGCAGCGGCAGCCGTGTCGGCTGTCACTCACCTAGGTCGAGTGCTAACGACCATTGTTGGCACTCTCGGGGTCCGAGTGCAAGCCGGGTCACCAGGAAGGTGGCCTTCGGAGGCGCTCTGTCCGACGCCGCGCAACCCTGGCAGGCGCGGGTCCACAATGAAGACATGAGCACAGATGAGCGCGACGACGATGGTACGGGCATGGCCCACGAGGCCTATGGGAAGCCCGCGTATCACGGCCGCGGGCAGGCAGGCGACGAGGTTGCCGACGCTCTCACAGCAGATCTGACCGAGAAATTTGGGTCAGATGACCCAGCAGCCTCCTATGAGCCTCACCGTCGTGGCGTCCGCGAGGGTGTCGTCGGCCGCCTGATCGAGGACCACGACGCCCTCGACAGCGAGCACGACGACGTCACCGCCACAGACTCCGGAGATGACGAGGACCTCAGCGCCGAAGAGGCGGCTCTGCACTACGTCGACCCCGACAACGACCCCATCCCGGAGTAGTCCTCGGCACAGGGCGGCCGCCGCGCGGCCGCCTGGAGGAGTCGGCCGCCTGGACGAGCCGGCCGCCGGAGAGAGTCAGCCGCCCGCGACGGCGGGGATGATCGAGACGTGGGCACCGGGCTTGACGGGGGTCGCGAGGCCATCGGTGAACCGGACGTCCTCGTCGTCGACGTAGATATTGACGAATCTGCGCAACGTGCCGGCATCGTCAAGTACACGGGCCGCAATTCCGGGCGCGGCCAGTTCGAGCGCCGTCAGAACGCCAGCGAGGGTGTCCTCGCCAGGCTCGATCGTGACCTCGGATGCCCCTCCGGTGTAGGGACGCAGGATCGTCGGAATGCGCACGGACACGCTCATGTGCTTGCCTCTCAGTGGCGTGGATCGCAGATCAGGTCGGGCAGATCAGGTCGGCAGATCAGGTTGGGCAGATCAGGTCGGGCAACGCCAGAAGGCCCTGGACGCGGTCGGCCATCAGGAGCCGGCGCTGGCGGCCGAGGCGGCGCGAGCCGCGAGGATCTCGGTGACCCGGTCGACATCCGGCGGGATCGTCGCCGTGACACCGACAACGTTGCTGATGGCGTCGAGCGTCTTGAGGCCGTCTCCGGTGTTGAGGATGACGGTCTCGGCCGCGGGGTCGAGGGCGCCGGAGGCGATCAGCTTGCGCAGTGTCGCGACGGTGACACCACCGGCAGTCTCGGCGAAGATGCCTTCAGTCTCAGCGAGGAGTCGGATCCCCTCGACGACCTCAGCATCAGTGACATCCTCGATGGATCCGCCGGTGCGGCGCACAACATCGAGGGCGTAGGGCCCGTCGGCGGGGTTGCCGATCGCGAGCGACTTCGCAATGGTGTCGGGCCGCACAGGGCGCACGACGTCTTGTCCGGCGCGGAAGGCCTGCGCAACCGGCGAGCAGCCCGTTGCCTGGGCCCCGAAGACCTTGTACGCGGTGTCCTCGATGAGGCCGAGCGAGATGAACTCGCGAAAAGCCTTGTCAACCTTGGTGAGGAGCGACCCGGAGGCAATGGGAGCGACGACCTGCTGTGGCAGACGCCAGCCGAGCTGCTCGGCGATCTCGTAGCCGACGGTCTTGGATCCCTCGGCGTAGTAGGGCCGCAGATTGACGTTGACGAATCCCCAGTCCTCGGTGAGCGGGTCGCCGACGAGCTCGGAACACAGGCGGTTGACGTCGTCGTAGTTGCCGTCCACGGCGAGCAGAATGCCGCCGTAAGCCGCGGTCGAGAGGACCTTGCCGGCCTCGAGGTCGCTCGGGATGACCACGACGGAGTGCTGGCCCGCCCGCGCCGCGGCCGCCGCGACCGCGTTCGCTAGGTTGCCGGTCGAGGCGCACGCGATCGTCGAGAGACCGAGACGGCGGGCCGCGCTCTGCGCCACCGCAACCACGCGGTCCTTGAAGGAGTGCGTGGGGTTGCCGCTGTCATCCTTGACCCACAGGGTGCCCGTCATCCCCAGTGCGCGAGCAAGGTTGTCGGCGCGCACGAGCCTGGTGAAGCCGGGGTTGAGATTGGGCTCATCGCCCGCGTAAGCGGCCACGGGGAGCAGACACGAGTAGCGCCAGATCGACGGGGGGCCGGCCTCAATGCGTTCGCGCGTGACATCAACGAAGTCATACCCGACCTCAAGGGGGCCGAAACATTCCTCGCACGCATATGCGGCGCCGAGTGCGTAGGACGATCCGCACTCCCGACAGGTCAATCGTGACGCAGGACCGAAGCCCGGGCTTCCAGCCGCAGACGGGGGCACCACAGGGTCGCCGCCGGGCGCGCCAGCATCGGGGGTGGAACTGGGGGTGACGTAGGACGTCGACATGACGTGAGCCCTTTCTCCTCATCTTTCCGAATCGGCCCACTGGCCGTCGGACGGAGTTGGCACCTTCTCCGGATGTCCTCGAGTGACGGTCGTGCTGTCTCTCGAGAGGTTCCGGATGGTTGCCGGGGCTTCACAGGGCCGTGTCCCTCTGCCCCTCTGGATGAGCGGTATTTAGTTGTGCCAGACCTTGCGGGCCGGACGCGAAGCAGGCCGATTCCTAGTGCTGGGAGGCGGACACCGTTTCGGTGGGCCAGACTGTACGCGAGTCTCGGCCCGCGGAAACCCGCCAGTCCGGATTCTGAGACGATGAATCCAGCAATCCGAACAAGCCTCAGGGGGTGGATCACGTGCACGAGAGCGCAGCAGCGTGGTTCGAACGGCGCACGACCTCAGCAGAGGACTGGCCCATCGACCTCCTCATGGCGCTGAAGGGCGCCACCCGAGTGAGTGTCGTGCTTCCGGCGCTGAATGAGGAAGCAACCGTCGGTCGCATCGTGGAGTCGATCAGACTCAGTCTCGGATCGGGAGCCCCGACATCACGCCGCCTCGTCGACGAGCTGGTGGTTCTCGACTCGGGCTCCAGCGACCGCACCGGCGACGTAGCCCGTCGGGCCGGCGCGACCGTGGTGCACCGCGACGACGTCCTGCCCCACCTGCCCGCAGTCCGGGGCAAGGGTGAGGCGATGTGGCGCTCTCTGGCAGCCACCACCGGCGAACTCGTGGTGTTCATCGACGCCGATCTCCAGTCGTTCACACCGAGGTACATCACCGGGTTGCTTGGTCCACTGCTCGCCGACGACGCTGTCCATCTCGTCAAGGCTGTTTACGAACGGCCCCTGATCGAGGGCTCTACGGTGGTCAGCGCCGGAGGCGGCCGGGTCACCGAGCTCCTCGCCCGTCCGCTGCTTAATGCTCTCTGGCCCGAGCTTGCCGGCGTCGTGCAGCCGCTCGCGGGCGAATACGCCGCTCGGCGCTCACTGCTCGAGCAGGTGCCGTTCCCCTGCGGGTACGGCGTTGAGATCGCCCTGCTCGTCGACACCTTGGACTTGCTGGGCCTCGACGCGATCGCCCAAGTAGACCTCGGCGTGCGCGTGCACCGCCATCACGACGAGCTCCGGCTCGGTCGGATGGCCGCGGAGATCCTGCGCACCGCGCTGCACCGTCGCGCCCGTCGCGGAGACCTTGTCGAGCTCGGCGCGCTGGGCAGCACGATCACGCAGTTCGATCGCGCGACCACCGGGTTCTCGCACCACACCCACGACGTGGCCGGCCTCGAACGGCCCCCCATGTCCACCGTCGCTGAGTACGCCGGCCGGATCTCGCACTAACCCTGTCTTCGCGGCATCCTCAGGTCTCACGAGCATGTCCTTCGCACTCCGCGTTCGACAGATCATCAACGCCCTCAACCTCTCGACGGTCCTCGGGCTCATCGTGGCGAAGTCGCTCGGCGCCAGCCTGCACCGCGGGCCCGACGGGCTGGTGATTGCCACTGGCGCGCGCGGATCATTCCCACGCGCGTCGGCCTTCACGATCGGCAACGTCATCGTGGCCCGTGGGTCGCTGCCCGGTTCGGATCTGCAGCGACACGAGGCCCGTCACTCATCTCAGTGGGCTTGCTGTGTTGTTGCCTTCCTACCGCTGTACATGATGGCCTCGGTGTGGTCGTACTTCCGAGCCGGAAACCACTTCAGCCACAACGTGTTCGAGCGACGGGCCGGCCTGGCGGAGGGGGGCTACCCCGAACCACCGGGTAGTGGCCCGCGCCGGCGCGGCGGGACAGGTCAGGCAGGCGGCGGGTAGTCGGCGCCGATGACGACAATCAGGTGGCCAGCAGCGAACGTGGCCGGTGTCGTGCCGGCCACATCGGTCGTGGGCAGGTCCGACTTCATCGTCGTTACGGAGGCCTCGTTGCCCGTGGCAAAGACGGTGGTGGCCGTGACGCCCTCCCCGGTCCAGTTGCCCACTTTCACGACATCCCAGCCCGCGGCGCGCAAGGTGTCGGCCACCTTCGCCGCCAGGCCCGCACGGGTGGTGGCGTTGTAGACCTCAACAGGCGTCGAACGGTTCGGCTCCACCGCCGGGGTCGTGGGGCCAACGGAGGGTGACGTGGACACCTCGGGCGTGGGGGTCGGCGTCACTGCCTCCGAGGTCGACGGAGTCGGTTCCTGTGTATCTGAGGCGCTCGGGCCGGGCGAATTGGTGTTCTCCGCGAAGGGACTGCTCGACACCGTGACTGTCGCGAACGGGTCGGGCGAGGAACTCTCGCGCAACTTGGTCCATCCCGCGTACAGCGCCACAACGGCGACGAGGGCCAGTGCGAGGGGAACGAGGATGCGGCCGACACCCGAAGGGGTCCGGGTGGGGCGGGGCCGGCGGGGCCCATCGGATCCACCAGGGGTGCGGTCACGATCGTCGTCGAATGCCCTGACATCGCGGACATCCTGTCGGTCGGATCCGCGCCGGGGTGCGCCTTCAGGTTCCGGTGCCCAGGAATCCTTCGGGACCGGACGCGGGGTGCGACGAACACCCTCCCGACGGGCGGGCAAGACATCATCGCTGCGCAGATCGAGGTATCCGGTGAGGATGTCGTCGAGCTCGTCGCCTGACTCGGCCGGACCGCGCGAGGGCACGGCCGGACCGCGCGAGGGCACGGCCGGACCGCGCGAGGGCACGGCCGGACCGCGCGAGGGCACGGCCGGACCGCGCGAGAACTCAGGCTCCACGTTCCCACCCATCGACCACTCGCCGGGGAAGGGACCGGGCGCGGGGGTGTCATTCCCGGCTGCGTCCTCGGGTTCGTACCACGCATCGAAGACAGAGTCGTTGGGCGGAACTGCGTTGCCGTCGTCGTCGTATCTATTGGCCATGGCGGTGTCCCAAGGGTGCGGCAGAGGGGGCGCTGCAGAGAGAGGGGGGGCGGAACTAGATCACAGTTCGATGCCGAGGCGGCGGGCGGAACGTGCGCGCTGGCGCGATGCGCGCAGGCGGCTCAAGCGCTTGACCAGCATCGGGTCGGCCTCGAGAGCAGCGGGATTGTCGAGCAAGGCGTTGAGTACCTGGTAGTAGCGAGTGGCGCTCATCTCGAAGAGTTCGCGGATCGCCTGCTCCTTGGCACCGGCGTACTTCCACCACTGCCGCTCGAATTCGAGGATCGCGCGGTCGCGGTCAGAGAGTGCACTACCCGTGGACATGGGCTCTATCGAACGTGCGACATCCATCCGGGCGGCCCTCCTTGACATCCCCGTGACGAGAACTCTTCGCTGTGCCGCGCGCTCTCGCACACGACACAGGAACCAGCACCGTCAACACCCCCTTTGGGGCGCGTGGGCCCACTCTACGGGCGAATCCCACCGCTGTCATTCACCTCTCGCGGGGAACACGGTCGGGTCGGCATCGGATGCCGAATTGAGTGCGTCGCCCCTGGTCAGGGGGTCCGAGGGGTCCCGTGCTGGCACACCTGCCAGCGCGGCCTCGATCCGCTCAAGGCGCCGGTCGATCTCTGCGAGCGTCGTCACGGCCTGGGCCTCGCCCGTAACGCCTGCGGGCTCGGACACGAACCGGGAGGCGATCGTCGCGGTGACCACCGAGATCAGCACCACACCATTGACGAGCATCACCGTGGCGACCATCCGGCCCGCC
Source organism: Actinomycetota bacterium (assembly GCA_009697815.1). Classification (GTDB taxonomy): domain Bacteria; phylum Actinomycetota; class Actinomycetes; order S36-B12; family CAIYMF01; genus Longivirga. The sequence continues at coordinate 55,192 of WLRQ01000005.1, forward strand.
GCGCTCACCGGGGCGTAATCGCCGAACCCGACCGTGGTGACCGTGACGCACGCCCACCAGATCGCCTGCCCGTAGGTGTGGATGTTCGAGCCCGTGTAATTGCGCTCGAGCCCGAGCACGATCGCGGCGCCGAAGGCAACGACGAGGACGGTGAGATAGGCGGCGTAGACCTGAACGCGCCTGCTGAGCCGCTGACGGCCGGTGGCGAGGCGGAGGAAGACGTACCCGATGAGAAGGATCTTGAAGAAGGGGACGATAACCGCGAGTATCGCGAACCAGTTCCGCCGGGCAAAAGTGCGCGGTCGATCATCCAGGACCCACCTGTAGACGAAGTCGACGGCGAACCCAAGCCATCCGATCGCCATGAGGCGCTGCCCGCTGGCGACGTCGTCGCGCGAGATCGCCTCAATGAGCCCCACGAGGAATGCCACCCCGAACAGGAACACGGGGAAGGCCGAGCGGCGTTCGTAGATCTCCCGCCGGCGGGAGCGCTCTGCTGCGTCCATGGGCTACATGATCCCCGGCCCAGCATCGCGCTCGCACTGGTTCTGACGCCGCGACACGAATCTGTCCCGGGAGCGGCCCCTCAAGGTGGGGAAGCCCGACGCGGCGCTCACCTCGCAACCGGACGTCTACCCGCCGTTCACCTTCTCGCAGGGAAACCTTCCTAGGGTTGCTCGGTGACCCGCATGCCCAGACCCGTCGGCCCCCGGCCTTCGGTCGACGCGCAGGCGCTGGCGCAGCCTCGCTCGCCCGCCACACCCCCCGTGCCGCTTATCGCACTCGTCGCCGAACTCGCGGTCGTGCTCGCCTCATGCCTGGTCGTGCTGCGTGGACTTGCCCCGACATACCTGCTGACGGACAGTTTCCCCATCGGCACGGACTCCACGGGACACGCGGTCGGCATCTGGATCGACATCGCGAACCCCGCGTCCATCCTTCCGGGCGGTTGGTCTGGTGCGATGTTCGGCGGATACCCGGCCAACCAGCTGTACCCGCCATTGGCCAACGCGATCGCCGCACTGCTGGCGTCCGTGGTCCCGTTGGCAGTCGCGCTCAAACTCATCACGGTGTTGCCCGTGGTGCTGCTGCCTTTGGCAGCCTATGCAGCCGCCCGCCTGGCCTCACTTCGAGGCGCACTTCCCCCTGCCATCGCCGCGGCGATGGTGCCGTTCGTCTACGACACCTCCTGTGGAATCTGCGGAGGAAACATCTCGTCGGTGATCCACGGCGAGTACGCGTACTCCTGGGGTCTGCTGTTCGGGTTGCTCACCCTCGGCTGTGTCGATCGCCTGCTGCGCACCGGACGAGGACCTCTCCTCACCACCCTGCTGGCGGTAGCAGCTGCGTGGAGTCATCCGGTGACAGCCGCCTGGGTGCTGGTCGGGGCACTCGTCCTCACCGCCTTCCGCCGTCGCGAATGGTGGCCGGTCAACCGACGTTCGGTGGGGCTCTCGGCCCTTGCCGCCACCATGATCTCCGCGCTGTGGTGGCTTCCCTTCCTGTGGCGCCACGAGTGGATGCCCTTGCTCGGATTCAGCAAGCGCACCGACTATTTCTACTGGCTCCTGCCCGCGTCTCCACTGTGGGAAGTCACAATTCTCGCCTTGTCAGTGCTCGGTGTCGTCACGGCTGTGCGGCGCCGTCAGATCTTCCTCGTCGCCGTCGCGCTGAGTTCCGCCCTGGCCGGCCTACTGTTCGTCCTCATCCCGGACGGCTCCCAGTTGTTCAACCTGCGGGTGCTCCCGTTCTGGTACATGGGCCGCTGGATCCTCGCGGCTGTAGGCATATGCCTGCTCGTCGACCTGGCGCTATCCCGGCTTGCCATCGTGACACTGCGGCCGTGGCGAGCCGTCGCCGCGTCCGTCGTCATTCTCGTCATGAGTGTCCTCATCGTCGGCACCACGTGGGGCTGGTGGGCCGTCGCCGTGCGCGCCGACTCCACGACGTCCGGACGCTCCTCACTGCTGGGGATCGAGATCCCTCCGCAAACCGTGGGCGCAGACGAGGTATTCGCCGGCTTCGAATCCCGACCAGACGCACCTGCGCTCGCATCGTTGCGCACACTATTGGTGGACGCCGCGACTGACCTGGGATGTGGACGCCTCGCATGGGACATCGGCGCAGACAGTGACACCGGCGAGCCCACCTTCGGAGACGAGAACGTGCTGTGGCAGACGCCACTGTGGACGGCGGGGTGCATCGCGCCCATCACGGGCATCTACGTCGACTCGAGCGCAACCGCACCCAGTGCCTTCGGAGCTGCGTCGCTGGTGTCACCACGTCTCGGCATCGAACTTCCCTCGATCCCGCAGTACACGTATGACCTCCAGGTGGGGGTGGAACGGCTGCGCACCATGGGCGTTCGCTACTACCTCACCCAGGGAGAGGCCGCGACATCAGAAGCCACATCCCTGACCGATCAACTCACGCGGCGGACCTCGACTGGCTCCTGGACGCTGTGGGAGGTCACCGAGAACTCCCTCGTGTCTGAACTCGCCCATGAGCCTGTGGTCGTGTCGCCCCGAGTGAGCGACGGCGGCTGGGATGACCTCACGATGGAATATGGCCAGTCGAATCTCTACGACTCGGTAGCCCTGGCCCAAGACGGCCCCGCGGGATGGGCCCGTGTGGCACCCGGCCTCCAACCTCCGGCGCTGCCGACCTCACCCGCCGGGATTCACGACATCGAGACCACGGACGACACGATCTCTTTCTCCGTGGCGGAGGTCGGTCGCCCGGTGCTGGTTCGGGTGTCTGCCTATCCCGGCTGGTCAGTCGAAGGCGCGCCCGCCCTCTACCGCGCGAGCCCGAACTTCTACCTGGTCGTTCCCGCTCAGGCCCGGGTCACGCTCACACACGGGAAGACTCCGCTGGACGTCGTCGCTATCGCAGCGGGCCTCACCGGGCTCGCCCTGATGGCAGCTATGGCGCTTACCCGAAGGAAGAGCCACAACTAGACGAGGGAATCTCCCGTGAGGGAGGGGCCCACGTGGGGCGCCTGATCGCACCCCCGGGTGCTATCAGGTCAGCGGCGCTGGTGCCGACCTGCGAGGGCCCCGAACTCGTGGCGGCCCATGAGCACAGGGATCCCTGCACGCATAAGCACGACACCCATGAGCAACGCGGCGACGCCACCGACGGTGAGCGCGAGGGTTGAGCCTCCTGTGTCGGCGAGCCCCCGCTTCGGGTGGGCCGCGGACGAACTCGTCGCGACGGGCGTGGGGGACGTCGTCGAGCCGACGCTGGTCGCGGGCGTGACCTTGGGGTTCAACGGGTTGAACAAGGTGACGACAAAGGATGCGCTGGCCAGGTCGCTGGAGGCGGTGAGGACATAGGCATCTGACTTGAGCGCTGGCAACGCCACCGCGGCTGATCCTGATCCGGTGGCGTCAGTGGTCGTCTGAACGGCCAGGGCGCCATCGCCAAACTGGTAGAGCACGGTCGCGTCGGCGTTGAATCCCGAGACGTGGACCGTGAGACTCTCGCCGACCCTGACCTGAGTGTTCTCCGCCACCGCAGCACCTGAGGCCCGCGTGAGCCAGACCTTGGCTGTGTCGGCCGAGGCCGACGTCGAGAACATCCCGACACCGAGAATGGAGATCGCCAATCCGGCGAGAACGAGGGCCGCAGATCGTGCTCGGGCGGCGCCATGGGGTCGCGTCACGCGGGAAGCTCCTTCGAAAGGTCGAGCCAGAGATCCCAGAGTGTCGAGGGCAGGTGTACGGAACGCACGCCGGTGATGACCAGCAGCCGCACGAAAGATGAACGGGAGGCGACCATCCCGCAGCGCCCGCGGGCCAACGACCCACTGCCCCTGGTCAATTCCGAGGAATCAAGGGCTCCCGTTCCACCCAGGTACGCCGTTCGTTCATCTCCATGGGCGAACCTGCGATCCACCACCCCGCCCCCACAAGGAGTCGACGATGCGCGCGACGAGATGGCTTGCTCTCCCCGCTCTGGCACTGGTGCTCTCGGCGTGCTCGACGTCGAGCCAGGGCAACATCGGGGACGCAACGCCGGCCGAGGACAACGCCATCAGCGCCGCGGCCCCGTCCGAGATCCTCGCTCAGGCCAAGAAGAACGCGATGGCTCAGAGCTCGTTCCACATCAAGGGGGTCGGCCAGTGCCCTGACTCGTCGTTCACCGTCGACATGAAGTTGCGCAGCGACGAGTTCGGGGTTGGCACGGTCCGCCTTGGCTCAGACTCCCTTGAACTCGTGACGACACCGGACGGCGTCTACGTGAGGGCACCCAAGGCGTTTTGGGCCGCTCAGAAGTCGGGCGCTGTCGCCACCACCATCGGCGACCACTGGGTGAAATTCGCCAAGGCCTCCAACCCCTGCTTGACCGCGCTCGGGAGCTTCTCGACCGTGATTGCCAACTACCTCGGCTACACCGAAACACCCACCAAGCAGGTCGGCGGGGCAGTGTTCACGGTGCCTGCGGTGCAGCTGCAATTCTCGGCCAGCGCCTCGGTGTGGGTCGCGTCGCGAGGGGTGCCCCTTCCGGTAGAGGTCGACGACACCTCGATCTCCACCCAGATCTCGCTCGGCGAGTGGGGTGCCGTTGTCGCTGTCACGGCGCCGTTGCCGACCGACGTGATCGAGGCGTCGACGCTTCCCTCGAAGTAGCGCGGACAGGTCAGGGCTGTGGCGCCGGGTTGGTCACATGGATGCCGGGCGCCACAAGGGGTTCCTGAGTGCTGCGTTCGCCCATGATGACGCAGACTGCGAACGCCACCGCGAACACGTAAACCCACCACGTGGTGAATGTGGTCCGAAGGAGCCCGTTCCGGCGGCGCATCGCCTCCATCTCCTGACGACGCTCCGCCCGTGACATGACCCGCGGCTCCTGTCCCACGCCGCTGCTCGAGAGCACCTGGGGGACAGGTGTCCGCGCCCTCGTTGCATGCGCGTGGCGTGCCGTTGCTCGTCGAGAACCGTGCGTTCGTTGGGCCGTTGCCACGGCTCCAATCAGTTCGGCCATCCGCTACTCGCCCACTTCCGTGTCGTGTCTCACCGTGATGCCCACCGTTCTCGTCGGTCTGCGAAGGGGACGGTCGGCAGGCACCCGACCCCATCGCCTCGGCCCTTAGGCGATCTTGGCCACCGCGCTGGTCGCCGTCGCCGTGAGATAGCCGGTGCGGAGCGCCGAGACCGACAGGGAAATGAGTAGGCCGCGATAGGCAGCGGTCGGTCGGTAGGTAGAAGCGCGCGAGACGATCACCGTGCCGACCTTCCACACATACAGATACGAGGTCGGCGTCGGGGTCGTCCAGGTGCCCACACGCGCAGTCAGGAGCGAGCCCACCGCAGGAGTGCCGATGAAGCTGGGGCGAGCCGTCGCAGTGGAGGCGGCACCGAGCGCAACCGTCGCCGCAGCCGAGTAGGCCGAAGCCTGGCTCGTCGGGTTCGACGCCGTGACCAGGCACCTCAACTGCCACCCGGCGTAGGTGCTCGCGAGCACCCCACTGCTGCGAGAGGTGGTGAGAGTCGTGAGTGCAGTCCAGGCGACGGTGGAGGTCTGCCGCTTGAACCACTGGTACTTGAAGGTTCCCGCGTAGGTCCAGGCTCCCGGGTTGCACAGAGCCGCGACGCCAACGCGTGCCGTGCCAGGCGATGGCGCGATGAAGTTCACCGGAGGAGCAAGAGTGATGGTGTACGTCGTGCTGGCGGCGGTGGTCGAGGAGTTGAAGTTGCCCGAGGGCGTGTACTCCGCAGTGAGAGCGTGGGTGCCGACGGTGAGCGTCGAGGCAGCAATCGTGACCACCACGTTGCCCGTCGCGGCATTCACCGACGCGGTACCTACCGCGCTGCCATCGACCTTGACCGTGATCGATCCAGTCGGGACGGTGGCGGTGTGACCACCTGCAATGTCTGCCACATGTGCCGTCACGGTCACGGCCTGCGTCGTGATGGCCGTGAGGCTCGGGGAGGTGCTCGAAATCGTGGTCGCCGTGTCGTCCTTAGGAACCGGGGCGGCGCTCACGGTAAAGGACAACGACGCCGAATTCATCGTGTTGTAGGTGGCCGAGTCGGTCGGCGTGAAGTGCGCCGTGTACGAGTGGCTGCCGTCGGCCGGGGTTGCGTCCGTGAATGTTGCGAGCCCCGTAACCGTGTCGTATGACGCGGCACCGAGGTCGATGAGTCCGTCGAAGAAGTGCACCGTGCCTGCTGGGTGCGTGGTGGCGTCTCCCACCACGGACACCGTCACCGAGAGGTCGACTGACGAGGCGTGGGGCGCCGGTGACACGGGGGACGCGGTCACCGCACTGACTGCCGGATCGGTCTTACTCGGAGGCGCAGGGTAGTAAACCTTCCAGTGGCCTGGGAGGAGCCCGTCAGTGAGCGCCGAAACCCCATCGTTGTATTCGATGTCCACAGACCAGAAGTAGTTCGGGCTGTTCACCCCGCTGGTGGCGCCGGTATACCCGCCGTCCTTCACGCGCACCTGGATGATGTTGGCGTAGCCGGCTGTCGTGTCGGGAGAGGCGACCTGGAGGAAGGTGCTGAGGTTTCCCTCGTTTACACCCAGGCTGGCGACGGGCACGGTGCTCGCCACGCTCGCCAAGTTCGATGGAGTCAACACGGGGAAGTACTGCGAACCGGCAGCGGCCCCCGCGGCCCAGGTCAGGGAGCTCGGCTTCGTGTGGTCCGGAAGGGCGAAGATCACGTTGGCGGTGTCTGCGGCCGTGCGGGCAGGTGTGCCCGTCGTGACGATGAAGTCAGCGATGTGCGTGAGGTCGGACCCACCGGTGATCTCTGTCCCGGACGCGTCGTAGAACGTCAGTCCGCCCTTGGAGTTCGGATCCAGATTCGGGTAGTTCAGGGCTCCCGGGAAAAGCGTGTTGCCCGTCTCCCACGGCGGGGTCGGGTCGGCCGCACTGGCCGGAACCGCGGCGAGGATCGACGTCGTGATCGCCGCAAAGGCAACGGCCCCAGCGACTACCTGTCTGATCTTCACGGGATTTCCTCTCATCTGCGAGCAGTGGGGGTGGGGCGACGAACGGGGGCGGCGTGCGAGCGAGGCTCAGGGGGTGCGATGTGTTCCGCGTGCGGGCGAGCGTCGGGCGAAGGCGAATCCACCGGCGATACCCGCCATTGGAAGGACGATCAGTGCGAGAACCAGCCACGGTGACACCCCGAACGACACCGGTGAATTCGACCCAGCAGCGACCGCCTCGACTGACGTCGTGGACGGGTCTGCCGCCGAATCTGAGGCACCAGGCGAGGGACTCGAACTCTGCTGATCGGGGGCGCTGCCGACCGGCGGCCGGAGGGCGGCCTCAGCCCCTCCACCGAGCGTCGGCGACTGCGACGGGATGGCCGACGGGATGATCGCCGTGGTGTCGGATGTGGATCCACCGTCAACGCATGAGACCGACCCACTCCCGCTCACGACCGTCCAGGTATCTCCGCTGACCTTGATCACAGTCGCGGGGTAGGGCTTCCCGCGCACCGGCAGGTTCTCGGCGGTGTAGATCATGCGAAGTTCCAGGAGCCCATCCCAGAGGGGAGCGATGCTGGTGAGGTTGAGCAGCGGAGGGTCGGCGTTCGTCCCCTGCGCCATGGGATGCGCGGGGTTGGAGTAGGCAGATGAGTTCGTGAACATCTTCCCGGTCCACTCACCCGGCTGCAGCCCTTCACGAGGCTGGTAGACCGCGAGGAAGGCTCGCCCGCCGCCCTTCTGGAAGTAGTTCGCGGGCGCTGGCGTCGACGAGACCGCTCGCCACACGAAAGGGATGTCCGTGATCTTCCCGGAGGTGACTTGATGGCCGGATCGATCGCAGAGTCCGATGAATCCGTCGGCGTTCTTGTCAGTGAAGGGCAGCGGCTGGTCGGCGCTCGCGGGAGATGCGAAGAGCACGACTGCGCAGGCAGCGAGGACGGCCCCTGCCACTGTGGCGGCAGGCGAGAAGCGCTGACATGGGTTGCTCACGCGCCTAGAGAACCTGCCGAACGTATCCCGCAAGGGAAGAAGGGATGAACGAGAGATGACGCAAGCACGGCATCTCGACCGACCTGCTGGGAGTTGCGTCAGCCGACGAGCGAATGGTGACGTCCGCCCGCGTTCGCGATCACGTGGCGCCCCCGACCCGGCCGCGTAGCGCGCACTCGCCCGAGCCGCGCGCCGACGAGAATCAGCACGGAGGCCATCAGCACGAGTTCGATCGGGTCGCCGCCGGTGTGGCTGAGCTGGGATCCGTGCGCGCCGGAGGACGCAATCCCACCACCATCCTCAGAGGAGATCTGGGAAGAATCCGGGGAACGCTCTGGCCTCTGCGTCGGCGGAGCAACCACGATGCCCGACTCGGACACCACCAACACGACGTTGGCCGTGAGTGGGCCGGAACTCACGGTCACGGGGTGCTGACCCCGCGCCAGCGTGCCCGGTAGGACGAGCAACTCACTCGCAGAGCCGTCGCTGGCTACTGTGACGACCTCACCGACCTGAGCGCCGTCGATCGTGAAGATCACGAGAGTGCCCGGGAGGAACCCCTCGGCCAGGGCGCGCACCTGCTGGCCCGCTGTCACAATCGCACCCGGAACGAGGGCAGATCCCGCGCTGGTGCTCAGGGAAAGCCCGGGATTCGATGTCACCACAAACGCGCGCTCCGCCGACGTGGATCCGGACATGCCCGTGGCAGGGTCGGGGTCAAACGTGGCTACGGCGGAATGCGTCCCGATGTCAAACAGATTGGTCTTGAACTCCGCCCGACCATCGACGACCCTGACGAGAGCGGAGCCGCTGCGCATCTGGCGGAAGTCGAACCTGACCACGCCGGTCGCGGTCGCGGGCGAGACGGTAGCGCGGAATGTCACCTCACTTCGTCGGCCAATCGGACCCTCGGCCACCAACGTGAGTGCCGTCCTGGACGCCACTGCCGCCTGCGCCGTCGCAGGTGAGGATGGCGAGGTGGCCGCAGACGCGGATGTGCACGTCCATGACGAGGCGAGGACCACGACGGTCGCGGCCCCCAGCGCTACCCACCTGTGACCATGCCTCACCCGGATTGCTGCCATGTCGTCGACACCATCCGATCCAATGCGGGGGAGACGATGCTGGCTCACGCAGGTGAGCAGTAGCGCCATCGTCCATGACGAAAAGTTGACGTGAACGTGAACACTCGGCGCTGCACGAACCGCAGGATCAGGGCAGGACGCCAGCTAGGTACCACCCCGTCACCCATGACGTCCGCTGAGCCGGGCGGCCCGAAGCCGCGGGCGCACGACAGTGAGCGCGACCACCGGTGCAATCAGCACAACCACCGCCGCGAGCGGCCATGCGACGGCGTAAAAGCTGGTCGCGGATGTCACCACGGTGAACCCCGGATCGGAGTCACCTTGTGCCGCGACCGGAATCACCGTGAGGTCGGCCGTCATATATCCGACCGGAGTGACCCCTGGGACGAGCACGGAGACAGTTGCGGAACCTCCTGGCATCAGAATCGGAATGGTCGGGAGGTCTGCCGACGTCGCGGCCGAACCGACCGGGCCGTGGATCCGTGCCGCCTGCTTCGCACCGAGGCGGACATTGCCCGTGTTCTTGACCACGTAGGACAGCTGTACTGACCCCAACCCGACGGGGTTTGCGGTGCCCACGTAGTCGGCACGCAAGTCGCTGATCTCCATCGCTGGCACCAGTTCACCCGCAACGCGAATCGCGAGGCGGATGCCCACCCGCTGCTCGAGATCGATCTTCGTTGCAAGCTCTCCGGACGTGGTCGCCGCACTGGTCAGCGATGCCATCAGGCCCACCAGGTGATCGCCCACGAGCGCGGTGTCGGGGATGCGGATCGTCAACGGCAGTTCGACCTTGCCGAGCGCCGGAACCTCCACTTGCTCGATGTTCCCCGGTGAGTGGAGGGTCACCCACGCGGACGCGTCGCTATGAGGCGCCGAGTAGGGCATCGGCGCCAAGTCACCATTCGCGCTGTTCACGACGTCGACGGCGTATACCCGGATCTTCAGCGGGAACTTCGAGAGGTTGACCACCGCGACTGTGTCGTCGTAGGACGAACCGCGCTCCTGTCGAATCACGATTCCAGAACGCGCGTCGAATCGCCCCTTGCTGGTGGTGCCGATCCCGAAGCTTGCGCGCGCGTCGACCGCCGTCGTTGACGGGACGCCGGGCGAGGCACTGGCCGAGCCTGTCGGGGACGGGCTCACATCAGCCGTGTGTATCGACATCGCCACACTCGCGGAGACCCCGAGGAACAGCGGGAGGACGAAACCCAGGGACAGAGCCGATGCGGCCACGCGGGAAAGGTGCACGACCGAAGCAGACCCCGGCAATCTGGCTCGCGCGGGAAGCAAGGATGAACGGAACATGACGAAAGCGGGGCGAACCCGAAGGTTCACCCCGCTCCCGTCGCCATCACGCCCTGGAGGGCGTTGCCCCCATCAGGCGCTGAAGGCGGTGAAGGTGACGGTTCCCTGGTAGGTCCCACTGGTCGTGAGCACCGGTGCGTTGATCGTCACGTCGTAGTGCAGGGTCAGGATGCCCAGGCCCTGGCCCATGTGCAGAACCTTGGCACCGCCGCTGGCTCCGATGCCCACGTTGCCCGAGGAGATTGTCGCTCCCGGGTTGACGAATGCAGCGGCAGCAGCGTCGGAGAAGACCGGCGTTCCCAGCGCGTTGTTCGTGCCACTGACGGACAGTGCGCCCGCGGTGAGGCCGACATTGCGTGCATCGATGGTGTCGTAGGTACCCGTCGGGCCAGCCGATCCAACAATCTGCGTGAGGTCGCTGGACTCCGCGAAGACGTCGTAGGCGAGGTTGCCCGCGCGGGTGTCCCCGATCACGATGTCACCGAGGACTCCGTTGGACTGGTATCCCTCGGTGGGATCCAAGGTCATGGAACCGAGATCGAGTGCCGCACCGGAGGAGGCGTAGGGCGCAGTGATCGTGATCGTTCCTGCCGCGATCTCCGTCTGGACGTAGGACGAGCCGGGAGTTCCCACCTGGCCGGTGATCACGTAGACGGTGGTCGCGCCTGCCGAGCCAGAGCTGGAACTCGACGAGGCGTTGAAGGTCGCCGGGAGGGATGACGGTCCGGTGTAATCCGCGGTGATGCTGTGCGAGGTACCCGGGGCACCCGAAGCCGTAAGACTGTTGGAAGAAGCCGCGAGGGTCCAGTGGCCGCCCGTGTAGGTGGCCGCACCGAGGTCGGTGGCGCCGTCGAAGAAGTGAAGCGACCCGGTGGTGACGGCCGCGTTGGAGTTGTCGGTGTCAGCCACGTCGGTGGAGAGAGTCGCGGTGGCGGGCTGGGTGACATTCGTTCCGGTGTCGGCACCGTTCGAGCTGACGACCGTGATGGCAGTCACCTTGGTGGCGTGAGCAGCGGGGGCGTTGACGGTGACGGTGAGGGCCGACGACGTCGCGGCGTTGAAGGTCGAGAACGCGGTAGGTGCGTAGACGGCCGTGATCGCCTTGGTCGCCGAGTTGGCACCCGTCACCGACGGGAGCGTGTAGGTGCCGGACGTGGCGCTACCGGCCGAGATCGCAACAGGTGCACCGAAGTCCACACCGGCCACCTTGAACTGGATCGTGCCGGTGGCGCTGTTGTTCACGGTGGCCGTGAAGGTGGTGGTGTCGCCGCTGTACCCGGCGGACGAGGTCAGGCCGTCGGCCGTGGGGGTGCCCACAGTGACTGTTGTCATGGACACGGCCGGGAATACCTGCCGCCACTCGCCGTCCGCGAGGCCGTCGGCCAACGCGGAGCCAGTGTTGTTGTACTCGATGTCGGCGGACCAGTATGCGGTCGCCGAGTTGAGGCCCGAGGTGGCGCCGGAGTAACCGGAATCCTTGACGCGCACCTGAACGACGTGGCTGTAGTCCTGGTAGGCATCATTGGAAGACACGGCCAGGAAGTTGGTCAGGTTGCCCTCGGTGGAGCCCAAGCTCGCGACTGCGACGGTGGACCCAAGCGCATTGAGCGCAGAAACACCCGTCACCGGGAAGAACGCCGATCCGGCCGCGGAAGATGTGGACCATGCCGCGGTCGTCTTGGTGTGGTCGGGGCGGGCGAAGATCACGTTGGCACTGTCCGAGCCGGTGCGGGACGCATAGCCCAGGGTCGAGATGTAGTCGGCGATGTGGGAGAGGTTGTTACCCCCGGTGATGATCATTCCGGATGAGTCGCGGAACTGCAGGCCGCCCTTGGAGAGCGGGTCAAGGTTGGGGTAGCCCGGTGCGGCGGTGAAGACGGTGTTGCCCGTCTCCCACTGTGGCGCGCCGCCGGTGCCGAGACCCGAGTAAGCGGCGAACGCGACGCCCGTAGAGACGGCTACGCCAACGCCGGCGATCGCAACCGCGGCGACCGAGGCCACCACGGTCGTGAGCTTGTGCTTCATGTTGAAATCCCTCTGAGAGGTTGGCTATGGGGCCCGGGGCGAGGCGGGCGGTGACCCGCCCCGCCCCGGGATGTTCCGGAGTTCGCAACGCTGTGCCGGGGTGACGTCTCTCAGGCCGAAGCGCGAGAAGCCACTATCCGATCAAGCTGTTTGCGCGATCAGTTGCTGGCGGTGACCGTGGCCAGGTAGGCGTAGGTCGGGCGGAACCCAGCGGTGGAGATCAGCGACTGCGACGCCGACTGCGCGATAACCGGTGCACCGCCAGGACCCCAGACGGTGGAGCCGTAGGCCTCGACCGTGGTGGTGCAGCCGTTCACGCCGGACACGCCCGTGAGGGCAGTTCCGTCGAACGC
>WLRQ01000050.1 GCA_009697815.1 Actinomycetota bacterium
CCGGTGCCAAGCCCACCACGTGATCCATTGGCAACACGGCGGCGCCACCGATCTCGACAACCTCGTCCTGCTCTGCCACCAACACCACCAGGGCGTTCACGAAGGCGACTGGACCGTGAGCCCCACACCCGCCCAGCACGGCGAACACATCCACCCCGGCCACCCCGACTACTGGCAATTCACCCCACCGGCCCCGAGGCTCTAGCCAGCGCCAGCGCCAGGGCCATGTCCGCTGCGGTCGCCGGACTCTAGCCCTGAACTGCTCCAGGAGGACCGAGGGTGTGAGTCCGCAGCCCTTCAGGTCGACCCAGCACGGCACCAAAGACAGCACCCACCGACGCGAGGATAGGTCGGTGGGCGCGGTCGCGGCAGCAAGGTGGGTTGACCGGTGAGGGGATGCGTTACTTCCCGACGTTGTTCGACCCTGTATTGGTCACCCACGTGTTTGGACCGTCACAAGTGATCCCGATAGGGCTCAACCCGGTAGCAATCATCGCCGCGAGGCCAAAATCATCGTCGTCGACTACCTCGAAGCGTTCTACAACCCACGCCGCTGGCACTCTGCCCTCGGCTACATCTCCCCCGGCGCAGTTCGAAGCACGACACACAGCACAAGCAGACGCGGCCTAACCCAGGTTCGCAGTCACGAGGTGTCCGCGAAGACGCGTGAACTCCAGGTGAACGGATCTGCCGCCGCCGCTGGTGGACATGCGACCCATCGCCGTTCCGGGTGGGGGAGGTTCGGCATACTGTCGTCGCGACGAGAGGTGGGGCGCCTGTGCCGTTCGGGCTGGATCGGTACGGGCTCGACTCTGCGTGGTTCGCTATCGCGTGCGTCGTCGCGCTCGCGGTGGCGTGGCTCGCCTGGGCTGCCGGCGGGTTCACGAGGCGCTCCTTGCGCTGGGCCCTGACCGCCCTTATCTGGGGCGGAGTCATCGCGTTGACGCTTACCAGAGTCCGCTTCGGGGACTCCTTCGGCGGCCTTTACGGGCCGACGACCGGCTGCCTGACCCACACCTCGGTCGGCGACTGGGCCCGCGAGTCGCGGTGGAATCAGGAGCGCGTAGGCAATGTCGCGTTGTTCGTCCCGATGGGGCTTTTCGTCGCGATGATGCCGCGCAGGAGGCTCGCTATCGCGCTGGCCGTCGCCACGCCGTTCGTGATCGAGGCGGTACAGGCCTTCGTCCCCTCGCTCGGTCGTCAGTGCGATGTGCGAGATGTCATCTCGAACGAGGCAGGGATCCTCATCGGGATCCTCATCGGCAGTGTGGTCACGATCCTGCTCGCGCGCCGTAGATCACGAGTGACACCGCGACGTACTGGGTGACGAATCCGCCAATCGTCAGTGCGTGGAACACCTCGTGGAACCCGAACCATGCGACCGAGGGGTTGGGCCGCTTGAGGGCGTAGATCACGCCTCCGGTGGAATACAGGGCGCCTCCCGCCAGCAGCAGAATCACGACGGCGGGCCCGCCTGCGGCCCAGAACTCCGGGATGTAGAACAGCGCAACCCACCCGAGGGCGATGTAGATCGGGGTGTAGAGCCACCGGGGTGCACGTACCCAGAAGACGCGAAAGAGCACACCCGCGAGTGCGCCGCTCCATACGAGCAACAACAGAGTTCGCTCGTCACCCCCGGGCAGTAGGACTACCGCAAACGGCGTGTACGAGCCAGCGATGATGAGGAAGATGTTCGAGTGATCGAGTCGCTTGAGCAGCATCGTCACCCGCGGACTCCAGGTGAACCGGTGATACAGCGCGCTGACGCCGAAGAGCATCAACGCCGTGAGGCTATAGAGCCCAGCTGCCCAGCGGTACTGCGACGGCGAGAGCGACACGAGGACGATGCCGCACACCAGTGCCACGGGAGCCATGCCTGCGTGTAACCAGCCTCTAAGTCGCGGCTTGAGCGCGGGCAGCACAGCTCGACCCGTGGTGGATCCGCCGACGGCGTCTGCCGCTGCGTCCGCTCTGGGCCGCTCCGGCTCGCCGAGCTGGTGAGGTGACACGTTTGCCAGGCTAACGCCCCCATCCGAGGGTTGCGGGTCCAAGGGCGAGCATCGAAGTAGCACAGGGCTGAACATTCGGTGATGACGGGCCCGACGTCCGGGACTCACGTCGCGGCGGGCCGGGAGACAGCCGGGTCTTCGCGCGGGTAGCCTCCATGCCACGTGGTGGTCGCGAGTTCGAGTTCGCCGTGGTGAGGAGGTGGACGACCGTGGGGATTTCGGACGTCGTCTACGGCGTCTACGAGCGCCACCTCAAGGCCGCGCTCGACCCGGCGAAGGTCCCGCGACATGTCGGGGTGATCCTCGATGGCAACCGCCGCTGGGCTGCCGTCCAGGGCAACACGTCGGCACAAGGTCACCGCGCGGGTGCGCGGCGGATCGAGGATTTTCTCGGCTGGTGCGAAGAGGCCGGTGTCGAGGTCGTCACCCTTTGGCTCCTCTCGACCGACAACCTCGACCGGCCCCCGGCTGAGCTCGCACCACTTCTCGAGATCATCGAGCAGACGGTCGTCGACCTGGCCGAGCACGGCCAGTGGCGCCTCCACCCTGTGGGCGCGCTCGATCTCCTGCCCGCTCACACGGCTGCGGCGATGAAGAAGGCCGAGGCTGATACCGCATCTGGCAGTGGGCTTCTCGTCAATCTTGCTGTCGGCTATGGCGGCCGACGCGAGGTCGTTGACGCAGTGCGCGCCCTTCTTGCCGAACACTCTGCGCGCGGAACAACGCTCGACGATCTCGCCTCGGTGCTCGACGTGGAGCACATCGCCCAGCACCTGTACACGGCGGGCCAACCAGACCCCGACCTCGTCATCCGAACATCGGGTGAACAGCGGTTGTCCGGCTTCCTGCTCTGGCAGGCCGCACACTCGGAGTTCTACTTCTGCGAGGCCTACTGGCCCGATTTCCGCAAGGTTGACTTCCTTCGCGCACTCCGGGCTTATGCCGCCCGCGGTCGCCGCTTCGGCACCTGACCCACTCCGGCGTGGCGTGCCACGACTACGTGCGGGCGGGCTTAGCGTCAAAGTATTCGGGCCGGCGCCCGGCCGGTCCGCACAAGGGGAGGCCCCTGTGTCTGTTGCGCGTATCCGCCCGACATCCCACCCTGCCGCTGACGTCCGCACCTACGTCCTCGATACGTCCGTGCTTCTCTCGGACCCGCACGCACTGCTGCGATTCGATGAGCACGAGGTCGTCATCCCGGTTGTCGTCGTGGTGGAGCTCGAGGCAAAACGCGCCCATCCTGAACTTGGTTACTTCGCGCGGCAGGCCTTGCGACTGCTCGACGACCTTCGCATCGCCCATGGCCGCCTCGACCACCCGATGAGAGTCGGCGATGCCGGAGGCACGCTGCGCGTCGAGCTCAACCACACGGATATCTCGGTGTTGCCCACGGGATTCCAGCTCGGTGACAACGACACCCGCATCCTGGCCGTGGCGCGCAACCTGGCGGCTGAGGGACGAGATGTCATCTTGGTCAGCAAAGACCTCCCCATGCGCGTCAAGGCTGCCGCGGTCGGACTCACCGCTGAGGAGTACCGCGCCGAACTAGTCGTCGAGAGTGGCTGGACGGGCATGAGCGAGCTCGATGTCGCAGGTGCTGACGTTGATCGTCTCTACGAAGAGGACCGCATCGATCTTCCCGAGGCCAGAGAGCTCCCGTGCCACACCGGGATCGTCCTCGTGTCCGAACGTGGAAGCGCCCTCGGCCGCGTCACCGCCGACAAGCAGGTGCGACTCGTCCGCGGAGACCGAGAGGCGTTCGGGCTCCATGGCCGCAGCGCCGAGCAGCGGGTAGCTCTCGACATCCTGCTCGATCCCGAGATCGGCATCGTGTCGCTCGGGGGCCGGGCTGGCACCGGTAAGTCCGCGCTCGCATTGTGTGCCGGGCTCGAGGCCGTGCTCGAACGTCGTGCCCACCGAAAGGTGATCGTCTTTCGACCCCTGTACGCGGTCGGAGGTCAGGATCTTGGCTACCTCCCGGGCAATGAGGGCGAGAAGATGTCGCCGTGGGGGCAGGCTGTCTTCGACACCCTGGGCGCACTCACCACGCAGGAGGTCGTCGAGGAAATCGTCGAGCGCGGGATGCTCGAGGTACTTCCTTTGACGCATATACGCGGGCGGTCATTGCATGACGCCTTCGTCATCGTCGACGAGGCTCAGTCGCTCGAGCGCAATGTGCTCCTCACCGTGCTCTCGCGTATCGGCCGCGACTCGCGCGTGGTGCTGACCCACGATGTGGCGCAGCGTGACAATCTGCGAGTGGGTCGACACGACGGCGTGGTCGCGGTGATCGAGAAGCTCAAAGGACACCCGCTTTTCGCCCACGTCACCTTGACGCGGAGCGAACGCAGTCCGATTGCGGCCCTGGTCACCGAGATGCTCGAGGACCTCACGATCTAGGGCCCCGACCACTCGTCGACCGGTGACCTCGATGTGGTTCTCGTCACATCAGATGTCCGATATCTGGCGAATCATGAGTGATCGCGTGTGGATAACCCTCCGAGGTGAGATGGCAAGGGGGGATCCGATGTGCTGAGTGTCGGTCGTTGCGGGCATGGTGGGGGGCAATGACCCTGCGTTCTGGGTCGGACAGGCCCGCCAGTGCGTCGGCCCCCTTCTCGTGGGGTGGCAGTTCCCGCAGGGATGGGCCGATCGGTGTGAGGAAGCCGGTCGCATGTCCGGCCTCGTTCGCCGCCCCTGCCAGCCCGGATCTCGCGGCTGGATAAGGGGGCCAGATGGCCGGCACGCACCGACAGTTCTCCGGTTCGTGTGCAGTCCGGCCCAGCGCCCGGGTTCCTACGCGCGGACGTCCGGAGCGTCTTCGCCCGAACAAGGAACTTCTGTGATCGTCGCTCAGCCCCTACTTCGTCACGCTCGTCGCGTGGGTGTGGTTGCCTTTGGCGCCCTCGCGGTCATCATCGTGGCCACTGTCGTCCCCGGCCCCGGTGTCACCGGCAGCCTCAGGCTCGCGCTGGCCGCGGACCGCGAGCCAGTCACGCCCGCGCTTGCCCTGACGGTGAGGCCGCGCACGATCCTCGCTCCGACGTCCCCCCCGGCTCGAGTCGAGTCGCCCCTGGTCACGGCCACGCAACCCGTCGCGGTACCTGTCGCCACGCCTACCGCCGCCTCACGAGCCCGCACCCGCACCCCTGTCGCGTCTCCGCTCCGGCCGAGCACTGTCGCGGGCTACAAGTCATGGGCGCGCGACTTTATGGCGACCACCTACCGGTGGACCACTCCGGAGCAGTTCACGTGCCTGAACAATCTGTGGATTCGTGAGAGCCAGTGGGACCCACGGGCCAAGAACCCGACGTCCGGCGCCCTCGGCATACCTCAGGCACTGCCCGCCTGGAAGATGCGCGCCGCGGGTTCGGACTGGCGCACCAACCCCCAGACCCAGATGACCTGGGGGCTCGGATACATCAAGGCTCGCTACGGCACGCCCTGTGGAGCATGGTCGGCGTTCCAGCAGAAGAATTGGTACTGAACGGATATCGGGGTCTTGAGTGACCCCGGCGCGCGTCACGAACCGCTTGGTGGGCCCACGGGGATAGAGGTGACGAGGGCGCTCATCGTCTCGGCGAAGAAGTCGTTGCCCTTGTCGTCGACGACGATGAACGCAGGGAAGTCCTCGACCTCGATCTTCCAGACAGCCTCCATGCCGTTCTCGGGGAAGTCGATGACCTCGATGTGCTTGATGCAGTCCTGCGCGAGGCGCGCGGCGGGTCCGCCGATGGAGCCAAGGTAGAAGCCACCGTTGTCTTTGCACGCCGCGGTGACGCCCTTGCTGCGGTTGCCCTTGGCCAGCATCACCATCGAGCCCCCAGCCTTCTGGAACTGATCGACGTAGGCATCCATACGGCCGGCGGTCGTGGGTCCGAAGGATCCAGATGCCATCCCCGCGGGAGTCTTTGCGGGACCCGCGTAGTAGACGGCGTGGTCGCGCAGATACTGCGGCATGGGTTCGCCGGCATCGAGCATCTCCTTGATGCGTGCATGGGCGATGTCACGGGCGACGACGAGTGGCCCGTGAAGTGAGAGTCGAGTCTTCACTGGGTACCTGCTCAACTCAGCCCGGATCTCGGCCATGGGACGAGCGAGATCGATGTGCACCACGTCATCGTCGAGAGTCTCGTCGGTGACGTCGGGCAAGAAATGGGCGGGCTCGCGCTCGAGCTGCTCGAGGAACACGCCCTCAGGGGTGATCTTCGCGAGTGCCTGGCGATCGGCCGAGCAGGACACGGCGATCGCGATCGGGCAGGACGCGCCGTGTCGAGGCAGTCGCACGACGCGTACGTCATGGCAGAAGTACTTGCCGCCGAATTGGGCCCCGATGCCGAACTCCCTCGTCAGCTCAAGCACTTCAGCCTCAAGTTCGAGATCTCGGAATGCTTGTCCGCCAGCGGATCCAGTCGTCGGTAGTGAGTCGAGATAACGGGCGCTGGCGTACTTCGCGGTTTTCAGCGCGAACTCCGCCGACGTGCCACCGATCACGATCGCGAGGTGGTACGGCGGGCACGCCGAGGTGCCGAGAGAGCGCAGATTCTCGTTGAGGAAGGCGCGCATCGACTTGGGGTTGAGAACGGCCTTCGTCTCCTGGAACAGGTAGGACTTGTTCGCCGAGCCGCCGCCCTTGGCCATAAAGAGAAACTTGTACGAGGTCTCGTGGCCGGGAGTGGTGTCTGCGTAGAGCTCGATCTGCGCGGGAAGGTTGTTGCCGGTGTTGCGCTCGTCCCACATGGTGAGCGGGGCCATCTGCGAATAGCGCAGGTTGAGCTTGGTGTAGGCGTCGTATACCCCTCGGCTGATCGCACGCTCGTCGTCACCTGGGGTGAGCACGTGCTGTCCGCGCTTGCCCATGACGATTGCGGTTCCGGTGTCCTGGCACATCGGCAGGACTCCACCGGCGGCGATGTTGGCATTCTTCAGCAGGTCGAGCGCGACGAATCGGTCGTTGGGCGAGGCTTCAGGATCGTCGAGGATCGCGCGGAGTTGGGCAAGGTGTCCAGGCCGCAGCAGGTGCTGGATGTCCCGGATCGCCGTCTCCGTGAGGAGTGTGAGCGCCGACGGGGCCACCTCGAGGAATGTGCGCCCGGCCACCTCGACGGTGGTGACTCCCTCGGTCGTGAGAAGCCGGTAGGGCGTCTCGTCGGGGCCGAGCGGCAGCATGTCGGTGTACTCGAACTCAGGCATGAGTCGAGCCTACGGCGCATCGGGGGGCCTTCCCGCGCGCGGGTGACGCGTCGAGGTGAGGTGTCGCGTTCTGGTCTACTTCGTGCCGTCGAAGTCGATCGCGGAGTACAAGCGCAACTTGTTGAGTGCTTGCTCGCTCTTGACCTCGCGGATGGTGCCGCTCTTGCTGCGCATCACGATCGAGTGGGTGGTGATGGTGTCGCCACTGAACCTGACGCCCTCGAGCATCTCGCCATCGGTGACTCCGGTTGCTACGAAGAACACGTTGTCGCCCGTGACCAGATCATCGGTGAGCAGCACTCGATTGAGGTCGTGCCCTGCGTCGAGCGCGCGACGGCGCTCGGCCTCGTCCTTGGGCCAGAGCTTGCCTTGGATCACGCCGCCGAGGCACTTGATAGCGCACGCGGTGATGACGCCCTCGGGTGTCCCGCCGATCCCGATGAGCAGGTCGATGCCAGTGCCCTCGCGTGCGGCCATCACGGCCCCGGCGACGTCGCCGTCGGTGATGAACTTGATGCGCGCGCCAGCCTTGCGGATGTCGGTGACGAGTTGCTCGTGACGTGGTCGGTCGAGGATCACCACCGTGAGGTCTTCGATGCGCTCGGACTTGGCCTTGGCGATCCGGGCAAGGTTGTCGCCGATCGGAGCCTCGATGTCGACGACGGCTGCTCCGGCTGGTCCGGTGACGAGCTTCTCCATGTAAAAGACTGCGGACGGGTCGTACATCGTGCCGCGCTCGGACACGGCGAGGACCGACAGTGCATTGGGCATCCCCTTCGCGCACAGGGTGGTGCCGTCGATCGGGTCAACGGCGACGTCGACCTCAGGGCCCGTGCCATCGCCGATGAGTTCCCCGTTGAACAGCATGGGGGCGTCGTCCTTCTCGCCCTCGCCGATCACGACAGTGCCGCGCATCGACACTGATTGGACGAGGGCACGCATCGCGTTGACGGCGGCGCCATCGGCACCGTTCTTGTCGCCGAACCCGACCCATCGCGCGGCGGCCATGGCTGCGGCCTCGGTGACTCGGACGAGCTCGAGCGCGAGGTTGCGGTCTGGGGCCTCAGGCTGTCGGGTGGAGTCGGTGGTCGTCATAGTGCTGGCTCCCGAGGTCGTGGTGGTCGCACGCTGGTGGCGCGGGCGAGAGTCGCGCTGCTTCTACGCACTGTAACGAGGTCGGGGCGCTCGCGGGAGCCGGATGTCGATGCACGTGCCTGCGGTGCCCGCAGAGGTGCGCGTCGACACGGTCGCGCACAATGGCGTGGTGGATCAGAGCAATGAAGCCGAACTCGTGGCCGCGATGCGGGAGGAACGCTCCCGCAAGCGCCTTCGCCAGACGGTGCGGGACATGCTCCTGTCGATGCTGGTGGTCACGGGTGTGGTCGCGCTCCTGGTCCTTCCTTGGAATCGCGGCAACCCCGACCCCGTGCGCGCGATAGACCCCGCGCCCGTCGTTCAAGGGGCGAGGACGGCCGAGACCTGGCCCGTGCTTGCCCCTCGGGGGCTCAGTGCCCAATGGAGATGTACGAGCGCACGGATCAGCACCGCCTCGGATGGTGAGGACGTTGTGCACCTGGGCTATGTGACGCCGTCGGCTGCCTATATCGGCGTTGAGCAGTCCGCCACCAGGGCGGTGTCTTTCGTCCACGAGCAGTCACTCGGAGGCCTCCACGAGGGCACCGTCGAGATCGCTGGCCAGACGTGGACACGGCTGGCCACGCCTGACCGTCGCTCCCTCCTGCGGGCTGAATCGGGAGTGACATACGTGGTCACAGGATCTGCTGCGTGGCCGGAGATCGAGGCTTTCACCAAGGCTTTAGTCGCGGGCTGAATCGCGGTCGGTGCTGCGGTGCCGCGGTACGTGTGCTGCCGCGCGTCAGGAGTTCACGAATCCGCGGGGGAGTTCTGGGACCCGCGTGCGGCGTCGAGCCGGGTTCGGGCATCGTCGAGCCAACCCTGGCACAGGGCCGCGAGGGCCTCGCCGCGCTCCCAGAGGGCCAGCGAGTCCTCGAGTGTGGTGCCCCCAGCTTCGAGACGCGCGACGACGTCGGCGAGCTCGTCACGGGCCTGCTCGAACGAGAGGTTCTCGGGAGTGGCGGTCATGGTGTCCAGCCTAGGGTTGTGACGGCGTCAGGCGTGACGACGGGCGTGATCATTCTCGGCGAGCCTGGAACTCGCCCTCGCTGAGCCGGATGCGGACGACGACTCCGGCCGCGACCTCGCTGGCTGCTCGCACGACGGAGCCGTCCGGGGTCTGGACCACGGCGTACCCGCGTTCGAGGGTGGCCGCGGGCGAGAGTGTGCGAACGCGGGCCCGTAGGTGGTCGATGTCGTCGTGGGTGCGCACGAGCCGATGCTCGAGGGCGCGACGTGATCTGGTGATGAGGGTGCCCAGATCCTGATGTCGCGCCGTGACGAGCACGACGGGATCGGCGAGAACGGGCCGATGGCGAATGCCCTCGAGCCAGGCCGTGGACTGATCGACGCGGGATCGCATCACGCGATCGGCACGCGCCCGCAGCTCGGAGACGATGCGGATCTGCTCGACCATGTCAGGGACGATCTTGCGGGCCGCATCGGTGGGGGTGGAGGCCCGGACGTCGGCAACGAGGTCGAGCAGTGGAGCGTCCTTCTCGTGTCCGATCGCGGAAACCACGGGGGTACCGCACGCGCTCACGGTTCGCACGAGACCTTCGTCCGAGAAGGGCAGGAGATCCTCGACCGAGCCCCCGCCGCGAGTGATCACGATGACCTCGACCTCGGGGCGGGAGTCGAGATCGCGTACGGCCGCGCTGACCTCGCTGACAGCGCGCACCCCCTGCACCGCCACCTCGCGGATCTCGAATCGGACCCCAGGCCAGCGTCGTCGGGCGTTCTCGACGACGTCGCGCTCGGCATCACTTCCGCGGCCGCAGATCAGGCCGACCACACCGGGCAGGAAGGGCAGGGACTTCTTGCGGGAGGTGTCGAACAGGCCCTCGGCCGCCAGAAGGTTCTTGCGCTGCTCGAGTTGGGCGAGAAGCTCGCCGAGGCCGACGGGACGGATCTCCGCCGCGCGAAAGGCCAACGTGCCACGTCCGGTGAACATTTCGGCTTTGGCGTGGACCACGACTCGCTGCCCCTCCGCGAGAGGTGGTACACACGACTCGAGTACCCGGGGCAGGCAGGTGACCGTGAGGGACATGTCGGCCTCGGTGTCGCGCAGGGTCAGGAACACCAGGCCTGCGCCGGGGCGCCGGGTCAACTGCGCGATCTGCCCCTCGATCCAGATCGATCCCAGTCGTGCGATCCAGCTCTCCACGGCTCGAGACACGGTGCGGACAGGAGCAGGCTTGTCCGGGGAGGTGTCCAACGTCATGGGTCGAGCCTAGGAGAACGGGCCGACATGTCCTCGCCCACCTACGATGGTGCCGTGACCGACACCGACAGCGCTCTCTCGGATGTGCCTGTGATCGATCCGGCTCTTGCCGGTCGAACCAAGAAGGTGCTCTTGGCAGCCCCCCGTGGATTCTGCGCCGGGGTCGAGCGCGCGGTGGTCACCGTCGAGAAGGCCCTCGAGCTCTACGGTGCCCCGGTCTACGTTCGGCGCCAGATCGTTCACAACAGTCATGTGGTCGCGGGGCTCGAGCGCCGTGGGGCCATCTTCGTCGAGGAGGCTGACGAGGTCCCCGAGGGTTCCATCGTGGTCTTCAGCGCCCACGGAGTGGCACCGTCCGTGCACGAGCAAGCGGCGGCGCGTAACCTGCGCACCATCGACGCCACCTGTCCTCTGGTGACCAAGGTGCACCACGAGGCCCGACGATTCGCCGACGAGGGCTACCGGATCTTGCTCATCGGCCACGAGGGCCACGAAGAGGTTGAGGGCACCACCGGCGAGGCGCCGGATGCGATCACCCTCGTCGATGGTCCCTCGCATGCGGACGAGGTCGAGATCGGGGTCGACGAAAAGGTCGTCTGGCTCTCTCAGACGACCCTGTCAGTCGATGAAACCATAGAGACAGTGGAGCGGCTCCGCCTGCGCCTGCCGCTCCTGATGGATCCGCCCAGTGACGACATCTGCTACGCCACCCAGAACCGCCAGCTCGCGGTCAAGGACATCGCGGCGGACTGCGACGTGCTGATCGTCGTCGGTAGCGGTAACTCCTCGAACTCCGTGAGGCTGGTCGAGGTGGGCCTTGAGGCCGGCTCGGCTAAGTCTTACCGGGTCGACTCGGCCGACGAGCTCGACGACGCCTGGTTCATCGATGTCGGCACCGTGGGCCTCACCAGCGGCGCCTCTGTGCCCGAGGTGCTCGTCGACGGAGTTCTGGCCTGGCTCGCCGACCGCGGATGGATCGATGTCGAGGAAGTGTCCTCGGCCGAGGAGCACCTGATCTTCTCGCTGCCCACCGAACTGCGACGCGATATCAAGGCCGCTGCGGCCGTGCCCCGCGACGCTGGGCGCTAGGGCACCTAGGGCCTTTCGCGCCGGAGGCGACGAATCAGCACTACGACCAGGCACATCAGCGTGGTGCCGACTATCCATGGTGCGTTGACGGCGAGTGTGAGGGCGAAGGTGTAGCCCTCGCGCACGAGCAGCGATCCTGTCTTGTCGAGGGTGAGCTGTCCGGCGGTGACAGTCGCGGCGAGGAATGCCAGCGGCGGCACGAACACGGCGGCCCAGATGTCCGTGCGGCGAACGACGAGGGCCGCGTACAGGGATGAGATCGCCAGTGCGACGCCGGTGACGACTCCGATCTTCCCGTGCAGGAGTGCGTCGGCGAATGCGACGAGAACAGTGGCCGAGGTGAGCACCACGACTACCCCGGAATAGGCCAGGCCCGTGACCGCGAAGCCGGGCCGCCCCACCGCCCCGGTGCTCGGGTCGGCAGACCTGTTCGTTTCTGGGGAATCGATTGCGGGAATGGCGTCCAGGCTTGCCGAGCCCTCGGCTCCGGCGGATCGGTAGAGCCTGCCGGTAGCGATGGGCGCTGCCAGCGCTGCCTCGGGGAGTGAGGAGGGAGCGCCCGGGTCGTCGGACTCGTCGCTGTCCTGGTCGTCGACAGCGTGCAGATCGGGGATTTGATCATTGCTCACGGTGCCCAACCGTACGGGATGGGGGGACCCGCTTCGACACTCGACGCGTGCTCGGCGAGGTCGGCCAGGCTGCCGTCAGCCGACGCCACCAACTCCGAGGCGGCGAGGGGCCGGGTCGATGTCGTGACCAGGCGTGGCATGACCAGACCGGACTCGCCGTCGTCGAGGGCATCGACGACTCCGAGGCCGGCGAGTTTGCGGGCGCTGACCAGGACGCGGGACTCGAGTGATCCGACCGTGGAGTTGTACTGCCCCACGGCACCGTCGAGTGCGGCCCCGAGTTTGCCCAGATGACTCCCGAGCGTCGCCAGTCTCGCGTGGAGGTCACTGGCGAGTTTGTGCACCTCGCGGACATTCCGTGCCGCCGACTCCTGGCGCCAGGTGTGCGCCACTGTGCGCAGCAAGGCCAACAATGTGGTGGGCGTTGCGATCACGACGTCACGGGAGAAGGCGTACTCGAGCAGGTCCGGACGGACCTCGAGAGCTGCGGAGAGGAACGACTCCGCCGGAAGGAAGAGCACCACGAATCCTGGACTGTCATAGCGTCGCCAGTACTCCTTGCTCGAGAGCCTGTCGACGTGGGCGGCAACCTCGCCGGCATGTCGGGCGAGGAACGTGCGTGCCGTGGCGTCGTCGGTGGCCTCGGCGGCGTCGAGGTAGGCCGAGAGTGGCACCTTGGCGTCGATGACGATGTCCCGGTCGTCCGAGAGGTGGACCACCAGATCCGGACGCAGCAGGTCGCCGGCATCGTCGCGCGTGCTCGGCTGCTCCTCGAAGTGCACATGGGCGAGGAGCCCTGAGGCCTCCACTAATCGCCGTAGCTGGACCTCACCCCAGCGGCCCCGAACTTCTGAGCGGCGCAGGGCCGTGACGAGCCGACCGGTTTGGTCACGCAGGGAATCGGTTCCGGCAGCGGTGAGCCGGATTTGTTCGTGCAGGGTGGCATGGGCCGCCGCACGTTCGCGCTCGGCCCGCGCGAGGTCATCGGACACCCGCGTGAGGGTCTCGTTCACCGGCCGGACCAGGGCCTCGACGGCGGCTCGCTCTGCAGCAAGCGTGGTCGTCGCTGGAGTGATCAGGCGGGTGAGCACGAGAACGGCTACCGCCCCGAGTACGAAACCGACGAGGAGGGGAATCAGATCAGTCATGTGAGCACTGTGCACTGGCCCTCTGACAGTCAGTGCTGGGGCGACAGCGCAGGCACAGGTGAGACCCGGTCAGTCCAGCGCGAGGTGGTCGTCGATCTTGCTGGCGATCTCCTGGGCATGGTTGGCGGGAGTTGCGAGGTGGTGGAGTCCGGTCTCGACCGACCTGGCCACATCCTGATACGCGTTGAAGAAGTTCGTCTTCAACTGGTTGACGTCGCCCATGATCTCGAGGGCGAGCGTCCGTTGGCGGACGAGTTCGAGGCGGATCTCCTCGCGGCGCCGCTCATACCCTGCGACCAGCTCTGACTGGCGCTCCTTGAGGCGCTCGCCCAACTCGCTGGCCTCGCGGGCCTTCTCGGCCTGGTACTCCGACGCCTCCTGAATGAGGCGCTGAGCCTCAGCCTCGGCTCCCGCGATGGTGCTCTGGGCCTTGGTATCGGCGCTTTCGATGGTGCTCTGGGCCTTGGTATCGGCGCTTTCGATGGTGGCTTGGGCTTGGGCCTGAGCGTCGGCGATGACCTTCGCCGCGGTCGCGGCCGCCGCCGCGAGTGCGTCGGACGCCTCGGCCCCCATGCGCGTTCTCGCGCTCTCGCTCTCCGCCTGGGTTTCGTCGGCCTTGCGCTGCGACAGGGCCTCGATCTCGGTGGCGTTCTTCTTGGCATCGACGATGACCCGCTCGGCGGTCGACTTCGCCGACTCGAGTGTGTTGCGGGCCTCATTGCTCAGGCTCGCGGCCTCGGACTGCGCCGCTGCGCGAAGGGTGCCAACTTCTGACTGCGCGTCGGCCCTGAGGGCGCTGACCTCTGACTGTGCTGCTACTCGCAGGGCGCCGACCTCGGTCTGCGCGTCGGCTCTCAGGGCAGCGACCGCACTTTGGACCGACGACCGCAGTTCTTCTGCCTCGGCCCGCGCTGCGGCGAGGACAGCCTCGCCCCTCGCGAGGATCTGGTCGCACTCGGCCTGGGCGTCGCTGAGCATCGCCGACACGCGTGCCTTCGTCGTTCTGACCATGTGGGCCGCTTCGCTGCCCGCCAACTCGAGGAGTTCGGGATCGTCGAGCTCGCTGAGCCGCGCCCGCTCGTTGATGGCCTCGGTGACCTGAGCCATGAGGTCGGTGATCAGAGCCTTGACGTCGTTGGGGTGGTAGCCGCCGAACGAACGTCGCAATTCACTGACAATCGAATCCAAGTCGCCAGTGAGAGCGGCAGCCCGGGCCGGGTCTTCCACGCGCTCGGTGAACGCCGCGGTGGCAGGTTCGCCGTCTGCGCTCGGCTGCTCGAGTGTGACAGCTGGGCGATCGGCCTTGCCCTGCTCGAGATCACCGTCGACGATGTCGCGTTGAACGGCACCCTGCATGGGAAACTTCCTTTCGAGGTACTCCGAGCTGTGAAAATGGCCCACACCCGAGGCCCGGTAACGAGGCCAGCCGAAAACAGGTTGGCCCCTCGAGTCGACATCCGACTCTCTGGGGCTGACCAGCTTTGACGGGTGCGTAAGCAGGGTTAGCCTACCCCGCACGTTGGTTCCAGGGCACGTGCTTGAGCGCGCGTGGCGCGGTGAGCAGCGGGTCGCACGTTCCGCGAGGGCGTCTGGCTCCGATTTCGGGACGCCCATGCCTGTGGGGCACCATGGGGTCCGCTGCGTTCCGATCGGCCCGGATCTCCGGTTCCCGGCGTGGCGATTCGAGTCTGGAGATAGTCGCGTGGCACTGACCATCGGCATCGTGGGCCTGCCCAACGTGGGTAAGTCGACCATGTTCAACGCCCTGACCAAGAACGACGTGCTCGCGGCGAACTACCCCTTCGCGACGATCGAGCCCAATGTCGGAGTCGTAGGTGTGCCCGATCCGCGTCTGGGGATCCTCGCGGGCATCTTCGGCTCCGAGCGCCAACTGCCGGCGACGGTGTCCTTCGTCGACATCGCGGGCATCGTCAAGGGTGCGAGCGAGGGTGCCGGCCTCGGAAATAAGTTCCTCGCCACGATCCGCGAGAGCGACGCGATCTGTCAGGTGATCCGGGTCTTCACCGACCCCGACGTGATTCACGTCGAGGGCAAGGTCGACCCCAAGGACGATATCGAGATCATCAACACTGAGTTGATCTTGGCTGATCTTCAGACGGTGGAGAAGGCGCTGCCACGACTGGAGAAGGAGGTGCGGCTGCACAAGGACCGTGCTGAGATCTTCGCGGCGGCGAAGGAGGCCTACGAGGTCCTCTCCCGGGGCACCACGATCTTCGCCGCGGGACTTGATCGCGAGTTGCTCCGCGAGCTCTTCCTCCTCACCGCCAAGCCCTTCCTCTATGTCTTCAACGTCGATGTCGACGAGCTCGGCAACGCTTCGCTGCTCGAGGAGCTGCGAGCACTCGTCGCGCCGGCGGAGGCAGTATTCCTCGACGCCAAGACTGAGTCCGATCTCACCGAGCTCGATGACGACGAGGCGCTCGAACTCCTGCAGTCGATCGGGCTCGAGGAGTCGGGTCTCTCGCACCTGGCACGTGTCGCCTTCGACACTCTTGGTTTGCAGACCTACCTCACCGCCGGCCCCAAGGAGTCGCGGGCGTGGACGATCCGCAAGGGCGCCACCGCGCCTGAGGCAGCGGGCGTGATCCACACCGACTTCCAGAAGGGCTTCATCAAAGCTGAAGTGATCTCCTTCGCGGATCTCGTGGCCTGCGGGTCAGTGCTCGAGGCACGCTCGAAGGGCAAGGCGCGCATGGAGGGCAAGGACTACGTCATGTCCGATGGCGACGTCGTGGAGTTCAGGTTCAACGTCTGACCGGGCTTCCGCTGCTCTCATTGACGGGATGGGCGTGGTCACGCTCGTCGTCACGTCGGCAGGCAGGACCAGGTGCCCTCGGATATCAAGATTTCTCACGCTAGGCAGCACCGTGACCCTGTGCCACACTCCAGGCAAGATCAGAGGTGCGGGCAGGCGTCCATTCTGGTGTGGCACGAGACAAGACGTCGCTGGAATCCTCAGTGGCCCAAGCTTTTTGGAGGACGCGGTGAGCGGATTGACCGCCGCGCAGGGCGATTCTGCCAACCCCGTGGAGGCCGAGCCCAGGCTCTCCGGCTCTCTGCTTGTCGTCATGGCGGTGGCCAGCGGGGCGATCGTCGCGAACCTCTACTACCTCCAGCCTCTGCTTGAGCAGATCACCCAGCACTTCGGGGTCAGCACCCTCGATGGCTCTTTGCTCAACACCCTGATCCAGATCAGCTACGCACTCGGGCTGGCGTTCCTGGTGCCCTTGGGCGATCGTCTCCCGCGCAACAGGTTCGCGACCGGGGTGTTCGCCCTGTCTGCCGTGTCGTTGGCGGTGGCGGCGCTGGTGCCCTCGTTCGGGCTCCTGGCACTGATCACCTGTTTCATCGGCCTGATGTCCGTGGGCGGCCAGATCTTGATTCCATTCGCCGCGGACCTCGCCGAGCCGTCGCGCCGGGGTCGGGTGGTCGGTCGCATGATGACGGGCCTGCTCGGGGGAGTCCTGCTCTCGCGCACGGTGTCCGGCTTCGTCTCCGAGCTTGGTGGCTGGCACGCGGTCTACTACGTCGCCGCGGCGGTGATGGCGGTGCTCGCCGTGCTGTTGCATTTCATGCTCCCCGCGGAGCGCGAGCGCGCGTTCATCCCCTACCGCACACTCGTCAGCGGCTCCCTCCGACTCCTGGTGACCTTGCCCGAACTACGACGCCGGGCGTGGCTCGGGGCGATGGCCTTCGGCGCCTTCAGTGTGCTGTGGTCGACGTTGGCGTTCTACCTCTCGGCGCCTCCGTTCAACTACAGCCCCGGGCTCATCGGTGCCTTCGGGCTTCTCGGGTTCGGCGGGTTGCTCGCCGCCAACGCCGCAGGACGCCTCGCCGATGACAAGCGCAGCGGGCTCACGACGATGGTCTCGGCCGTGTTGCTGGTGGTGTCGTTCGCCCTGAGCATGCTGGGCTCGACGTCGATCTTGTTCATTGCCGTCGGCATCATCGTCCTCGACATCGGCGTGCAAGGGGTTCACATCACGAACCAGACGATCATCTACGCCCTCGCGCCCGAGGCCCGCAGTCGGATCAACAGTGCCTACATGGTGTGCTACTTCGCCGGTGGCGCGCTCGGCTCGTTCCTCGGCGGCATCGTGTATGCCTCGTCCGGCTGGACGGGCAGTTGCATCCTGGGCATCTGCGTGGGCCTCGCCGTATTGATCCCGTCGTGCTTCTGGCGCAAGCCGCTCGCTAGCTGAGCGGCTGGTTGACGGCGCTCCTCACGCCATCGGGGCGGTCAGGGAACGCAGACCTTGAACGTCTTCCCAGAGACCTTCTTCTTGTAGCAGAGGCTGCTGCCGTCTACGTAGGCACCTCCCGATCCGATGTGATGCCAGCCTGCCAATCCGTAGTAAGCGTCGAATTGGACGTTGTTGGCCTTGAGTCCGACGCCTCCCGTCAGCCCGAAGGTGATGTCTCCCGCGAACTGCGCCTTGAGCCCGAGCGTCTTGCTGCCTGACTGGTCCGATGCCGAGACGGTGCCGCTCACATCGATGTACTGGGCCTGGTAGCCGCCTATCTGGAAGCCCAGGGAGGCGTTGCTGAGGGAGTAGCCGCCCACCGAGATCGTGCCGATGGACCCGCTGCCCTTGAGGGAGATCGGTACGTTGGTATTGATCGCGGCGTAGACATCAGTGGCGACGCCAATCACCTTGCCGCGGAAAGTCAGTGAGAATCCCGCGGGCACGGTGTAGGTGCCGACCGTGCAGCCGATCGGCGCGGCATACAGGTGCGCGTAGGTGGCCGAGAGGACGCCCGGCCCGAGGTTGACCACATTGGCCGTGCCATCGGGATCACCGACGGCCACGTCGATGCACGGTGCTACGGCGGAGATGTTGGCGATGAACTTCACCGGGGTATCGGAGCCGTTGGGGTTGATCAGACTTCGGATCTTGCCACCGAGGATTCCATCGCCGGCTAGGCCGACCCCGATCGGGAGGCCGGTGGCGGTGCTGAGCGTGCCGCTGATCGCGAACCCGTTGAGATCAAGGCCATCGATCCCGGCCACGTTGGGCCAGACCGCTTTACCGTAAAGCCCGTTCGCTGACACCGAGAGTGTCAGTGCGCTCAGGGGGTACGTGTAGGCGATGGCCGCCTGAACGGCGATGTCCTTGACGCTGCCGGAGGACCCAGAGATGCTCAGCAGCCCGTTCTGGGCGAGCTTCAACGTCGCCTGCCAGGCCTTGGCCGGGTTCGGGTTGACCTCCACAGAGATGGTGGCCCCGGTGAACTTGAACGTGTAGTCGCTGGAGAAGCTCGGCAGCTTCACGCCGTCGGGGATGGTCCAGCCCAGGGTCGCGTTGCCGTTCGCGGTGTACATGATGAACATGCCCTCTTTGCCCACGGGAACGTCCAGGCTTGAGTTGGAGAGCCCGGACAAGTGGAGGAGTGCGGTGAGGCTGATATCACTCGTCGACATACCGAACACGACGGTGCGCTTGGGGATGGTGATCGTGTTGCCGAAGATTGTGGCCAGGGTGTCCTCAGCGTCGAAGTAGGCGAAGGAGTCCACGCTCGTCTTGCCGACCGACTTCGGAATGCCTTGCCCGACGAGGACGAGCCCACCGTTGACGTAGGTGAGAGACACGCGCTCGACATTCCAGTCGGGAATGTTCCAGCCGATGGCCTCGAAGTTCGGCAGCGCCACCTTCCCCTTGCCGATGATCTGGATGTTGAGGCCATCGTTGGCGTTTCCAGCGGCGGGGACGATGCTCCCGTTGCGGTCCAGCACCGCGAAGGAATCGTCCTTGGCCGAGATGCGCAGGGCCATGTTCGTGATCGAGGCCGAGGAGATGGCTGCCTTCTCGTCCTGGGGGTAGAGGGCCTCGAGGTTGCTCACGCCGGTGTTGAGGTTCACCACGGCAGTGAAGGGCAGGTCGCTGTGGCTGGTGACGGGGCTTCCGAAATTCGCGGTCATGATTCCGACCATCGACACGAACATCGACCCGCTGACACACAGGCGAGTGCTCGTGGTGGTCGGGCACGTCGGCGAGAGTGTCATCGTCGCCGAGTTGAACGAGAACTTGCCGCTGATCAAGGTTGTCGGGCCGGACATGGCGGTGGCCAAGGTCGAGGTGACGACGCCCCCCGACGCTCTCATCGTGCCGGTCATCGCCGAGCGGGGCAGAACCACCGAGTCGAATCGAAGGCTGTCGGTCGTCGTGCCGACCGCCGACACCTGCCAGTTGTCGGCGTTGGCGTAACTGAAGGACACCGGCTGACTCAGCGCGACGCCTGCTGTCGCCGTTCCGACAATCTTGGGCACTTGGAGGGTGGCGGTGCCCACGAACGACCCGCCACTGAGCGCGCCACCGGTGATCTGGACCTGGTTCGACCCGATGGTGACGACATCGCCGACCTTGATCGCATCGGCCGCGAAGATGGCGCCTACCCGGGTGGAGTTGTTGCTCATCAGCAGCACTGCCGCGGTGACCGCGCCGATCAGGACGACGGCGCCTGCGCCCGTGAGGGCGATGCGGACCCGACGGCGACCGAGGCTGCGGCTGTGTCCGACCTTGAGCGTCACGTCGGAGCCGAAACCCTTGTCG
>WLRQ01000051.1 GCA_009697815.1 Actinomycetota bacterium
ACACCTCGAGGCACTCGAGGCCGAGGGTGTGAGGGTGCGCCCGGGTCCCGGTGCCCTCGTGCATGCTCAGGACAAGATCGTGATGCGCGAGGCCCTCTCGGCGGCAGGTGTGCCGTGCCCGCGGTGGGCGGTCGTGTCGCATGTCGCCGACGTGGCGGAGTTTGCTGCCCTCGCCGGATGGCCGGTGGTGCTCAAGGCCTCGCGTGGTGGATACGACGGCCGTGGCGTCTGGGTGCTCGAGGACATCTCCGCCGTGGCAGCCGTGTTGGAGGTAACGCCGCTTCCTTCCGGCGCCCGATGGCTTGCCGAGGAGTGTGTCGACTTCGTACAGGAACTGTGTGCTCAGGTGGCGCGGAGTCCGCATGGCCAGGCGGTGGCCTACCCCGTCGTGCGAACCGTTCAGACCGGCGGTATCTGTACCGAGGTGGTGTCCCCCGCTCCCGGGCTGTCAGGTGCTGAAGCGGTTGCGGCGCAACAGATCGCGCTCACCGTGGCAGGGGCGCTGGGGGTCGTCGGCATGCTCGCGGTGGAGATGTTCGAGACCCGTGACGGACGAGTGCTTGTCAACGAACTCGCGATGCGACCGCACAACTCGGGCCACTGGTCGATCGACGGCGCGGTGACCTCGCAGTTCGAGAATCACCTCCGCGCGGTTCTCGACCTCCCGCTGGGGGATCCTTCGGCGATCGCGCCGTACTCGGTGATGGTGAATGTTCTCGGTGGCGATCACGGCGACATGTACCGCGCGTTCCTGCACTGCATGGCGCGTGACCCCGGACTCCGGATCCACATGTACGGCAAGGATGTTCGACCCGGGCGCAAGGTCGGGCACGTGACCGTCGTGGGAGATGATCTCGACAGTTTGCTCGCGCGGGCGCACCATGCGGCCGACTACCTGACAGGAGTCATCGATGAGTGACAAGGCTGACCTCGCCCCCCGTGCGCTGGTGGGAATTGTCATGGGCTCCGACTCTGACTGGCCGGTGATGTCCGCGGCCGCAGCGGCGCTCGAGGAGTTCGACATCGCCTACGAGGTGGATGTCGTCTCGGCGCACCGCATGCCTGAGGAGATGGTCGAATACGGCCGTAGTGCGGTCGACCGAGGGCTTCGAGTGATCATCGCCGGCGCGGGTGGTGCGGCCCACCTTCCCGGCATGCTGGCGTCGGTGACGCCACTGCCAGTTGTGGGTGTCCCGGTTCCCCTCGCCCACCTCGATGGTCTCGACTCATTGCTCTCGATCGTGCAGATGCCGGCAGGTGTGCCCGTAGCCACGGTCGCGGTCGGCAATGCACGGAACGCGGCCCTGCTCTCCGTCCGGATCCTCGCCGCTGGCGATGACCCGCGGGGTGTGGCCCTGCGCGAGCGCATGCGCGAATTCCAATCCGCCCTCAACGCCACCGCCACCGCCAAGGGCGCCGCCCTCAAGTCCACCCTCGCCACCCCCTAAGACCCCACCCGCCCCTTCCTTTCCGGTCAATGTGCCCTGGGCGGCGCTAGAGGCCTCTGAACTTCCCTTGATCATGTGGCTGGGAACGAGGTGAAGCCCTGCGTGTCCTGCACGTCACTGTCCGTAGGGTCCCGCCGGCGGCCTCTAAGGCCGCCCAGGGCACATTCACCAGAAATTGGGGGAGTTTGTGGGTGGGGGTGTTAGGGGGTGCCGGGGAGTCGTCGGGGCCATTCGATGGCGGGGCAGCGGTCCATGATCACGTCGAGGCCGGCTGCGCGGGCTCGACGAGCCGCAGCTTCGTCGATGACGTCGAGCTGCAGCCAGATCGCCTTGGCCCCGATTGCGATGGCCTCATCGATGACGGCGCCCGCGAGCTCGGAGTTGACGAAGATGTCGACCACATCGACCTCTCCGAGTTCGAACACGACATCGGACAGTCTCGCGTAACCGCGCTCCCCATGGACCGTCGCGGCGGACGGGTGGACGGGCACGATGCGCTTCCCCTTGGCCTGAAGCATCCTGGCAACCCCATAGGCCGCGCGCCCGGTGTTCTCCGAGAGCCCCACCACGGCCCAAACAGCCGAGTCGCGAAGGACGGCCGCGACCCGGGTGTCGTCACCGTAGAGATCAGGGTCGCGGGCCATGGTCGAAGGTTAGGCCGACAGTCGCCCGCGCATGACGACGCCACCCAGACGAGCGTGTCGAACCTGACTCGTGGTCAGCGGTTGACGTTGGGGCGACCGAGAGCGCGAACGTCCCACCCGGCCCGCACGTACGCGGCCGAATCGAGTGCATTCCTCGCGTCGAGGATTCGCTTATGCGCCACGATCTTGCCCAGATCGACCGGGTCGAGCTCGCGGTAGACCTTCCACTCGGTCAGGTGAAGGACGACGTCGGAGTCGCGGCAGGCGTCGATCGGGTCGTCGACGAAGCTCAAGGCAGGACGGCTTCGACGCGCGTTCCCGAGTGCCTTGGGGTCGTGCACGCGCACCTTGGCGCCGCGCTCGTGCAGGATTGTCGCAACGTCGAGGGCCGGGGAGTCGCGGATATCGTCGCTGTCGGGCTTGAAGGCCGCACCGAGCACGGCAATGTGGGCGCCCGTGACCGAACCGCCGAGAAGTTGGGTCGTAACCTCGACCGCGCGACGTCTCCGGCGCATATTGATGTCGTCGACATCGCGCAGGAAGTGAAGTGCTTGGTCGACCCCGAGTTCCTCCGCGCGTGCCATGAAGCCGCGCAGGTCCTTGGGCAGGCAGCCACCTCCGAAGCCGAGACCGGCTTGAAGGAACTTCCGGCCGATGCGGACGTCATGCCCGATCGCGTCGGCGAGTGCCACGACGTCGGCGCCGGTGGCCTCACACAGTTCAGCCATGGCGTTGATGAAGGAGATCTTGGTGGCGAGGAACGCGTTGGCGGCGCTCTTCACCAGCTGGGCAGTGGCGAGGTCGGTGACGACCCACGGCATTCCGTGGATCAGCACAGGCTGGTAGAGGGCGGCGAGCTCGTCGGCGTCGCCTTGGGCGTCGACGCCCACGACCAGGCGATCGGGCGTGAGCGTGTCGGTGACGGCGAAGCCCTCGCGGAGGAACTCGGGATTCCATGCGAGGCGCACGGCCGCGCCCACCGGGGAGAGCTCGGCCAGGGTGTCGCGGATGCGCTCCGCCGTCCCGACGGGAACCGTTGACTTGCCGACGACGAGGCACGGGCGAGTGAGCAGTGGTGCGAGGGTCTCGATGGCCCCGTCGACGTAGGACAGGTCCGCTGCATTCGATTCAGCGCTTTGGGGAGTGCCCACGCATAGGAAGTGAACGTCGCCGAATGCTGCCGTCTCGGCGTACGAGGTCGTGAACCGCAGTCGTCCGGTGGCCAGGGCTTCGGTGAGCAGCGATTCGAGACCGGGCTCGTAGAAAGGGGTCTCGGCCTTCTCGAGCAGGGCGATCTTGTCTGTGTCGATGTCGAAGCCCAGGACATCGTGCCCCAGAGTGGCCATCGCGGCGGCATGGACCGCCCCCAGGTAGCCACAACCGATCACAGTGATGCGGCGGGGAGCGAACTCGGCAGCAGCGATGTCGTGTGTCACGAAGTCAGCCTAGGCTTCCGAGCCGAGGATGGAGGCCACCTCCGAAGGATCGCCCACATCGTGAGCCGGATCACGGTCAGATCTGTCGAGGACGACGACAAGGAACTTTCGAGCGTTGAGCGCGAGAGGGTGCTGGAAATCAAGGGAAGCCCGACTCGAAGACCACGCAGATCTTCAAGGGCACCAACTAGGTGCAGCGAATCGTGCTTTGGGGCGGCGCAGCCCCGCGTCGGTGAGCCGGGTCACCAATTCCCGTGACGTGACCAGCACCGCACCTGCGGCGATCGCTGCTTCGTGCAGGTGAGAGGGGATGTCGTAGTGGTCGCGCTCGAAGCCGCGCCGGGGTACTCCGAGGTCCGCGGCGAAGTCATGAAGCTCGTCGTAGGACTCATCGCTGACCATGTGTCCCCACCACCGTTCCAGGTGCCACCACTCGGGTGGATCTATGAGGATCGCCATGGTGGGTCCCGTCAGGCGCAGAGGTCGTCGGCGGCAGTCCGCGGAAGTGTCGCGCTCGGACTCGGCGTCGCCGTGGGGCTCGCCGATTTCGTGGGCGTCGCGACGGTGACCTGCTGTGCGCCTGTGTAGGACGTGCCGATGGTGACCGTGATCGTCCGCCCGAGCCCCGGGACCTCGGTGAGGACCGAACCGGGCAGAGCGGCAGCCACGGTGAGCGCCGACTGGTCGAATCCTGGGTCGTACCTGATGACGGTGGTGGCCCCGATCGGCGCCGAGGCCGTCGTGGCCTTCCCGACGACGATGAAACCGACGGCAGCCAGATCGGCCGCTGCCTTGCCTCCGAGGCCGCCTGTGGTGGTGCCATTGACCACTTTGATGCGCACCGATGAGGGCGCCACCGCGACGGTGTCCGAAGGCGAAGGTGAGGGCGAGGGCGATGGCGAGGCGGACGCTGAGGGGGAGGGGGGCAGGATCGGGGTGTCGGAGTTGATCGCGTCGAACAGGACCTTGGCCTGTACTTCGTCCCAGAGAAGTACGTCGCCGATTCCAGTGATCCGCTTATTGCCGAGCAGTGGCACGGTCATGAATGCCACGCGGCTTGGGTCGAGGCCCTTGAGTTGGTCGGCCAGGGCGAGAAGTTGGTCGCGGCCCAGCCCGGCATCGGTGGTGATACTCCCGGCCACCGCCGACAAGAACCCGTCGAGCTTGAGCGGGTTGAGCAAGGTGCCGGCGCTGGTGGCCTTCTTAACGATCGAGGCGACGAACTTCTGTTGCCGCTTCATGCGGTCGAGATCGGCGGTGGGGTCGACGTAGCGAGCGCGCACGTAGGCGAGCGCTTGTGGTCCCGAGATCGTCTGTAGCCCGGCAGGCAGGTCGAGCCCGGACTTCTCGTCCTTGAGCTTCTTGACCAGGCAGACCTCGACGCCGCCGAGTGCGTCGACCATGCGGAGGAATCCGTTGAAGTTGATCTCGAGGTAATGGTTGATGGTCACGCCGGTCATCTGTTCGATGGCCTGCACCATGACCCCGGCGCCGCCCTCATAGGCGGAGTTGAGCTTGGCCCGGTGGGCGGCGTGGATCTTCCCCTTGTCGTCGGTGTATTCCGGCACCGTGGCGAGAGTGTCGCGGGGGAGCGAGACAACCGTGATGTCTCCCGCGTCCGCGCCGATGTGGACGAGCATCATGGTGTCGGTTCGCGGGGGTCCGTAGTTGGCCTGCCCGAGGTGCAGCGTGCCGGTCTCGGTGCGGCTCAGGCCGTCACGGCTGTCGCTGGCCACCACCAGGAGTGTCATGGGTGGGGTGTGCCCCTGGACGGGTGCCTCGACGACGGGGGTGAGGCCCTGGATCTCGATTCGGGTGATCTTCCCGCTGTAGCGGGAGACCCCCGCCCATGCGACGGCGCTGCTCAGGACGACAGCCACAGACACCACGCCGGCAGCGATGCGCAGCCAGCGGTGGCGCCGCCCGGTGAGACCTGCCGCAGGTGCGGGCCCGGTCGGCGGAGCAGTCATCACGAGAGAGTCCTCCAGGTTGTGGTCCGCGAGCCTGCCTAGGGTACGACGCGCGGCGCTGATTGATCGTGCCGCTACCTCACGTGAGGTGGGTCACCCCCGTCGTCGACTACCGTTCTCACGCGATGACCCAGTCACCCACGCCCGATCCCGCTCACGTTCCGGCCCCCTCGCTGGGGGTTTCCCCCGCGACCCCGGCCACCCCGGTCTCGCCAGGGGTCTCGCCAGCGGTGTCTGTGGTGATCCCGGTGCTCGACGAGGAGAGGCACCTTGCGGAGGCCGTGGCCCGGATCCTCGGGCAGCGCTACCCCGGGAGCCTCGAGGTGATGCTCGCCCTCGGGCCGAGCTCGGATCGCACCGATGAGGTCGCAGCCAGACTCGCCGCTGCTGACGCCAGAGTCCGGTTCGTCCCCAACCCCACCGGGCGCACACCTGCTGGCCTGAACGCTGCGATCGCAGCGGCA
Organism: Actinomycetota bacterium; assembly: GCA_009697815.1. Taxonomy (GTDB): domain Bacteria; phylum Actinomycetota; class Actinomycetes; order S36-B12; family CAIYMF01; genus Longivirga. Next base: position 5,963 of record WLRQ01000051.1, read on the forward strand.
TCGCACGAGATCATCGTGCGTGTCGACGGTCATGCGCTCATCCCCGAGGACTACGTGGCCATCGCTGTCGAGACTCTCGTGCGCACTGGTGCCGACAACGTCGGTGGCGTCATGGCCGCCGAGGGCGTCAGCGTTTTCGAGTGCGCAGTGGCGCGGGCGATGATCAGCCGACTCGGGGTGGGTGCTGCGTCCTTCCACACCGGTGGCCAGGAGGGGCCCGCATCGACTGTCTACCTTGGGGCGTTCCGCCGTTCCGCGCTCGAGCGCGTCGGGGGTTACGACGTCACCTTTCTCCGGGCCCAGGACTGGGAAATGAACCATCGCATCCGTGAGACGGGTGGGCTCGTATGGTTCAACCCGGCCATGCGTGTCACCTACCGTCCGCGTCCCAGCGTTGGCGCGCTGGCCCGTCAGTACTTCGGCTACGGACGCTGGCGGCGCGAGGTTATGCGCCGCCACCCTGAGACGGTCAGCCCTCGCTATCTCGCCCCGCCCATTGCGGTCGCGGGGGTCCTCAGCGGAATTCTTGCCGGCCTCGTCGGAGTCGCTGGTCCGATTTGGCTTCGCCTGGGCTGGGCAGCCCCCCTTGGCTACGGAGCGCTCATCCTCCTGGGAAGTGCCGTCGCGGGCCGCGGTCTGCGGGTCGGCCCCTGGCTCAGGCTCCCTCTGGTGTTTGCCACGATGCATGGGGCGTGGGGAGTCGGGTTCCTGACGAGCCCGCGCGGCCTGCGGAGCGGTGGCTGAGGATGCGCATCCTGATGCTGGTTGCCACGTCGGTGGTGACGGACACCCGCGTGATGCGCGAGGCGGGATCCCTTGTGGATGCTGGACATTCCGTGCACGTGATCGGCAAGGACGTGCCGCCCGAGTTCATCCCGCCCGCAGGGATCACGGTGTCGAGTGTCGGTGCCGCGAGTGTGTTCAGGCCCTCAGGGGAGCCAGCGACGCCAGCTCGTCGAATGTCCGCGCCCCGTCGACTGGCGCGATGGGCCCTTCTGCCTCAGCACCGTAATCAGGTGTTCGGTTCGTGGGCCGCCGCCGCCATCGTCGAGGCCCGCCACCGAGAGTTCGACGTCGTCCATGCCCATGACTTCACCGCTCTCGAAGCCGGTGCCGCTCTGGCGGTGGAGCGCGGCGTCCCCTACGTCTACGACTCGCATGAGTTCTGGCTCGGTCAGCAGCGCCAGTATCGGCCTACGCCGTGGCAGGACCGGCGTGAGCGTCGGGTTGAGGGCCGGCTCGGCGGCTCGGCTGCTGCCGTGATCACGGTGGGCGAGGGCGTGGCTGATGCACTGCGCGCGGCGTACGGGTGGTCGCATGTTGTGGTGGTGCGCAACTCCTTCCCGGTGCGCGCCGCCGGCGGCCCCGCCCTGCCGGAGGCGCCGTCGGGCCTTGTGTTCGCCGGACGAGTTGACGCTCATCGTGAGCTCGAGACGGTGCTCGAGGCTGCCGCCGATCTGCCGGACTTCCCCGTGACGATGGTGGGCCCGGTCGACGAGGTGTGGGTGGGCCAGAACGCCCACCGCATCGAGGCGACCGGCACGACTCTCATGCCAGCCGTGTCGATCGCGGAGGTTACTGATCTCTTGCGTCGCACGGGGTTGAGCCTGGTCACCCTCTCGGCCACCTCCGAGAACCACATGCTTGCCATGCCCAACAAGCTCTTCCACGCCGTGCACGCCGGCGTCCCTGTGATCGCCACGGAGAATCCCGCCATCGCCGCGATCGTGCGCCAGTTCGGCATTGGTGAGGTCTATCGCGCCGGTGACGCTGCAGGTCTTGCTGCCGCAGTTCGCCGGGCGGTGGAGCGCTACCCCGAGCTCGTCGCATCCGTCGCGGCTGCGGCGGAGGAGCTCTCCTGGAACGCGGACGCGCAGCGGCTCCGCTCGGTCTACGAGCGGATCTGAGGGTGTGCGTGCCTCAGCGACGTCGCCCAGGGCGAGAGTCCTGCCACGCGGCGCGCGGCGTCCGTGGAGCATGCCCGGCGTAGGGCGGTAGGCTCTCCAGGTGAAGTGGACGCGCCAGTCGACGCGTCCCGGGTGCGATCCCTCGTGAGGTCTCAGGTGTCGAACGCTGCCGTCCTCAAGGACGACTACCTCGGCGAATACCACGTCTACGAGCCTCACCGAGCGGGTCTACCCCCGATCCGCCCCTATTTCCGTGAGTTGTGGCGCCGTCGCGCGTTCGCCGTCGAGCTTGCGAAGTCGACGATCAGGTCGACTCATCACGACACCGTGTTCGGCGTCCTCTGGAACGTGATCAACCCGCTACTTCTCGCCGGGGTCTATTACCTGCTCGTCGCGATTATTTCTCAGGCCACCCAGCCGTCGGACTATTTCGCCCACTTGCTCGCTGGGCTCTTCGCCTTCTACTTCGTGGCGGGCTGCATGTCCGGGGGGTCGGCTTCGGTCACCTCGGCTGGCCGAATGATCATGAACACCGCGTTCCCGCGGATGCTCCTGCCGCTGTCGGCGGTCTACATTGCGTTCCGCAAGTTCCTACCGACGATGCTGGTCTACCTAGCGGTGGCGCTGATCACCCATGTGGGGGTGAGCACCACCGCGCTGCTGGCCATCCCGATGTTCATGCTGCTGATGGTGTTCGGCACAGGCATGGGGCTGCTGCTGGCGACGGCGCAGGTCTACTTCCGCGACACCGCGAGTTTCCTGCCCTACGTCACCCGTATTTGGCTCTACGTCTCGCCGGTGTTGTTCTACCCGGATGCGAAGTTCATCGAGAAGATCGGCCCGCTGATCCATCTCAATCCGCTCTACAGCCTGCTCGGTGGCTGGGGTGACCTCCTCGTGAGGGGCGACCTCATCCCCGCATGGATGTGGATCGAGGCCGCACTGTGGTCCTTCGGCACGCTCGCCCTGGGCGCCGTCGTCTTCATGTCGAGGGAGCGCGACTTTGCCGTCCGACTCTGACAAGCCCGTGGGGCCCGTCATCAGCGTGCAGGATGTCTGCATCACCTATCGAACGACGTTCGAGAAGTCGCCGACGCTCAAGGACGCCGTGCTCCGGCTCGGCCGACGCGAGCGCAGCGTTCGCGAGGTCGAAGCCGTCAAGAACGTCTCCTTCGACGTCCCCCAAGGTTCAGTGCTCGGCATCATCGGCAGCAATGGGGCAGGCAAGTCCACCTTGGTTCGCGCCATCGCGGGGATCCTTCCGCCGACGACCGGGCGCATCGTCGTGCGCGGCAAGGTGAGCACGCTGCTTGCACTCGGAGTCGGTTTCAACGCTGCGATCTCTGGACGTGAGAACGTCTTGCTCGGAGGCCTCGCGGCGGGCTACTCCCGAGCCGAGATCGCCGACAAGTACGAGGAGATCGCGGGATTCGCCGAGCTCGGCGACTTCATGGACCTCCCGATGCGCACCTACTCCTCCGGCATGTTCAGCCGGCTCGCCTTCGCGGTGGCCGTGCACATGGAGCCCGACATCTTGCTCGTCGACGAAGCACTGTCGGCGGGCGATGCGAAGTTCAAGGAGAAGGCCGCCGCGAAGATGGCCGAGCTCGTGGGGCAGGCCCGCACCATGATCCTGGTCAGTCACGCGCTGGGCACCGTGCGCGACATGTGCAACGACGCGATCTGGATGAATAAGGGGCGGCTCATGATCCGCAGCGAGCCCCAGCATGTGATCAACGAGTACACGCGGTTCGTCAACGTTGGTGAGTCCGCGTACACCCTCGAGGACGTCTGACCCACGTGTCGCGACCCACATACGACGTCAGTGTGGTCACGACGGTGCGCGATGTCGCTGACGCGAGACTCCACCGCATAGTCGGCGCGCTCGCGGATGTCGGGCTCACGGTCGAGGTCCTCGGTTTCGGAACTGCGGAGGGCGCTCCGCCGCAGGCCTCCGCCGTCAGGATCGCACCGCGTCGCGGGGCTGCCGGGCGGATCGCGAGTTCACTCGCGAGTCCGTGGCGCGCTCGCGGACGCGTTGTGCTCGTCCTGGATCCCGACGCCGTGCCCAGCGCGTGGGTTCGCCGCCTCGCTGGCCACCCACTGGTGGTCGACCTCTCGGAGGACTACGCGGCGCTGCTGAACGACCGCGCGTGGGCGCGCGGCCTCGTCGGTGCACTCTCGCGCTGGGGTGCCCGCGCCTCGACCGCGCTCGCGGGCCGCGCTGATCTCACGGTCGTCGCCGACACGCACGTTCCTCCGATGGCGGCGCGCAACCGAGTAGTCCTTCGCAATCTCCCTTATGGCGACTACCTGCCGCCTCCGACGGCGCCTGATCCCGAGCCCCGGGCCCTCTACATCGGCGACCTCCGGATCTCGCGCGGGCTGTTCGACATGATCGAGGCCGTCGCCGCTGCGCCGGGGTGGACCCTCGACCTTGTTGGCCCGGTCTCGAGCACTGAGGAGTCCGCGCTCACCTCGCGGTTGGCCTGCGATGACGTCCGCGGACGCGTGCGCCTACATGGACGGCGTCCGCCTCGCGAGGCATGGGAACTCGCCCGCGGAGCATGGGTCGGCTTCTCTCTGCTGCACGACACGCCCGCCTTCCGCGATGCCATGCCCTCCAAGGTATTCGAGTACCTCACGGCGGGCCTCGCGGTCGTGGCATCGCCACTCCCACGCCAGGCCGAACTCCTGACGGCGTCGGCCGCCGGGACGGTCGTCGACGGTCCCGATGCCGCGACCGCCGCGCTTCGGGCCTATGTCGCAGAGCCAGCGCTGCTCGAGATGCAGCGAGCAGCGGCCCGCGAGTGGGCCCCGGTGGAGGACGAGGAGTATTCACGCTTCGCGGGCGCGGTGATGGCGCTGGCCCGCACGCGTGGCCGTTGACCCGCGACTTCGTAGGCCGCAACGGCCGGATCACCGGCAGAGGGCCGCTCCGGGATGATCGTCGGAGAGACCCACGCCACGCGCAACGGTGCGGGGCCAACGGATCTCGGCCGGTAGAGTGGCTCCTGCCGAGCCGGTTCTGACCCTGGCTCATGACAGCATTCCGAGGAGTCCCGTGCCCGCGCGCATCGTGCCCAGCGCCGACGTCGACGACAGGGCAATCCTCGGCGAGGGCTCCTCGGTCTGGCATCTTGCCCAGGTCCGCGAAGGTGCCGTGCTCGGTGAGAACGTCGTGGTGGGTCGCGGTGCCTATGTCGGCACTGGCGTCACCGTCGGCGCCAATTCCAAGATCCAGAACTATGCGCTGGTATACGAGCCCGCGGTTCTCGAAGCTGGCGTGTTCATCGGGCCGGCGGTGGTGCTCACCAATGATCACTTCCCGCGCGCGGTGAACCCGGACGGTACCCAAAAGTCAGGCCACGACTGGGTTCCGGTCGGAGTCACCGTCCGCGAGGGTGCGTCCATCGGTGCGCGCAGTGTGTGTGTGGCGCCGGTAGTCATCGGGCGTTGGGCCCTAGTCGCGGCCGGGTCGGTCGTCACCCGCGATGTCCCCGATTTCGCCCTCGTCGCAGGTGTGCCGGCCAAGCGGATTCGCTGGGTGGGCCGCGCAGGCGTGCCGCTCGAGCTCTCGGATGACGGTCAGTGGCTCTGCCCTCAGACTGGCACTCGCTACGTCCAGAACGACGAGACCCTCACGGAGGTCCAGGCATGATCCCCGCTGCCAAGCCGATCATCGGCGACGAGGAACGCGCTGCGGTCGACCGCGTCCTGCGCTCCGGGATGATTGCCGGAGGCCCTGAGGTAGCGGCGTTCGAGACCGAGTTCGGTGCCCAGGTCGCTGGCGGTTGGACATGTGTGGCCGTCAACTCGGGAACCGCGGGCTCCCACCTCGGTTTGCTCGCCGCGGGTGTCGGGCCGGGTGACGAGGTGATCGTTCCCTCATTCACCTTCGCGGCCACGGCCAACTCGGTGGCACTCACCGGCGCGACGCCCGTGTTCGCCGACATCGAGCCGCACTACTTCTGCCTCGACCCCGCGGCCGTCGAGGCCGCAATCACGCCTCGAACCAAGGGCATCATGCCCGTGCATCTCTACGGCCACCCGGCCAATATGACGGCCTTGCGCGCGATCGCCGACAAGCATGGGCTCGCGATCTACGAGGATGCCGCGCAGGCGCACTCGTCGGCCTGGCAGGGGCAGCCCGTCGGGACGTTCGGCGAGTTCGCGATGTTCTCGCTCTACCCGACGAAGAACATGACCTCCGGTGAGGGTGGAATGGTGTCGTGTGTCGACGAGGCGTTTGCTCGTCGAGTCCGGCTGCTGCGCAACCAGGGCATGGAAAAGCGCTACGAGAACGAGGTCGTCGGCTTCAATGCGCGGATGACCGACGTGCACGCGGCGATCGGCCGCGTGCAACTCGGCAAGCTTGCCGGTTGGACCAAACAGCGCCAGGACAACGGCGCATTCCTCGACGCCAACCTGCGCGGCGTCGTGGTGCCTCCGGTCGCCCCGGGTGCCACGCACGTCTACCACCAGTACACGATCCGCGTCGTCGACCAGGATCGCGACGCGTTCGCCGCTGCGCTCACCGAGCGCGGGGTCGGCAACGGCGTCTACTACCCGATCCCCAATCACAGACTTCCATCATTCGGGCTTACTCTCGATCTTCCTGAGACCGAACTTGCTGCGCGACAGGCACTCTCGCTGCCGGTTCACCCCTCGCTCTCCCAGCAGGATCTCGAGACGATCGTGTCCGTGGTCAACGACGTTGCGGCTGCGGGCGCCTGATGACCTTGCGCGCGGGCCTGCTCGGCCTCGGCATGATGGGGCGTCACCACGCTCGGGTGCTGGGTTCGCTCGATGGCGTCGAGCTCGTTGCGGTTGCCGACCCGGCGGGTGACGCCCATGGTGTCGCGGGCGGTCGCCCCGTCGTCAGCAGCGTCGACGAGCTGATCAAGTTGGGCATCGACTACTGCATGGTCGCCGTGCCCACGGCCTATCACGAAGCTGCCGGCCTGGCCTTGGCCGAGGCCGGTGTGCACGCCATGGTCGAGAAGCCGCTGGCCCCCGATGTCGCGTCGGCCACGCGTCTTGCGGAAGCGTTCGAGTCACGCGGTCTCGTGGGCGCCGTAGGCCACATCGAGCGTTACAACCCCGCGCTGCAGGAAGCGCGCCGCCGTCTGGCGGCCGGGGATCTTGGTGCTGTGTACCAGATCGCGACCCGTCGGCAGGGTCCGTTCCCTGCGCGCATCGCGGACGTCGGGGTCGTCAAGGACCTCGCCACGCATGACATCGACCTCACCGCCTGGGTCGCTGGACAGCCGTTCGTCTCGGTTTCCGCCCAGGTGGCGCACAGGTCTGGACGTGAGCACGAGGATCTCGTCGCGATTGTCGGGCAGCTCGCTGATGGCACCGTCACCAGCCACCTCGTGAACTGGCTCTCACCGCTCAAGGAGCGCGTCACGATCATCACGGGTGAGCGGGGTGCGTTCGTCGCCGACACCCTCACCGCTGATCTCACCTTCTACGCCAATGGCACCGTGGCCACCGAGTGGGACGCCATCGCGGAGTTCCGAGGTGTGTCCGAGGGCGACGTCATCCGCTACGCGATCGCCAAGCCGGAACCGCTGCGCACCGAGCACGAGCAGTTCCGCGATGCCGTGCTCGGAAAGGCCGCCGACATTGTCACGATGCGCCAGGGGCTCGCCACTGTCGCTGTGGCCGAGGCGGCGATCCGTTCTGCCGCAGAGGGAATCACGATTTCCGTATCAGGTCTCGGAGTCGACTAGGTGGCTGAGACGGCATTGGCGCCGGTGGCTGCACCCGATACTCTGGGGCGCTCATCGTTTATCGCCTGGCTCCGGGTCCTGGCGATCGCGGGTGTCGTCCTGATTCACGTGTCCGGCTCGGTGACCCTGCGGCAGGACCTGAGCGGCACACCGGTCTTCATCCTGGCAACGGTGATGAACGGCGCCACGCGCTTCTGCGTGCCGCTCTTTGTTCTCGTGAGCGGTTCGCTGTTGCTGCGGCCGTCGGCCATGAAGGCTGGCATGGGGGCGTTCTACCGTAAACGCCTCACACGGCTCGTGCCCGCGCTCGTGGTGTGGCACCTGGTGTATCTCGCCTTCCGCGAGTTCGTGCGCGGTCAGCACATCACGGCCGGCCATGTCGCCACTGAGCTGCTCAGCGGGAAGGTGTACACGGCCCTTTACTTCTTCTGGCTCATCCTCGGGCTCTATCTTGTGGCCCCACTGCTCTGGAATGCCATGCGCGACTTCAGTTCTCGGCAGCGACTTATTCTCGGACTCATTCTCGTCGCGCTGACCTGCACATGGCAGAGCACTCTCGGAATCTTTGCTTGGCAGGCCATCGCCGGTGGATCGGGCGCACAGACGATCTGGACGCTGTGGATCCCCTATGTCGGCTACTTCGTCCTGGGGGGCGCGTTGCGCGACCTCACGCCGTCGTTGCGGACCGGATTGATGGGCCTGGGGTTGGCCGCTCTGGGGATGTGTGTCACTACCTGGCAGGCCTACGGCGGTGCCCCCACGGCCTTGAAGATCTTCACCCCGCCCAGTTACTGGGGTTGGCTCGTGGCGATGGTGACGGTGGGGCTCTGGCTCGCGGCCGCGTGGTTCTGGCGGTCAGGCACGTGGGCATCCCGCGGGCTGGTGGGGCGTCTTGGTGAGTTGCTGGGCTCGCTCACTCTTGGCGTTTTCGCCGTGCACCTGATCGTGCTGTACTTCGTCGAACAGACGATCGCCCGCGGCCTTGCAACGGGCAGCATCCATGTGCGAGGGCTTCTCGCGGTGTCAGGGATCGTGCTGGTGGGGGCGTGGGCGATCGCGTGGGCAATGTCGCGAGTGCCGTGGCTGCGCCGGATCGTCTGATCCCGAAGGAATTCGGCTGGTTCGACAGTGGGCAGCGCGTGGGTGAGGATACGGGGTTGTCCGCATTCGTCGTGTTAGCGTCGGAAAGTTCAGATCCCTCTGACAGGCCCCGCAGCGGGATGTTGGATCGACTCGCCTTCAACAGCTTGGACCACACGAATGTCTGACGCGACGCCACCGGCGATCCGACGTCCTCGTGTGGTGCTGTTTCGGTCAACACCCATCGCTCTGGACAGCAGGGCGAAGAAGTGGGCGTTGTCGCTGGCTCGGCTCGGTTGGGATGTCGTTGTCCTCAACCCCGTGCCGACGGGCTCCGCTCAACCCGGAGAGGCGTGGATCGGACCAGTCCGAGTCGTCACGGTCGAGGTCGGCCGCGAGCACCGGAACCATTTGAACCACAAGAGGAGAAGTCGCAGGGCTGTTCGCTTTCGGATCTTCACACGGCTTACGTCTGCGGAAGCGAATGCCCTGATCACCGGGTGGCGCGAGACCTCATCGAGTAAGCAGTCCAGGGTCGAGAGGCGTCTACCCGTCCCGCTCGCCCGGGCGTGCGTGCGCTGGCGCAGGCTGCGAGCCCGAGTGACGTGGGAGCGCGTGCAGTGGCTCCGGCGACGCGCGCGGGCCCAGCAGCGATTGAACGCTCGGGTGGACCGCGGCTGGGTCACGTGGACGCGTTGGATCGCCGGTAAGACATGGTTTGTCACCGTCGAGGGGCGGTTACCGGAGGTTCGTGACCTCACTGATGCCTTTGGCCCGTTACTTCTCGAACTGGCGCCTGATGTCTTGCACGCCCACCATCCGCTTGTTCTTCCGGTGGCGGTGGAGGTGCGTGATTCGATGGCCAAGCTTGGCCGGCGGCCGGGCCTTCTTTATGACTCCCGGGAGTTCTTCGCTGGGTTGCCCGAGGGTGTGGTGACCGACAAGCGGGCACACCACGCGTTGCTGCGGGTGGAGGCTGGTGCGATCGCGAGCGTGGACGACGTTGTCACCGTGTCACCTCCGATCGCCGAGGCCCTTCGCTCTCGATACTCCCTCAAGAGGCAACCGGCGGTGGTGCTGAATCTTCCAGTGGGTCGCGCGCTCGTGCCCGGTGACGGTCGATTGCGAGAATGGATCGGAGTCGGTCCTGATGATCCATTGATCATCTACAGCGGTGGTATGAGTGTGGCTCGTGGTCTTGAGTCACTCATGGTCGCGATGACGCACTTGCCCGATGTGCACCTCGCGCTCGTCACGGTGCCCTTCCCGCACTGGATGACTCATGGGCTTCTTGAGCTTGCCGGCACGGCGGCCTCGCGAATTCATCCCTTGCCCCCGGTGTCGCAGGAAGACCTCTTGGGGGTCTTGTCAGGAGCCGACATCGGAGTGCACCCCATGCCTGGTGGCTCGCCCAATCACGACATGGCATTGCCCAACAAGTTGTTCGAGTACCTGCATGCGGGTCTTACTTTGTGCGTCAGTGACGCGCGCCTCCTCTCGGGTTTTGTGCGTGATCACGCATTGGGCAGCGTTTTCCGCGCCGGTGACCCTGTCGACCTCGCACGTGCCATCACGGAGGCCTTCGCGCACCGAGCCGTGTCCCAGCCCTCACCTGAGTCACTCGTGCGTGAATTCTCATGGCAGGCGCAGGAGCCCCTCATCGCCGGGATCTACGAGCGCTGGTCCGGAGCGGTCGACCTCGAGGAGCGCGGGCGGGCGCTCGCGGAGCCCTTCCCGAACCTCGACGTTGTCTTGTCGGACGCCGTGGATGACGCTCGGGCTAGCGAACGTGCAGCGACCTCGGTTTGGTCCTAGGGGAAGCTACCGACCAGCAGCGTGTTTCCGGCCAGGCCCCACCATCGGGCTGCGGATAGGCGATTCTCTCAATGCCACTGCGTCAGCGTCGGGGCGATCCGGTCGGCAGCGTGCCCGTCGCCATAGGGCTGTGACTGAGCCGATTGGGGCTTGTCGCGTACTGCCATGGCGCGCACGCGTGAGAGGTCGGGATCGAGCACGTTCCACCCATCGACAAGCGTCTCGACCCACTCCGTCTCGGTGCGCAATGTCGTGCACGGAACCCCGAGGAGGTAGGCCTCCTTCTGCAGCCCGCCGGAGTCGGTCACCACACCGCGTGAGCGCAACACGGCGGCGACCATCTCTGGGTAGGGCAGCGGCTCCGCGCGGATCAGGCCCGGGCGGTCGAGGCTGATACCAAACTCGGCGCAGCGCGCCACCAGGCGTGGGTGGGCCAGTAGCAGCACGGGGAGTGAGAGGTCGGCGAGTGAATCGATGATGGCAGCGAGCAGGTCAGGATCGTCGGTGTTGTCGGCCCGGTGGATCGTGCTGACGAGATAGCCAGAGCCAGCGTCGACACCCGGCGGCAGCGCGAGTTCACTGGCGAGCACTGCATCGCGAACTCGGAAGCACACGTCCGTCATGACGTCTCCGAGCAGAACCGTACGGTCCGCGAGCCCCTCTGCCGCAAGGTGTGTGACGGCCACCTCGGTGGGGGCTAGCAACAAGTCGGCCGCGTGGTCGGTCAGCACGCGATTGTGCTCCTCGGGCATGCGACGGTTGAACGAGCGCAGGCCGGCCTCAAGATGCGCGACGGGAATGTGCAGTTTCACCGCGGCGACCGCTCCAGCGAGTGTGGAGTTGGTGTCGCCGTAGACGAGCACCCAGTCGGGCCTGTGCTCGTCGAGGACGGCGTCGAGTGCCGAGAGCATCGAGCCTGTCTGAACTCCGTGGCTTCCGGACCCGACGCCAAGGTGGACGTCGGGTGCGGGGATCGAGAGGTCGGCGAAGAAGACGTCGGACATCCGGGCGTCGTAGTGCTGCCCGGTGTGCACGATGACGTGATCGATCCCGGCGCGACCGAAGGACTCGGCGACCGGGGCCAGCTTCACGAATTGCGGGCGGGCGCCGACGATCGACAGGACGCGCATGACTTCTCCTTCGACTCTGACAGGGGCGAGTCGAGCCTAGACGTCGTGTGCTGTGCCCGCGCCTGCGCCTGCCGGGCACTCCCGCCCACGCCCGGTAGCATGACGGTGCCCGCTGTCCCCGACCCCAAGGCATTCTTGTGAACATCACGGTGGTGGCCCTCGGCAAGATCGGCCTCCCGCTCGCAGTCCAATTCGCTTCCCTCGGCCACAACGTTCTCGGCGCCGACGTGAACTCCACCACTGTCGACCAGGTCAACTCCGGAATCGAGCCATTCCCCGGCGAGGCTTACCTGGCTGAGAAGCTCGGTGAGGTGGTGTCGGCGGGGCTCCTGCGGGCCACCACCGATACCGCCGCTGCGGTGGCGGCGAGCGAGGCCGTCGTGGTGGTTGTTCCCCTGTTCGTCGACGCTGATGGTGTCCCGGACTTCGGCTGGATGGACGCGGCCACGCGCGACATCGCCCGCGGACTCAAGCCGGGAACCCTCGTGTCGTACGAGACCACCCTGCCCGTCGGCACGACCCGCAATCGCTTCCTGTCGATGCTCGAAGCCGGCTCTGACCTCGTTGCGGGTCGCGACTTCTTCCTCGCCTTCTCGCCCGAGCGCGTGTTCACAGGCCGCGTCTTCGCTGATCTTCGCAAGTACCCCAAGCTCGTCGGCGGCATCGACGACGAAAGCGCCAAGCGCGCGGTTGCCTTCTACGAAGCGGTGCTCGAGTTCGATGAGCGACCCGACCTCGACCGCCCCAATGGGGTCTGGGATCTGGGAAGCGCTGAGGCTTCCGAGCTCGCCAAACTCGCGGAGACCACATACCGCGACGTGAACATCGGCCTGGCCAATCAGTTCGCGCGATTCGCCGCCGATAACGGCATCGACGTGTTCGCGGTCATCGCCGCAAGTAACAGCCAGCCGTTCAGCCACATCCACCTGCCGGGAATCGCGGTGGGTGGGCACTGCATCCCGATCTACCCGCGGATGTACCTCTGGAACGACCCCTCTGCCACGGTGGTGCGTGCGGCACGTGAGGCCAATGCGGCGATGCCGGAGTACGCCGTGGGTGTGCTCGAAGGCGTGTATGGCGACCTGTCTGGTGCCACTGTCGTGGTGCTTGGCGCTGCCTATCGCGGAGGTGTGAAAGAGACCGCATTCTCTGGTGTCTTTCCCACCGTGGCTGCCCTTGAGTCGCGCGGAGCGATCGTGCTCGTCCACGATCCGATGTACACCGACGACGAACTGGCTGCCCTCGGACTCACTGCGTACCACCTCGGCGAGCAGGCCGATGCGGTGGTCGTTCAGGCAGACCACGCGGAGTACCGCGCCCTGGCGGCCACGGACATCCCGGGAGCGCGGGTTCTCCTCGACGGTCGCCGGGTGACCGATCCGGCCCGCTGGGTCGGCGTGGTGCGTCGTGAGCTTGGAGTCGGCTGACGATGCACATCCTCTATGTGGCGTGGGGATTCCCGCCGCACAGGGGCCCGGGGACGTACCGAGCTCTCGCTTCCGTGAACCACCTCGTCGCACAGGGCCACGACGTTACGGTGCTCACCGCCGGCCTTGACTATTTCCGGTTTGTGGCGGGGTCGGATGAGTCACTCCTGCAGCGCATCGATCCACGGGTGCGTGTCGTCCGGATCCCTTTCGCGCCGGTGCACCGCGAGCCTGTGATCAACCGCTGGCCGCAGCGGCGAGCGGAGTATCCACGTCTGTGGCGCGACGACACCATCGTGCGAGAGCGCAAGATCTTCCCGGAGAATCAGTACGCCTCGTGGCGTCCCCGGGTCGAGGCAGCTGCCTATCGACTTCAGCGTGAGCGGCCCGTCGATCTCGTCATCGCGACGGGCAATCCGTACGTCGACTTCGTGGTGCCGATGATGATGAG
>WLRQ01000052.1 GCA_009697815.1 Actinomycetota bacterium
CCGGTGGACGGTGGGCGACGAACCAGATCTACGTAACGACGCTGGGTCAAACCTCACCAGGGCAGTGGTCCTACCTGCGATCTGACGGCAGTACTGCTCCCATCAACCATCTCGGCGCATTCGCGACCGATCACCTCACCAAGAACGGACAGTCCTACCCGAACATGTCGATCCGCCTCGACCAAGCGCAAGGCCTGACTCTCCCCGCGCGCTTCGAGGGTGCTCGGATGTATGTGTCGCTAGGCGCTCCGTTGTACATCCCGATCTCGGCAGATGATCGGGGCTGGGGAGGGCCTAACGTCAACAACCCCAGCGACCCCAACGTCGATGTGTACTTCGACTGGTACGAGTTCACGTCCAACTCCGGGGTCTACAACTATGGCGGCAACACCACACAGGTCGACCAGTTCGGATTCCCGATCACGGTAAGGCTTCAGCAGAATGGGAGCGGCTATGACCGCACCTACGGGATCACGGCCACTCGCGCTCAGGTTTACTCGCAGTACGCCGCTGCGGTCGGCACGGCCTTCGCGCCTCTGGCGACGCCGTACCGCATCATGGCTCCGCGCACCTCGCCCGCCTTCGGCCCAGGAGGCGCACAGGCCAGCTACCTGGCCGCGGTCATCGACCAGACATGGGCCTACTACGCCGCCCACCAGTTCAGCCTGACCCGTCTCGGTCAGACTTTCAGTGGCACGGTCGTCGGCAGTCAGCTGCAGTTCGCGAAGGGTGGTGTGGGCGGCTATGTGCTGAACAAGCCCACCACCACGGACGCGCTGCAGTGTTCTGGGGCTCTGGCCTCAGGTGGCATGAAACCTGTTGAGCTCGAGCTCGGTGCGGAGTTCTGCGCCGCGCTCAACCGTGGTGTGTCACTCAACACCGCTGACTGGTACAGACCGACCGCGTATTACCCATCGGGCACAGCGAAGAACGACTATGCCGGCTTCTTCCACTCGATCAGCCTGAGCGGACGTTCCTACGGATTCGCCTATGACGACATCAACGACCAGAGCTCGGTTCAGATCCTGCCTAACAGCACTGCGCCGACTCAGGTCACGATCGGAATCGGCTGGTAGACCCGTCGGCAGGAGCGGGCTGTCGCGGCCAACGCCGCGGCGGCCCGCGCCTTGGGCGTTAACCCGCACTCGCGGTCGTGGAATTGCCCCGAGCGTGATTGCCTCGTTGACCTATGAGGATTCACCCTCACCCGCAGGCTGCCTGTCATGTCGACAGCCTTGCTGTTGAGGACGTCCGTCGATCTGGGGTTTCCGAGGCAGAGCCGGCGGCGCTTCGCGAAGACAACAAGCGGGTTCGCTTGCAGGAGCGCGAGAACGAGGTTCTGCGTCGGACGGCGGCGTATCGGGACGACGCACATCGGACTTGCCCGGCGTCGGACGTTCATGGCGATGAGTCCGAGTCCGGCTATCTCCTCATTGCCCGACCGGTGTGACCTAATCAAGCACCGCGTGCCCGAACGGCCCAATCTCCGACACCAACGTTGACCCCTGTGCCGGCCAGGTCGGCGGGCCCTAAGCCACACCCGCGCGACACCGAGCCCGGCTCGCGCCGCCGACCACGACTCCCACGAGCACCACCGTTGTCCCAGCCTGAGTGCTTCCCAAGGCCGTTCAACGCGGTCGGGCGGGGCAGCGATGAGTTCGGTGGGGGCAGCCCGTAGGCGCGTCGCACGTGACCGAGCCACGAGGAATCGATTCGGGGTTGGGGCTTGTCTTGTAGCCGATGGAAGAAGTCCACATCCCGTGGTGTTCTGGGTGGGCAGCGTCCATGACCTGCCGCCACGGCTGGCGAGCCCGCCGGAACACCGAGGCGTCAGCGGCTGAGCAGCCGCGAATCTGGCACGAAGCGTGTCGTCATGCGTGTCGCCACGGTCGAGTACATCGCGCCCTGGAACTCCGAGTCGGTAACCTCGAACTCCGACCAGTGCGTGAGCAAAGAACTCAGGACTTCCTGCTGTTCCAAGAGCGTGATCATGCGCCCGAGGCACATATGGATTCCCGTGCCGAAGTTGAGCGGGGTCTTCCCCGCAGCGCGTGTCACGTCGAGACGACTCGGGTCGGCGAAGGCCAGCGGGTCGCGATTGGCCGAGAAGACCAAGGGCCAGATCGCATCGTCCGGTGTGAGGTTGATACCTCGATAGACCGTGTCCTGCAATGGCGATCTCGAGAGAGTCCAGACACCCGGCTTGAACCGGATCAGCTCCATCACCGCGGTGGGCACGAGCTCGGGGTTCTGCCTGAGCACCTGCCACTGCGAGGGGTTGTCCGACAGCGCCGCGAGGTTCAGGCACAGTTGGGCATCCGTGGTGTCGGTGCTCCCGATCAGCACAGTGACCACCAAGTGGAAGATGTCGTCCTCGTCGACCTCGCCTGCCTTCTCGGCGATGAGCATGTGCGACACGAGGTCGTCACCCGGCCGGGCGCGACGATCCTTGATCACCTGACGCATCCGAAGCTCGGCCTCGATCGCGGCCTTCTCGATGATCTCGGCGAAGCCCGGCTGCGGTGGCTGCGCGTGCTTCATGATGTCTTCGGCGAGCTGAGCGTAGATCGGCGCCATCTCCAATGGCTCGCCGATCAGCTTGCAGAAGACGACCGACGGCAGCTGGCGACCAATGGCCGCCTGGAAGTCGAACTCCTCGCCGTCGAGTCCTTCCTGGACCCACTTGTCGACCCACGCGCGAACGTCCGAGCGCAACTTCTCGGCACCGCGCAACGTGAAGAAAGTCATGCACGCCTTGCGCATCCGAGCGTGCTCGTCGCCCTCGATGTTGACCATGATGTTGCAGATCATGTCGAAGGCTGGGCCCGGGGCCATCCCCATGCTGGCGAGCCGCCGATGCATACCGATGTTGTAGCCCTGGTCTTTGATCAGCGCGGATGAGAGGTCATAGGTGAACAGCTCGATGCCGCGCTGGCTTCGCGCCATCCCGAGGCCCTCGCGCAAGTGGGCGGTACTGGCGTCGGCGCGCTCCACGCCATGGTGGAAGTCGGGCGAGTCGAGATCGATCTCCGGCAGGTCGGACATCTCCATGTGCGCTGACTCCTGGGGTATTCGGGGAATGATCGCCGAGATCGACTTCTTACGTGCGGAGGAACCGCGCTACTCACGGCCACGTCACGCCTCCGCAATCCTCACCTACCCGCACGTCCGCTGACCAGGGGGTTCGGACATCGGCCGACACGGATGCCTGGAGGGCGGCGGGACGCACACTTGCGCCATCAAGAGGTCTAGCATGCGCGACACGAGACATCACACTGTGCACATGAGGCGACCCTCATGGCCCCACAACCGAAAGCAGGCTCGCAGCCATGACGGGCGAGAATTCAGCGCTGATAGTCAACGGATACACGATCGAGCCCGGCGCGCGCCTCTCCGGCGCGTACCTCACCGGCGCCGACCTCGCCGGTGTCGATCTCTCCCGAGCCGACCTCTCCAGCGCGCACTTGTCCGGCGCGAACCTGTCTGGCGCGAACCTGACAGGTACGACACTCACGGGCGCAGACCTCACCGACGCGAACCTCTCTGGCGCGCAACTGTCCGACTCCTACCTCACCGGCGCTCACATGACGGGATCGGACCTGTCTGATGCCGACCTGACACGGGCGAACATGCGAGGAGCGTTGCTGGCCGATGCGACCACGACCGGCGCGATCCTCACCGACACCTACCTTCCCCGCGGATTTTCCGCCGACAAGTAGTCCGACTGACGCGTCACCAGGTTTCTGCAACCGCGCCTCATCACGCTCAGAGATCGGCCAATCCCACTTCTGCTCATCGGGAGGATTGCGACGTGACCAACGTGACTCCACCCTTGCGCGTGGTGGTGATCGGGACCCGCGGCCAAGCGGCGCGTGTGGCGGTCCCGACCATCGCGTTGTCGGAGCGGGCTGATCTCGTAGGTGTCATCGGTAGTGAGCAGAGGCGTACGCGCGAGTTCGCCGACGAACTAGGTGTGACCAGCTATCCCTCGATCTCCTCGCTAGCAAAGGATGGCGTCGACGCCGTATGGCTCACGGCGCCCAACCACCTCCACGCAACGATGGCGTCGGAACTTCTCGAGAGTGGTGTCAGCGTCCTTCTCGAGAAGCCCATGACCACCACGCTCGACGACGCCACCTCCCTGCGCGAGGTAGTCGCACGGACCGAGGCGTCAGCCACTCTGCGCGTGGCCTACCAGCACCGCTTCCGGCCGGCGCATCAACTTCTCCGCCACCAACTCCGCAGCGGTGAGCTGGGCGAGTCGGGCATGCTGCGCGTTCATCGCTACTGGAAGTTCCCTTACTTCGCCGGAGACGACCCGTCCGGTCCCGCCCCTTGGCGTTCGTCAAGCACCACCAGCGGCGGTTGGGCGATCAACGACATCGGAAGCCACCTGGTGGACCTTGTGCTGTGGATGACTCAACCCCAGCCGCTCACGGTCGTGTCTGCAGTGTTCGGCATGCAGTTCCCCGGTGTCGACAACGACAGTTCAGCACTGCTCACCCTCGGCGTAGGCGACCGCGGTCTCGCCGTCATCGAATGCTCCAACGCCCTATCGAGTCCGGGCAGCCTCGTGGAGTACTACTCCGGCACCGCGTGGGCTCGACTGACCAACTCCTTCCATCCCGTCGCGGTCTCCACGACAAGCCTGGACGACATGTCTGTCACGACGACGAGCGATGACTCCTACCTGCGCATGTTCGACGACTTCGTCGCCGCATGCCACGGCGAACCCTCCGAGGGGGCCACCGCCGATGAGGCCTGGGAAAGCGTGCGACTCATCCAGGAGGCACGAGCGACGGGTCGTTACCTGGCTGGCCCCGCCTGACGTCGCCCACCGGCAGCGCGCGCCAGACGAATGCGAATGCCACGGTCACGACGCAGGCGATAAAGGTTTCGAGCACTCGATATGTCTCGGTCGCCGACAGTGGGTCGCCGAGAAGTGACAGCAGTGACGCTACGAACACAGTCACCCCCACCACCGCCAGCCCATACTGCACCGGGAAGAAGACAATCGTCATCAGTGCGCCGAGGCCGGCGAGCACGGCGACGCCATAGGGCGACACGGGCTGCCACCCGAGAACTGCGGCCACGATTGCGATGCCCCCGAGGGTGCCGAGCATTCTGGCCGCCACCCTTGTCGCCGTTCCCGTGTTGTCGGGCGCAGACACCCAGGCGACCGTCATCGGGATCCAGAACTGGTGCGGCCATGACAATGCCTGCGAGAGCGCCGTCGCCGCCATGATCGCCAACCCAAGGCGGACGCCGTGGCGCAGGTAGTCGTTACGCGTGCTCCACCCTGCGCGAAGGCGGCTGATCAGCGAAGACTCCACTGGCACAAAGACCCAAGTCCGAAGGGGCTCAGATCGTAGCCGGGCGAGAGTGATGACCACGACCTGAACGAGCCCACCGAGCCCGAGGACGACAGCTACCTCCAGCGCCCCGAGTGGGGTGTCCGGCCCTCCCATGAAGACCACAAAGACCACCAGCGTGAGCACGCCCAAGAGTCGCGCTGTCGTACCGGCAGCGCCAACAAATCCACACCCAAAGCCGAACACCCCAGCCAGCAGCACGCCCAGCGTGGACACCAGGACCTGGTCCGAGGACACCAACCCGCCGGCGAGGGTGCCGAGCATGATCCACATCAACGTCCACAGCTGCGTGAGGATGCGCCGTGGCAGGGGCGCGTGCATACCGACCACGGGGACGAACAGAGCTCCAGCCCCCAGTGGGATCGCATACGCCACATGGTCGAGCCAGACACAGATCAGCATCAGAGCCAAGGTCGAAGTGGCCACGACTACTGGAAGTCGCCAGGCAAGATTCTCACGCTCGAAGTCGGCGACTCCGGAGACGACCTTGCGAAGGTGAGACGACACGGTCACATTCTCTCGACTCGGGAGTACCCACCCTCGACGAGGTCGGTGTTTGACCATCTCGATGTGGGAGGAACGGGCTACTTCGAGAAGTCCGAGAGTGAGATTGTCCTGATCGGCGCTGTGATCAGTAGCCGTCGAACTCCAACGCGCGGACATCAGCGTGCAGAGACCTGGTAGGCCATCTCCAGAACGCGAGAGACACCACCGTGAGCCCCACGACGGCCATGACCACCACAGCGAACGCTGGGCTGGTGATGTCAGCAAGAAGTCCGGTGATGAGATACCCCAGCGCCGTGCAGGCCGCGAAACCGCCGCTCGCGATCCCGATCACGCGTCCGCGCTGGACATTGGGGGTGAGCAACGTCGTGAACGACATGACCGGCACAAGGAACGCCTGGGCCACACCCGATGCCGACCACAGCACGACGAGCAACCAGACGGGTGGCTCGAGACCGGTGACGAGCAAGGGCAGACACACCGCAATAGCCAGCGGAAGCGTCAGATCGAGTTGTTCGCGCATCGCGCGTCGGACCACGAGAAGGGAACCGACGGCAGCCCCGGTGATCACCGAAGCCATGAGCACTCCGCCCCAGGCGTCGAGTTGGTGCTGCTCGCGGGCGTAGGCGAGCGCGACAGCCTCGGGCGCTACGAGTGTCAGCGCCATGCCCCACCCGAGTAGCACGAGGGCGCGGCGTGACCGGTCGGCCATGAGCAGTGTCCACCCCTCGCGCAGATCGGCGAGGAGAACACCAACCGACTGCGTCGAGGCCAGGGTCGAGGGACGACGACGCATGAATGCTGCCAGCACCGCGTAGGAGATGACGAACGAGAGCGCGTCCAGGAACAGCGCCACCCGGGCGCTGAACAGCGTGACAATCAAGCCACCCACCACGAGTCCGATCGCCTGATTCGCCAGGCTCAATGACCGCGTAAGCCCCGTCCCCACTGGTACGAGGTTGGGGTTTCCCAGGACGTCGGGAATCGACGCAGCCCGTGCGGAGTCGAACAGCGGGGTGAACATCTCGGCCACAAGGAGCAGAACGAACAGAAGCACGAGCGGAGTTCCCGGCAGTGCGAGAAGCCCGATCAGGCCGACGGCCAGGGCTCGTCCGATGTCGGCTCCGAGCATGAGCGATCGACGCGAGAAACGATCAGCAACTGGTCCAAGCAGCGCCGCACCCAGCACCGTGGGGATGAACGAGACCGCGAACGTCGCAGCCGCCAGCAAAGCCGATCCGGTGCCTGCGAGGACGAGGAAGGCCAGCGCCACCCGCGCGATCTGATCGCCGGTCTCGCTGGCGATCTGGGCAAAGACGATTCCCCGGAACTCCGGCACCGCAAGAACGTCGCGAACCCCCACCCTCGTCGGCTCGCGGAGCCGTCGCTGTTGGAGGCTCATGCGTAGAACACCCTCTCCACGACCCCCCTCGCCCGCCGGGTGACCCGTCGGTAGTCCTCCAGCAGCGCGCCACTCTCCCCAGGAGGGTAGCCAAGGACTCGCGACAGGGCGGAGAGGTCACGTGACCCCGTGGGCACCATGTCGCTGGCCCGTCCGGTGACCAGCATGACCGCGTCGCGCACCCGCGTGGCGATGCGCCACGCCGCGGCGAGGTGTTCTGCGTCCTCCAATGCGAGCAGCCCCGCCTCAGAGGCCGCAGCAAGTGCCCGAAGGGTCCGGGTCGTCCGAAGTCCGGGCACCTCATGACCATGGCGAAGCGTGATCAACTGAGCGACCCACTCAACATCGGAGAGCCCCCCCCGACCAAGCTTCGTGTGCAAGCCTGGGTCCGCGCCACGTGGGAGACGCTCGGCCTCCATACGGGCCTTGAGTCGCCGAATCTCGCGTACCTCCGACTCCGGGAGGCCCCCCGCTGGATAGCGGAGTGGATCGATCAGCGCAACGAAGCGCTCACCGAGTTCGACATCTCCCGCGATCGGTTCCGCGCGAAGCAGCGCCTGGACCTCCCAAGGCGAGGACCACCTCTCGTAGTAGGCGGCATAGGAGGCAAGGGTGCGCACGAGAGGTCCGCTACGTCCCTCCGGACGAAGAGATGCATCTACCTCCAGGGCTGGGTCAGGCGTCGGGATCATCAACAGGCGACGCAGCTCGCCAGCGACCGCGAGCGCGGCCTCATGGGCGGATCGCTCGTCCGCGCCGTGGAGAGGATCGTGGACGAAGAGCACGTCCGCGTCGCTCGCGAAGCCGAGCTCACCACCCCCGAACCGGCCCATGGCTACGACCAGGAAGCGCGTGGGCATGGGCTCGCCGCGCGCTGCCTCCACCGCTCTCGTCGCGATGGCCAGAGCACCCGTGATCGTCGCGGCGGCGACATGCGAGAGCGATACTCCGACCTCGTCAGCTTCGGCTACCCCCAGGAGTTCGGCGCCGGCCGTTCGAAACAGTTCGCGCCGACGCAGCGCCCGCACGGAGGCCACGGCGATCTCGGGATCCTCATGTCGTCGCGCAGCCGCCAGCACCTCTGCGATCAGCGGCTCACGACCTCGAGGCGCAAGTTCCTCGTCGTCGGCCAGCATGGTGACAGCCTCAGGTGCGCGCATGAGGAGGTCAGAGGCGTACCGACTGGACGCGAGAACCGTCGCGAGCCGTTGCGCTGCAAGAGATTCATCGCGCAACAGGCGCAGGTACCACGGCGTCGACCCGAGGGCGTCGCTCATGCGACGGAAGGCAAGGAGGCCGGCGTCGGGGTCAGGTGCGCTGGCGAACCAGCCCAGCATCACAGGCAGCAGGGTGCGCTGGATAGCGGCCCGTCGTGACACCCCGGAACTCAAGGCCTCGAGATGTCGAAGTGCCCCAACCGGATCGTTGTATCCCAGAGCTTCGAGGCGCTGCCGCGCAGCTTCCGGGGTCAGGCGTGCCTCCCCAGCATCGAGGCGCGCCACGGCGTTGAGCAGGGGTCGGTAGAACAGCTTCTCGTGAAGCCGTCGAACCTCGAGCCGATGACGTCGGATGTGGTCGGTGAGCTCCACGACCGGATCCGTGCGCAATCCCATCGAGCGGGCGATGCGCCGCAGGTCGTCGTCGGAGTCCGGGATGACATGGGTTCGACGGAGCCTGTGAACCTGGATCCGGTGCTCGAGGGTTCGCAGGAACTCATAGGACGAGGACAGCGCGCTTGCATCCTCGCGTCCCACATATCCCCACGTCGCGAGGGATTCCAGGGCGACCATCGTGGTGGAACTGTGCAGCATGACATCGCTGCGCCCATGGACGAGCTGCAGAAGTTGCACGGAGAATTCGACGTCACGCAGGCCGCCGACTCCGAGCTTGAGTTGGCGATCGGCATCCTTGGCTGGGACGTTCTCCTCGACGCGCCTTCGCATGGCCTGAACGTCCTCAACGAAGTTCGGCCGGTCGGCCGCGGACCACACCAGCGGAGTGACAAGTTCGACGAAGCGCTCGGACAGCGGTGCATCTCCTGCTGCGGGCCTTGCCTTGAGAAGCGCCTGGAACTCCCAGGTCGAAGCCCAGCGGTGGTAGTAGCCCTCGTACGAGGCGAGAGTTCGCACCAGCGCCCCGGCTTTGCCCTCCGGCCGCAGGTTGGGATCGACCTCCCAGATGGAGCCCTCATCGGTGGGTGTCACACATGCCCGCATCAGGGCCTGGGCCAGCCGGGTCGCCGACGCGATCGCGTCAACCTCAGCGACCCCGTCGCACGGCTCGGCCACGAACAGGACGTCGACATCGGAGATGTAGTTGAGTTCGCGCCCGCCACTCTTGCCCAACGCAAGGACCGAAAGCCGGCAGGCCTCCGCCTCACGGGGAAACTCCGCGCGTGCGATCGCCAGGGCCGCCTCCAACGTGGCATCCGCGAGGTCGGACAGCGCCGCCGACACGTCGGCGAAGGCCGCACCGTCGGCAATGTCGGCCGCGGCGATCGACAGGAGTCGCCGCCGGTAGGCCGACCGCAGCGAGGAGAGCGTGCCAGCGTCTGATGCGGAGGCAACGGGCTGCGATGACAACGGATCAGCGCCGACCGACTCGAGCAACTCACGCTGGACGCGAACCTTGTGCGCGAACGCTTCTGCATCGGCGTCGCTACCCGCACGCAGGACGGTCCAATGGTCTGGGTGGCGCACAAGGTGGTCACCGAGAGCGGCTGAGATTCCCAGCACCGCATAAGCGCGCGCCCGCATCGCCACGTCGTCGTCAAGCGAGGCCACGAACGCCGCGCTTCCAGTGCTCTCGACCATCCTTGAGAGCGTCGTGAGTGCCAGATCGGGGTCGGCCGCGAGAGCAAGATCCTCCACCGCTTCGACCCCAAGGCCCACCAGACCTGGCTCGCTCAGCATCCGGACCGCGCGGCCCGCATCGGCGAAACCAAGCCTGGCCAGCCGGACATGGAGACTGCCAGTCCGCGCCTCAGGAGTTCGCTCGGTGACCATGTCAGCTCAGGATGACGTCAGAGAGTGGCCAAGGCAGGCGGCTGGGGTCGTTGGCCTCGACTTGCAGCCGCAGCCAATCGAGCGCCGCGGTCACAGCACCGGCAAGTAGCGGGCGAGCTCGAACGGGGTCACCTGACGGCTGTACTCGGCCCACTCCGCACGCTTGTTGCGAAGGAAGAAGTCGAAGACGTGCTCCCCGAGGGTCTCGGCGACGAGTTCGCTTCTTTCCATCACCTGCACGGCCTCGCCCAACGAGCTCGGGAGCGGCTCGATACCGAGCGCACGCCGCTCGGCCTCGGTGAGAGCCCACACATCGTCCTCGGCGCCAGGTGGCAGTTCGTAGTTCTCCTCGATGCCTTTCAGCCCGGCCGCGAGCATCACCGCGAAGGCAAGATACGGGTTGGCCGCGGTATCGATGGAACGAAACTCAACGCGGGTGGCATTGCCCTTGGAAGGCTTGTACATCGGCACTCGCACCAACGCCGAGCGGTTGTTGTGCCCCCAACAGACGTACGCCGGCGCTTCTCCTCCGCCGCCCAGCCGCTTGTAGCTGTTGACCCACTGGTTGGTGACGGCGGTGATCTCCGGGGCATGACGCAGCAGGCCCGCGATGAAGTTGCGGCCCACCTTCGAGAGTTGGTACTCGCCTCCCGGTTCGTAGAACGCGTTGCGGTCTCCCTCGAACAGTGAGAGGTGGGTGTGCATGCCGGATCCGGGGTGCTCGGCGAAGGGCTTGGGCATGAACGAGGCAACCACGTCCTGCTCGAGTGCGACTTCCTTCATGACGAGGCGGAAAGTCATGATGTTGTCGGCGGTGCTGAGAGCGTCGGCGTAGCGGAGGTCGATCTCCTGCTGGCCCGGCGCACCTTCGTGATGGCTGTACTCGACGGAGATCCCCATCGACTCCAGCATGGTGATCGCCTGCCGACGAAAGTCGTAGCCGTGGCGATGGGGGCTGTGGTCGAAGTAGCCCACCCGGTCGATCGGGGTCGGGACCTCACCGGGCTTGAAGCCCTGCTCGAACAGGAAGAACTCGATCTCGGGATGGGTGTAGAACGTGAAGCCGAGTTCGGCCGCCTTGGCCAGCGCGCGCTTGAGGACGTGGCGCGGATCGGCGTAGGACGGGCTGCCATCGGGCATGAGGATGTCGCAGAACATACGTCCGACGCCTGGGTTCTCCCCGCGCCAGGGAAGCACCTGGAACGTGCTGGGATCGGGCCTTGCCAGCATGTCGGACTCAGACACCCGCGCGAAGCCCTCGATCGCCGAACCGTCGAACCCAATACCCTCGGCGAACGCACCCTCGAGCTCTGCCGGCGCGATCGCGACCGACTTGAGCATCCCAAGCACGTCGGTGAACCACAGCCGGACGAACCGGATGTCCCGTTCCTCGATGGTGCGCAGCACGAACTCTGTCTGCTTGTCCATGTCGCCCATCTTGGCCTAGCCGACCCCTCAACGGGGTATCGGCTCGCCTTCACGATGTGCCGAACGGCCACGGGAGCGCCACCGGGATCGATGTCGCACCTCGATCGCCCTAGGCTGATGGGGTGCCCCACGTGCGGTTGGCCCTCGCCCAGATCAACCCGTGCGTCGGCGACCTCGCGGGCAACATCGACCTCGTGATGGCCCGCGCCCACCAGGCTCAGGCTGCGGGTGCGCACCTGGTCGCATTCCCGGAGATGGTTCTCACCGGCTACCCCGTCGAAGACCTAGCGCTGCGCCCCTCCTTCCAGAGAGCCAGCCGCGAGGCACTCGACTCACTAGCGTCCAAGCTCGTCAGCGAAGGGCTCGGCGCCCTCGTCGTCGTCGTTGGCTACCTGGATCGGATCGCGGACATCGACGAGCGACTCGGGTTGCCCCGCGGTGCACCCCAGAACTCCGCAGCCGTCGTGACCGGTGGACGCACCGTCGCTCGTTACGCCAAACATCACCTGCCCAACTACGGGGTGTTCGACGAGTTCCGGTACTTCGTCCCGGGAACGGGCCCCACTGTGTTCCGCGTGAATGGCGTCGATGTCGCTCTCGCGATCTGCGAGGACCTCTGGCAGGACGGCGGCCCCGTCGCCCAGGTGCGCGAGACGGGGGCGGGCTTGTTGCTGGTGATCAACGGATCCCCGTTCGAACGCAACAAGGACGACGTTCGCCTCGAACTCTGCGCCCGTCGCGCCCGCGAGGCCGGATGTGCACTCGCCTACGTCAACATGGTGGGCGGCCAGGACGAGCTCGTGTTTGACGGCGACTCCCTGGTCGTCGACGCCCAGGGCACTCTCGTCGGCCGCGCCCCACAGTTCACCGAATCCCTCCTGATTGTCGATCTCGAGCTTCCGATGGCCGACCCGGCGACGAGCACGTCTGTCGCCGCCATGGGGTTCCCGGTGTCGTCCTATGACGACGCCACCTACGAACCCTGCTCGATCGCCGAACGGCTCGGGGACGAGGCACAGATGTGGGCGGCGCTGGTCACGGGGCTACACGACTATGTCGAGAAGAACGGATTCCGCTCTGTCGTCCTCGGACTGTCGGGAGGCATCGACTCCGCGGTGGTGGCGGCGATAGCGATCGATGCGCTCGGCGCAGAGAACGTTCACGCCGTGTCGCTGCCGAGTGTCTACTCCTCCGAGCACTCCAAGGACGACGCCGCAGACATGGCCGCCCGCACCGGCATCGGCTACCGCACTGTCCCCATCGCGCCGATGGTCGACGCCTTCTCCTCACAGCTCTCACTCACCGGACTCGCCGAAGAGAACCTTCAGGCCCGAGTGCGCGGCACCACACTGATGGCGATCTCGAACTCCGAGGGCCATCTCGTCCTAGCGACCGGCAACAAGAGTGAGCTGTCTGTGGGCTACTCCACGATCTACGGCGACGCGGTCGGCGGTTTCGCCCCCATCAAGGACGTCCCCAAGGTGGATGTGTGGCGGCTCGCGCGCTGGCGAAACGCCGATGCCGAATCGCGCGGCGACACTGCGCCGATCCCCGTGTCCAGTATCGAGAAGGAGCCGTCCGCAGAGCTGCGACCAGGGCAACTCGACACCGATTCGCTTCCCGACTACGCCGTGCTCGACGCACTCCTCGACGACTACGTTCAGAACGACCGCGGAGCGCCCGATCTCGTGGCCGACGGCTTCGAGCGCGCCCTCGTCGAACGAGTGCTACATCTGACGGACGTGGCCGAATACAAGCGACGGCAGTACCCGCCGGGAACCAAGATCTCAGCCAAGGGCTTCGGCCGCGATCGCCGTTTGCCAGTGACGACCAGGTGGCGTGAGACGGCCGACTAACTCGTGATGCGCGGCAAGAACCCGGCTATCGCGGCGTCGACGAAATGAGCCGGACCTGAGCCCGGTGCCGCGTCGCGCCCGCTGGCACGCACCTGCAGCGTGTAGAGCGTCGAGGAGATGATCAGTGTCGTGAGCAGTTCCACGTCGGTGTCCGGGCGCAGCTCCGCGCGAGTGACGCCCCGAGTGATGATCGCGCGGAACACGTCGCGGCGCGGCTCGATGACCTGGTCGTAGAACGAGCAGAACATACGAGGGTTCGCCTTGGCATAGGCAAAGATCCGCGGGAAGATCCGGCCCTCCTGGCTCTCGGGATGACGCTCCCACCAGCCTTCCACCGTGGAGACGAGTACCTCTCGCGTGGAGCCCTCCGGCGGGCCAGTGGGAAGCGCCTCGTTGAACGACGCGAGCGCCTCCACGATGAGGTCGTCCTTCGTGGCGAATCGGCGGTAGATCGTCGCCTTTCCGACTCCGGCGCGCGTGGCGACCTCTTCGACCGAGAGCCCCGTGGGACCAACTTCGGAGAGCAGTTCGAGTGTCGCGGAAATGATCGCGCGATCGGCGCGTTCGTCACGAGGCCGGCCCGGTCGACGGGTCTCCTCATCCCTGGACACTGTCGCCGAGACCGACATCGCGATCAGACTCCCCCGGGTGCCTTGTCACGCTGCTCATCGGACCGCGCCGCAGGCAACTCGGACGGAAACTCGAGAGGGGCATCCTCGACGTGCGAGAGACCATCGCCAACCTCAGCCACGACGTGGACCTGGTGCGCGGCATCGGGCTCCTCGACGTCGTCGGCCGCGACGTGGCTGCCGGCCCAGGCGACGGCCTCGGCCTTGGCAGGGAGCAGGGTGATGAACAGGACCAGCGCGACGAGGAGGAGCCCAAGCGCGATGTACCCAGCGATATGAAGGGCGGGCATGAAGGAGTCGATCCCGGCCTGCTCGAGCGACGCGATGGCCTGGGCTGAGGCCTGTCCGCTGTTGGTCAGACCTGCCGCCACTCCGAACGTTTCCCCGATGGAGTCGCTCGCTCGCGCCTGCAAGTCCGGCGGCAGCGACGTTCCTGCCAAGGTGGGCGCGAGATTGTGTGAGTACACGGCCGCGATGATCGAACTGATAATCGCCACACCGAGTGCGGCCGCCACTTGGCGAACCGTGTTCTGCACGGCCGAGCCCGATCCCGATCGCGCCTGCGGGGTCGCGAGCGTCATGCGTGTGGTCGCCGGGGCGATCGTGTTACCAAGGCCGAAACCGAAGGCGAATCCGATCACGATCAAATAGGGGATAGACGCGTCTGCGGGCAGGGTCGCTATCCCGAGCATGGCCAGGGACGCGAGCGAGACTCCGAACGACATGACCTTGCGTGCCCCGAAGCGCTGCACCATCTTCGCGCTTCGCGGCGCGGCGAGCACCTGCCCGACGGCGAACGGGAGTGTGAGCAGCCCGCTCTGCAGTGGTGACCACCCGCGCACGAGCTGGTAGTAGAACGCCAGGAACAGCAGCGAGCCCTGAAGGGCCGCGAACGCGAAGGAGACACCGGTGAGCGGAACCGAGAACGAGCGGATCCTGAACAGCGACAGGTCGAGGGAAGGATGCTTGGTGCGGCTCTCAAAGTAGAGGAATCCGGCGATGACGAGTGAACCCGCGCCGATCCAGATGTAGGTCGAGACCCTGCCCCATCCGGCGTCCTGGATGCCGTAGACCACAGCGAGGAGCCCGATGATCGAGAGCAGGAGACCGATCGGGTCGAGCCGCGCGTAGTGCTCGTTCTTGGTCTCGGGGACGATTGCGACGATGCCGATGATGCCGACGATGATGATCGGCACATTGATGAAGAAGACCGAACCCCAGTCGTTTCCGGTGAGCCAGTGGAACCAGCTCGGGTTCTCCAAGAGCACCCCACCGACGATCGGCCCGAGTGCGATCGCCCCGCCGACTGCGGCGGCCCAGGCGCCGATCGCCTTGCCACGCTCCTGCGGCGGGAAGATGACCGTGATGATCGCAAGCGTGACGGGCAGGACTGACGCGGCTCCGATACCCATGAGCCCTCTGAAGATGATCAATTGGGTCGGGTTGGCCGCGAAGGCGCTCAGCGCTGACGCGAGGGCAAACAGCGTCAGGCCAATGATGAGGATGCGCTTGCGACCGAAACGATCACCGAGCACACCCCAGGTGAACAGCAGGGCGGCGAACACCAACGTGTAGGAGTTGATCGCCCAGATGAGTTGGCTCTGGGTCGCCCCGAGATCGATCTGGATCGTCTTCAGCGCGACGTTCAGCACGGTGTTGTCGAGGATCACCACCACCAGGCTCACCACGAGCACCGACAGGATGCGCCAGCGCTGGGGGTTGACGTTCTCCAGGGTCGCTTGTGAGGTGACCGAGCCAGTGACGGGCCTGCTGTCGGACATGTCGTGATTCCCCTATCGAGGTCTGTGGTCAGGTCGAGGACATGGGAATAGCGACACTCGGCTGCGCTCACCCTAGGGCTGGCAATTTCGAAACGCAACCGTGTCGTTTCACAATCAACACGTGCGCACGCGACACGCGGATCCGTCGTCACTCCAGGCGCCTAGTGGGCTTCGAGCCCGATCCATGCCACCATTGATATGTCCGGGTACCCCACAACGGGGACTCGAGTCGAAGGAGGTCCCACCATGGCCAGTCTGCCGAGCGGCACCACGACCACTCCTGAGCCCCTGTACGGCGGCTCGAGCACAGGTCGACGCATCTCCGTCCGCGATCTCGCCCTCGCCAAAGCACGCGGCGAGAAGTGGCCCATGATCACCGCGTATGACGCCCTCACGGCGCGAGTATTCGACGAGGCCGGGATCCCCGTGCTCCTCGTCGGCGACTCGGCCGCGATGGTGGTCTACGGCTACGACTCCACCATCCCGGTCACTGTCGACGAGCTCATCCCTCTCGTCGGCGGAGTCGTCCGCGGCTCCAGCCGCGCGATGGTCGTTGCCGACCTGCCCTTCGGCTCCTACCAGGCTTCGCCCGCGCAGGCGCTTGAGACCGCGTCGCGGTTCATGAAGGAGACCGGCGCCCATGCCGTCAAGCTCGAGGGCGGCGCACGCGTCATCCCTCAAGTCGAACTGTTGGTCTCGGCCGGCGTACCCGTGATAGGGCATCTCGGGCTCACGCCCCAGTCGGTCCATGCCTTCGGCGGCTACCGCGTGCAAGGTCGCGGTGAGGACGGTGCTCGACTGCTCCAGGACGCGAAAGCGTTGCAGTCTGCGGGAGCCTTCGCTGTCGTTCTCGAGGTCGTCCCAGCCGACCTCGCAGCGCAGGTCACCGAGGTGCTGAACATCCCCACGATCGGCATCGGCGCCGGCGCCGCGACCGACGCTCAGGTCATCGTCTGGCAGGACATGGCCGGCCTCACGCACGGTCCGACGGCCAAGTTCGTCAAGAAGTACGCCGACCTCCGCAGCGTCCTCACCGACGCCGCCCAAGCCTGGTCCGCCGACGTCACCAACGGCACCTACCCCGCCCCCGAGCACACCTACACCTAACCCCCCTTGTTTGCGGTGAATGTGCCCTGAGAGGCCCTAGAGGCCGCTCAGGTTCCCCACTGCATCCACAAGGACGGGTTTCGCGATGCCGCCTCGCAGAGCGAGACGGTCAAGATCGGGGGAAGTTCAAGGGCCTCTATGGCCGCTCAGGGCACATTCACCGCCGAATTGGGTTAGACGTCGGTGATGCGAAGGCCGGCGTGGGCCTTGTAGCGACGGTTCATCGAGATCAGGTTGGCAGTCATGCCCTCGACCTGCCCTGCGTTGCGCAGGCGACCAGCGTAGATCCCGCGCATCCCGGGGATCCGAGCCGCGAGGGCCTGGACGATATCGGTCGCCTCACGGTCGTCGCCGAGAACGAGGATGTCAGTGTCGATCGTGGCGATCGAGTCATCGAGTAGCAGCACCGCAGACACGTGATGGAACGCCCCGACGACACGTGACCCCGGAAGCACTGCCGCGGCCTGCTGAGCGGCTGAGCCTTCCTCGACGGCAAGGTGAAATGCGCCCTGCTTGTCGAACCCCAGGGGATTGACGCAGTCGACGACGATCTTGCCCTCCAACTCGCTCACGAGAGATGCGAGCAGTTCGCGGTGCCCGTCATAAGGAACCGCCACGATGACGATGTCGGATGCCGCCGCACAGTCGGCGTTGTCCGCGCCCGTGACCCCCTCGGCGATCTCGGCCGCAACCGCAGCCGCTCGTTCGGCCGAACGCGAACCAATCACGACACGATGACCTGCGGCAGAGAGGCGGTGAGCGAGTCCGCGACCCTGCTCGCCGGTGCCTCCGAGCACACCGATTACGAGGCCGGACACATCAGGAAGGTCGAAGGGCTGAGGCGCAGTGATATCAGTCATGTCGCAAATCCAACCATTGACCAGCCGATACGGCACCATGCACCTGTGGACCCCATCAGAGTGACCATGTTGCGGGAGGTCCTCTCGAGCACCGGTTGGGTCGACCGCACACGCGGGTTCGCCCGTTCACTGCGTCGATCAACCGACTCGGGCATCGGACTGCTACTCGTAGGAACCCCCACCCACGAACCGTGGCACTTCGCCGCCCACCTTGACGACGAGGCACGCTTCTCTGGAATCCCGACGCTGTCCCCCACACTCGTGCGCTGGAACCCACCGGCCGGCGCACCCGACCACCTCGCCCAGGGCCTCGATCGACTGGCATCTGCGCGGCGGGGCGAAACCCTATTCGTCGTCGCCCCTGACGAACCCACCGAAGACCTTCTCGAGCGACTTGCGGACGCCCGACGCGTGGGCGCCACACTGATGACCATTGACAACGGCGATAGAGATCTTGCGGGTTTGGCACACGAACAATTGATCGTGCCAGCTCGCGGGCTGACCGCAGTAGGTGAGCCGTCGGGCCTGGTCGTCCCCCTCACCCTCGCCGGACTCGGTGACGTTGATCTTTCCCTGACGGACGTCTCGTTCGACGCCGTGCAGCACCTTGTCTCGGCGGCCGCCGGAGAGGATCAAGCGCTGCGTTCGGCAACGGTGACTGAACGACGAGGTATCCGCGATCGCATCGCACGTGTCCTCGATGGCATCAGCGGCCCACCTGCTTCACGCGATTGGTGACGGGTCGCATCGCGATGGGCCACGAGCCCCGCAACTCAATGTGCGCCCTGCCAGCGACGAAGGCGGCTTACGGAAAGTCTTGCCGCGGGGTCGTCGGAAGAATTTTTCTCTGAGATCCGTATCGCGCTCAGAAGGTCCACGACATCACCGAGGGCCTGGACGAGCAATCGATACGAGAACGAATGATCACCCCGAAAGCAGCCATGGATTGCGGTGCGAGGCATGTGACGAGGTCGCCAACGACGCTCGACAATGGCTTGATTCACCTGTGCCCCAGTTGATTACAGCGACAGCGAGTTCGAGTACATCTCGTCGAAGATATTCGCCGGCGTAGATCCGGAACGAGGCACGACGTTGCTGGTCTCGTCACAAGATGTAAGTCCGGGAGTTCTCAATCCTAGATAGCGCAACACTTTGCGCTATCACGATGCCGACACGAGCACCATCTCCGACGCGAAGATCCGCACACTTTCTCTCACCCTCTGTCACAGTTCTACTGACCACTTCCAACAGCATGGTTGGAAGACGACTCAGGGAGGCATCGTGGCGGCTGCAAAGACCACTGCGAAGAAGGCGGCCAAGAAGGCGCCCGCGAAGAAGGCTGTAGCGAAGAAGGCTCCGGCGAAGAAGGCCGCAGCAAAGAAGGCACCCGCCAAGCGCGCGGTAGCCAAGAAGGCACCGGCGAAGAAGGCCGCAGCGAAGAAGGCACCCGCCAAGCGCGCGGTAGCCAAGAAGGCACCGGCGAAGAAGGCCGCAGCGAAGAAGGCACCCGCCAAGCGCGCGGTAGC
>WLRQ01000053.1 GCA_009697815.1 Actinomycetota bacterium
ACCCGGAGCGGACGGAACGTGACGGGCGACTCCACGGGTGAGGTGAGAGCAGACGTGCCGGAGGACCAGGCTGGCGACGCGCGTGCACATGAGGGGGCGGCCCGCCGGGTTAATCCGATTCCCCCGTCGGCGCGCGCATTCCAAGGACTGCGGGCCGGCGTCGTCAGTCGTGTGATCGCCGGGGCCGTCGACTATGCCCTCATGGCAGCGGCCACCATCGGGTGCTGGGTTACGGCCGCGGTGCTGCTGTTCCTGATCGACCCGCGTGACTATGTGGCACCCACCTGGCCCTTCGGGGTCTTCCTCGCCGTGGGCTTCTTTCTGTTCGTCACCTACCTGACGATCTCCTTCGCGACGACCGGACGCACGGCTGGCGGCCGACTTCTGGGCCTTCGGGTGGTGGGACGCAAGGGTCGACGCATCCCCTGGTGGTCCGCCCTCGTGCGGGCGGTGTTCTGCGTGGTGTTCCCGGTTGGCCTGTTCTGGTGTGCGGTGAGCCGGCAGAACCGCTCAGTTCAGGACGTCGTGCTGCGCACCTCGGTGATCCACCAGTGGCCGGTCGAGCATGGTGTCCCAGCCCTGATTGACGTCGAGAAGCGCTCCGAGCTCTAGATTTCCCCCGGCTTCGGTCCGGGAAGTTTGCCCACCCTCCACTGCCCTCCACGGCTCTGACCTGGGCTGATACAGCCTTCGCATCATCTCGCGCGGCAACATGACGCACGAATAGCCCTAGTAGTGGTTGACGGTGGAGCGAAGTGGAGTATCTTGGCGCACACTGGAGGAAGAAGTCCTCCCTTGTCGCCCGGGAGGTGGTCGCGGTGTTCCTCGGTACCCACACCCCGCTCCTGGACGAGAAGAACCGCGTGATCCTTCCGGCCAAGTTTCGCGAGGCCCTCGCCTCGGGACTGGTGATGACCAAGGGGCAGGACCGTTGCCTCGTCATCTGGACCCGTGAGGGCTTCACCGACTACGCCGAGAGCCTGCGCAACGCCACCCAGACCACAGAGAAGGTCCGCGCCTACACCCGCGTGCTCTTCGCCAGCGCATACGACGACACCCCCGATAAGCAGGGGCGCATCACCATCCCCTCCACTCTTCGTGAGTACGCCGGTCTCACTCGCGACTGCGTGGTCGTCGGGGCCGACACCCGGATCGAGATCTGGGACTCCGGGGCGTGGGATGCCTACCTCGCGGGAACCGAGCAGTCCTTTGTCGACCTCGACGGCGAGGTGGTGCCTTCCGGCTAGGTGTCGTGGGGTGAGGCCTCCTGTTCGTCGGCATCCCACCTGGCTCACCTTCCCCGGTGCCAGGCGGAGCGAAAGCCGACGAGCGGGGGACCTGGTCCCACGAAACCGGCACCACCGCAATTCCCGGCACGACCCCGCACCACCATCTCGAGCGCCCAGTTGGGCAAGGAGGCTCCGTAGCCATGGATGTGAACCCGAAGTGCGAGAGCACTCCGCGGGGCACATCTGCGCCGGAGCCTGGTTCGATCAGCCGCGCCAGCCACGTTCCCGTGCTGCTGGATCGTTGTCTGAATCTGCTCGCGCCCGCGCTCGAGCGTCCGGGCGCGGTGGTGGTCGATGCCACCCTCGGACTGGGCGGCCACAGCGAAGGCCTTCTCCAACGATTCCCTCAGGTCGCACTGATTGGGCTCGACCGCGACCGCGACGCACTGGCGCGCTCGGCTGGGCGGCTCTCGGCGTACTCGGCGAGGACCGAACTCGTCCACGCCGTATACGACGAGCTACCCCAAGTGCTCGGAGACCTGGGCCGGACTCGAATCGATGGAGTGCTCTTCGACCTCGGGGTCTCCTCCATGCAGCTCGATCAGACTGAGCGAGGCTTCGCGTACTCGCAGGACGCCCCGCTGGATATGCGCATGGATCCGAGTACCGGCATGACGGCGGCGGATGTGCTCAACACCTACGCAGCCAAGGACCTCGCACGGGTGCTCCGCCAGTACGGCGAAGAGCGGTTCGCCAGCAGGATTGCCGCCAATGTGATCCGAGAACGTGCCAAGGAGCCCTTCACCACCAGTGCCCGCCTCGTTGACCTCATCAGGGATTCCATCCCGGCCGCGGCACGACGAACCGGTGGAAACCCTGCCAAGCGCACCTTCCAGGCGTTGCGCATCGAGGTGAACGCTGAGCTCGACGTACTCACCCGAGCACTGCCCGCCGCGATCGATGCGCTCAACGTCGGGGGGCGCATTGTGGTGATGGCCTACCAATCGCTCGAGGACCGGATCTCCAAGCGTGCCTTGACATTGCGGGCCACGAGCGATGTTCCCGTCGATCTACCCTTCGTACCTGCCGGACACGAGCCGGAGTTCCGGCTGATCACCCGTGGTGCCGAGAACGCGACCGAGTCCGAGATTGCCGAGAACCCACGGGCGGCGTCGGTCCGGCTTCGCGCCGCCGAGCGCATGCGGGAGGCGGCGTGAGTACCGCTGCTCGCGCCGCCGTGTCGCGCCCACTGGGCCAACCGACATCGCCCCGCCCCGCGCCGCGCCGCAGGGCGAGTCTGCGTGAGCTCCCTCCTCCCCGTCCCACCGTCGCGAGACGGGGCGTGTTCAGCGTCATGGTCCTCGCGCTCCTGCTCGGCGGGATGGTCATGCTCCTGGCGCTCAATACCTCGCTCGCCTCGGGCGCTTTCGAGGTCAATGGGCTCACACGCGGGCAGCACGCCCTCGCCCTCCAGGAGCAGTACTTGGTCCAGGAGGTCGCACTCGCCGAGTCTCCTGAGGCTCTTCAAGCCCGGGCCGAGCTGCTCGGCATGGTGCCCGCGTCGGCGCCGGTGTTCCTCCGTATCGCTGACGGCGCAATCCTCGGGATCCCCACACCGTCGAAAGCATTGGCGCCCAGCACATCTCAACGCGCCACGGTCGCGTCGGCTGACGGCGCCACACTCGACGGGCCAGGTTCGACGACGGGCTCACGTCCGTGACACTGCTTGCGCCGCCGAGGCAGCCCGCGGTCGGGCCGCGTGGCCAAGGGCCCGGGCGTCCCTCCGCGCCTCGAACCCTTCGTCGGGGTGATCATGTGCGACGGCTCCGGGTATGGCAGTTGGGCCTACTCGTGATCGTCACGATTGCGGCTGGCCGCGTCATCGATCTTCAGGCCGTCCAGGGGCCCGCGCTCGCCGCTTCTGCGGCCAAGGACCGCATGCGCACTGTCGAGCTTCCGGCCGTGCGCGGCGACATCACCGACATCAACGGGATCTCGCTGGCCACGACGGTCGCGGCGAGGAATGTCACCGTCGACCAGACACTTGTCATCGATGCGGCGGCCGAAGCACGCTCGCTCGCCCGCGTGCTCGGTGGTGACGCCACCGCCTACCGCGAGAGATTGACGGGCACCCGGCGATTCGTTTACTTGGCCAAGAACATCACGCCCGCGCTGTGGGCGAAGGTGTCCGATCTCAAGCTTGCGGGCGTGTTCAGCGAGGCCACGACGACGCGGATCTACCCCGCAGGTTCGGTTGCCGCAAACGTCGTCGGCTACGTCCACGCCGATGGCACGGGCGGGGACGGGCTCGAATACGCCTTCGAGAAGGAACTCGCGGGCACTGCCGGTTCGCAGATCTTCGAGAGCTCCGCGCGCGGCACCGAGATCCCCACCACGGTCTCCTCAGGCACCGACCCGATTCCTGGCACCGGGATCAGGCTCACGATCGATCGTGATATCCAGTGGGTCGCGGAGAACGCGATCGCCAAGCAGGTCGCCGCCGCGAACGCCGACAGTGGGACGGTCGTGGTGATGAACGCGGCGACAGGGCAGATCTACGCGCTGGCCACCGTCCCCACGTTCGACCCGAACCAACCCGCGGGAGCCATCGCGTCGGACATCGGCAATCGAGCACTCTCGGACGTCTTCGAGCCGGGGTCGACCAGCAAGGTCATGACCATGGCCGCGGTGATCGAGGAGAAGAAGGCGACTCCGCTCACCAAACTCACGATCCCGCCTGTCTACGTTACGCCCGCGAAGGTGTGGCACGACCACAATAAGCACCCAACACTCCACCTCACTCTCAATGGAGTGCTCGCCAAGTCGAGCAATATTGGAACGATCATGGCCGCCGAGCGCATTGGGGGCCGGACTCTCTACGGCTATCTGACGAAATTCGGTATCGGATCCCCGACGGGCCTGCAATTCCCCGGAGAGAGCAGTGGCTTCGTTCCGGCGCCGCGAGAGTGGTCACCCACCACGTTCGGCACGCTGGCCTTCGGTCAGGGGCTCTCCCTCAATGCGGTGCAGGCTGCCTCGGTGTATGCCACGATCGCCAACAATGGCGTGCGGGTCGAGCCCTCGCTCGTGGCGGGATTCACGACGCCTGAGGGCATATTCGAGCCTGCTGCTGCGCCCACATCGGTCCGGGTCGTGAGCCCGGCTACCGCGCGCACCGTGCGCGAGATGCTCGAGTCGGTCGTGTCCGAGGACGGCACGGCGCCCATGGCTGCGATTCCCGGTTACCGCGTTGCAGGCAAGACGGGCACGGCGGACCGGATCGACGACACCTGTGGCTGCTACCTGGGCTACACCGCCTCCTTCATCGGTCTGGCCCCGGCAGACAAGCCAACTCTCGTCGTGGCCGTCTTCCTTCAGAACCCGCGCAACGGGCACTTCGGTGGAGTGCTTGCTGGGCCGGTATTCAAGACCGTCATGACCTACGCGCTCCAGCAGTTGCGCATCCCCCCGACCGGTGTCATGCGTCCGCGCATCCCGGTCACCTGGTGATGGCCGGATAGGGTCCGACCGTGTCCGCAGGCCCCCGACCGACCCCCAGGCCGCAGTCGCTCGCCCAGATCGCCGGCATCGCCGGCGCGGCGACTGCGGGTGCCGTGTCGTCATATCCCGACCGACCAGTCACCGGGGTTGCCCACGACTCGCGGTCGGTTCTTCCGGGCGACCTTTATGCCGCCCTTCCCGGCTTCCGTCGGCATGGCGCGGAGTTCATCGCCGAGGCGGTCGGCCGCGGTGCGGTGGCTGTGCTCACTGATGCGAACGGTCAGGACAGTGCCCGCGCGGCAGGTGTTCCCGCCCTCGTCGTGACGGATCCGCGGGCGGTTCTGGGCGCGGTCGCGTCGTTCATCTACGGCGATCCTTCCCAAGAACTCCTCGTCATCGGGATCACCGGCACCAATGGGAAGACCACCACCAGCTATCTGGTCGACGCGGGCCTGCGCGCCGCGGGGTACCTCACCGGGGTGATCGGCACCGTCGGTGTCCGAATCGGTGAGGAAGTCGTTGAAGCCGTGCGCACGACGCCGGAGGCAACGCAGGTGCACGCACTCCTTGCCGTGATGGTCGAACGTGGTGTCACGGCAGTGACCATGGAGGTCTCAAGCCACGCGCTGCGCCTCGGACGCGTCGATGGGGTGCACTTCGATCTGGTCGGGTTCACCAACCTCACCCAGGATCACCTCGACTTCCATGACGGTATGGATGACTACTTCGAGGCCAAGTCGACGTTGTTCACGCTGGCCCACTCGTCGCGGGCCGTGGTGTGTGTCGATGACTCCTGGGGGCGCAATCTCGTCGCGCTCGCCGAGCGCTCCGGACTCGAGGTGGCCACCTACGCCGTCTCGTCGGAGGATGCGCACTGGACGGTTGACGGAATCGTCGAGGTACCGGGCGGCTCCGTCGCACGCGCGCTCGGCCCTGGTGGCGTCGACGTCCCGCTCGAGGTGCGGATGCCCGGCACCTTCAACGTCGCGAACGGGCTCGGAGCCCTTGCGTTGCTCGTCGACGTGGGCGTGGATCCGCTGGTTGCGGCGGACGGAATCGCTTCGTGCGAGGGTGTTCCCGGTCGGATGGAACGTGTCCTCGACCCTGATCCGCACCGAGGGTTACTCGCGCTGGTCGACTACGCGCATACTCCGGACGCCATCGAACGGGTCATTCTCGCTGCACGCGGCGGCACGCGCGGCAAGGTCGTGGTCGTCCTCGGTGCAGGCGGTGATCGCGACCAGGTGAAGCGGCCGCTCATGGGCGAGGTGGCGGCTCGCGGCGCCGATCGAGTGATCGTCACCGACGACAACCCGCGCTCGGAGGATGCGGCCGCTATCCGCGCAGCAGTGCTCGAGGGCGCGCGTCGGGTCGAGGGCGCGAACGTGTCCGAGGTCGGTGACCGGCGTGCGGCGATCATGCAGGCGGTCGGGGGTGCTGATCGGGGGGATGTCGTTCTCGTCCTGGGTAAGGGTCACGAGCTCGGCCAGGAGATCGAGGGCTTCCTCACCCCGTTCGATGACAGGGTCGTGCTCGCGCAGGCGTTGGGCTCGTCGGAGTTAGATGAGGGCCTGACGTGATCCCGCTCACGCTGGGCGAGATCGCCGACGCGGTCGAGGCCTCACTCGGGGGCGGCGCGCGCCCCGACGACGTCGTCACCGGTGCGGTCCGCACTGACTCCCGTGCCGTTGCAGAGGGCGACCTTTTCGTGGCCGTCGTCGGGTCCGTTCACGACGCCCATGACTTCGCTGCCTCGGCGGTGGCATCGGGTGCTGTGGCCGTCCTGGCATCACAACCGCTCGAGGTTCCGTGCATCGTTGTCGCGGACACCGTTGTTGCGCTGGGTCTGCTCGCGCGCGCTGTCCTGGACCGGCTCGAGGATGTCGTGGTCGTCGCCGTCACAGGGTCCTCTGGCAAGACCAGCGTGAAGGACCTGCTCGCACAAGTGCTGACGTCTTACGGCCCCACCGTGTCCCCTCGAGGCTCCTTCAACAACGAGATTGGTGTGCCCATCACCGCGCTCGAGGTCGACCGCGACACCCGCGTTCTTGTGTGCGAGATGGGTTCCCGCGGGCCGGGACACATTCGTTACCTGATGACTGTGGCACCACCGCGCATCGGCGTGGTGCTCAATGTTGGTTCGGCGCACGTGGGAGAGTTCGGGTCCAGAGAGATCACCGCACAGTCCAAGGGTGAGCTCGTCGAGGGGCTCCCGGACTCGGCGATGGGTGGCGTGGCTGTACTCAACGCCGACGACGCACTTGTCGTTGGCATGCGTGGACGCACCCAGGCCCGCGTCGTGACCTTCGGCGTGACGGCCGAGGCGGATATCCGCGCGGAATCGATCGTCCTCGATGAACTCGGACGACCCTCGTTCACCCTCCGTGCCGGGGGGAATGTCGCGCCTGTCACATTGGGTCTCCACGGTGCTCACCA
The DNA here is from genome assembly GCA_009697815.1 of Actinomycetota bacterium. GTDB lineage: Bacteria > Actinomycetota > Actinomycetes > S36-B12 > CAIYMF01 > Longivirga. The sequence continues at coordinate 7,167 of WLRQ01000053.1, forward strand.
TGTGCTCAACGCACTGGCCGCGGCCGCTGTGGCGCTCACTCTCGGGATTGACTTCGGTACCGTCGCGACCGCCCTCTCGAGATCTCGTCCGGCGAGTCGTTGGCGGATGGAGGTCACCGAGACCCCATCAGGTGTCACGGTGGTCAATGACGCCTACAACGCGAATCCGGAGTCCGTCCGGGCGGCGTTGCAGGCACTCGTCGCGATGTCCGGACCAACCCCCTCGCACCCGCTGCGCCGGACGGTGGCCGTGCTTGGCGAGATGCGTGAACTGGGCGAGGCCTCACAGGCCGAGCACGAGGACATTGGGAGGACAGCGGTGCGGCTCGGCATCGACCGACTCGTCATCGTCGGAACGGACGCGGCGGGTGTGCCTGCTGCCGCCCTGGCCCGGGGTGCGGCGGGCTTGCGGGCCACGATCGTGCCCGACGTCGACGCGGCGCTGGCCCTGCTTCGCGAGGAGCTCTCGAGCGGTGACGTCGTGTTGGTCAAGGCCTCACGTGCGGCGGGACTCGAGCGCGTGGCGATGTCGCTGGTCGAGTCGCTCTCTCCTGGGGTGGGCGCATGAGACTCGTCCTGATCGCCGCGGGGCTCGGGCTGTTCGTCTCCCTCCTGGGGACCCCGCTCCTGATCAGATTCCTGCGACGCCATGGCTACTCCCAGGCCATCCGAGTCTCCACCGAGGGTGAGCTCTACCCCGAGCACGAGGGGAAGCGAGGAACCCCATCGATGGGCGGGCTCGCGATCCTCGCCGGCTTACTCGTCGGATACTTCGGCGCCCACCTCGCGGCGTGGCGAGCGCCGAGCGTGTCGGGACTGCTCGCGATCTATCTCACCGTGGGCCTGGGCTGTGTGGGTATGGCCGATGACTACTTGAAGATTTTCAAGCAGCGCAGCACCGGGGTCCGCGCCCGCACCAAACTGCTGGGCCAGGCCGTGGTCGCGCTGTCGTTTGCCTATTTCGCGGTCCACTTCCCCGACGCGGACGGCCGCACGCCCGCCTCGCACGCGATTTCGCTGGTGCGCAACACCGGCCTGGTTCTGCCCACCGTGCTGTTCGTGCTCTGGGTATGGTTCCTGATCACCGCCACCACGAATTCGGTGAACTTGACCGACGGACTCGATGGCCTCGCGGCAGGTGCTTCGGTGATGACCCTCGGCGCCTACACATTGGTGTCGGTGTGGCAGTACGGGCAGAACTGCGCCTTCGGAGAGGTTGCGAACTGTTATGACGTCCGCGACCCACTCGATCTCGCAATCTTCGCGGCCGCAGCCGCCGCGGCCTGCTTCGGCTTCCTGTGGTGGAATACCGCGCCCGCCAGCATCTTCATGGGAGACACGGGATCGCTGGCTCTGGGCGGGGCCATCGCGGCGCTGGCGATCATGTCGCGCACTCAACTGCTCCTCCCGCTCCTCGCCGGCCTCTTCCTGATCATCACCCTCTCCGTCATCGGGCAAGTGGGCAGCTACAAACTCACGGGCAAGCGCATGTTCCGCATGGCTCCGCTGCATCATCATTTCGAGATGCTCGGATGGCAGGAGATACAGATCGTCGTCCGGTTCTGGATCATCCAGGGACTTCTGGTCGCACTCGGGCTCGGGTTCTTCTACGCCGAGTGGGTCCGGCAGTGACGGTTCTCGACGTCTCCGGCTACGCGCGAGACTCGGACTGGTCGAGGGTGCACGCAGTCGTGGCGGGAGTGGGGGTCGCAGGATTTGCGGCGGCGGATGCCCTGCTGTCTCTCGGCGCAGCGGTCACAGTGATCGATGGCGCCGACGGTGAGCGCCAACGTGAGCGGGCCACGGTCCTTGAGATTCTCGGCGCGACGATCAGGCTCGGGGATGGCGAGTCCCTCCCGGAGTCGGTTGATGTGCTCATCGTCTCGCCCGGCCTTCCTCCCGTGGCACCGGTGATTAGGGCGGCGCTGGACCGCGGTATTCCCATTTGGGGTGAGCTCGAGCTTGCCTGGCGGCTTCGGGGCGCCGACGCGGCACCGTGGCTGACAGTGAGCGGCACCAATGGCAAGACCACGACCACGCTGATGCTTGCCTCGATCCTTCGAGCCGCTGGTCTTCGCACGGCAGCGGTGGGCAATATCGGGGTGTCACTCGTCGACGCAGTGATGGACCCCGTGGGCTTCGACGTACTGGCGGTTGAGGTGGGGGCACCCCAGCTTCCCTTCCTGTTCTCGGCGAGTCCGCTCGCGTCGGTCTGCCTCAACCTCGCCCCTGACCACGTCGACCTCTTCGGTTCGTTCGAGGCCTATCGTGAAGCGAAGGCGCGCATCTACCGCAACACCCAGGTTGCGGCGATCTACAACGACGCCGACCCAGAGACCGAGCGCATGGTGGCCGAGGCCGACGTCGTCGAGGGGTGCCGGGCGATCGGAATCACCTTGGGTATCCCGAGTCGCTCGATGTTCGGCGTGGTCGACGACCTCCTTGTCGATCGCGCATTCGTGGAGAACCGCGGAGAGAATGCGCAGGAGCTCGCGTCCATCCGCGACGTGCGTCCATTCGCGCCGCACAACGTGGGAAACGCCCTTGCCGCTGCAGCACTCGCGCGCGCATTCGGGGTGTCGGCCGAGGCCGTGCGTGAAGGCCTTCGCACGTTTGAGCCAGCGGGGCACCGCATCGCCGAGGTCGCCGATGTGGGTGGTATCCGCTGGGTCGACGATTCCAAGGCCACGAACGGCCATGCGGCCCAAACCTCCCTTCTGGCTTATGAATCGGTGGTGTGGATCGCGGGCGGGCTTGCCAAGGGGCAGCAGTTCGACGATCTCGTCGAGCGCACGCGCGGGCGCTTGCGGGGGGTGGTGCTCCTCGGCGCTGATCGAGACCGAATCCGTGAGGCCCTCGTGCGACACGCGCCCGAGGTCCCCGTTGTCGAGGTCACGCGCACCGACACTGGATGTATGGACGCCGTCGTCAGCGCCGCTGCCGCGATGGCGAAGCCGGGCGATACCGTGCTCCTCGCTCCAGGCTGCGCATCGTGGGACATGTTCACCGACTACGCCCACCGCGGAGACGAGTTCGCCGCGTCGGTCGCTCGCCTGGTGGCCGGGTGAGCCAGGACGTCGTGCGACGGGTCGTCTCGAGCGGTCGGGCCCGGGCAGAACATCCGCTGGCCACCTACCACGTCATCCTCGCCGCAACACTGCTGTTACTCGTGCTCGGACTGGCCGAGGTGCTTTCAGCCTCCACCGTCGCCAGTTTTCAGTCCTTCGGCTCGGCGTACACCCTGTGGCTTCGTCAGTTGTTGTTCGCCACGATCGGTGTAGTGGCCATGGTCGTCGCCTCACGCCTGTCAGTGACGTTCTACAGGCGGATGGCCTACGTCCTGCTGGTATTTGCGTTCGTGACCCTCCTGCTTGTGCTTGTGATCGGACGCGACGTCCACGGCCAGCGCAACTGGATCGAGGTTGCCGGACCGTTCCGGTTCCAGCCGAGTGAGGTGGCAAAGCTCGCGGTCGTCGTCTGGTCCGCCGATCTGCTCGCGCGTAAGCAGGGGCTTCTCACGACGTGGAAGCACATGCTCATCCCGCTCGTTCCCGTCGTGGCGGCGATCATCGGCCTTGTGGTGCTTGAAGGGGATGTCGGCACCGCGCTGATCCTCGTTCCGATGATGGCCGCGATCCTCTACGTCAATGGCGCCCCGCTGCGTCTATTCGCGCTGGGGGGTGCGGTGGTGTTGGGCGGGGTCGCAATCCTGAGCGTCGGTCACAGTTATCGACTCGCCCGGTTCAGCTCCTGGCTCGACCCTTCGAGTGATGCGTTGGGCGCGGGGTGGCAAGTTCTGCATGGGCAGAGCGCCATGGCAGCCGGGGGATGGTTCGGAGTCGGCATCGGTGCCAGCCGTGAGAAGTGGGACTGGCTTCCCGAGGCACACACGGACTTCATCTACGCCGTACTTGGCGAGGAGCTCGGGATCATCGGATCACTTCTGGTGCTCGCACTCTTCGCCGCCATCGGGATCGCCGGGCTCCGCCTTGCCCGTACGACGTCAGACCCCTTCATCCGCACGGCCTCCGCCGTCGTGGTCGCCTGGTTGCTGACCCAAGCCACACTCAACATCGGCGCAGTCCTCCAGTTGATCCCGATCACTGGAGTGCCTCTCCCGCTCGTGTCCTACGGCGGTTCGTCGTTGATCCCCACCCTCGTCGCGCTCGGCATGCTCATGTCGTTCGCACGCGCGGATGCCCGACGATCGTCGCGTCCTCCCGTGACCGTCCGGGCTCGGTGATCTCCATGCACGTGGTGATCGCCGGCGGGGGAACCGCGGGGCACATAGAGCCTGCGCTCAATCTCGCGGACTGCATGCGCCGACACGATCCGAACATCTCGATCACGGCGCTTGGCACCGATCGCGGTCTCGAGACCCGGCTCGTGCCTGAGCGAGGTTATGACCTGCGGCTGATCACGGCGACCGTCATGCCGCGACGGCCGAACCTCGATCTCGTGCGACTCCCGCTGCGTGTGCGTCGATCGATCGCCGAGGTCCGCGAGATCCTCGACGCTACGCGCGCTGATGTTGTGGTGGGGTTTGGCGGCTATGTCTCGCTACCTGCCTATCTCGGGGCCCGTGGACGGGTCCCGATCGTCGTCCATGAAGCCAATGCCCGGCCAGGGCTCGCCAACCGGGTCGGATCGCGTTTCACGTCCTACGTGGCGTGCGCTGTTCCGGAGGCAATAGCGGGAGCCCGACATATCGGCATGCCCATCCGTGCAGCGGTCGCCTCGCTTGACCGCGCAGCATCTCGGGACCAGGCGCGGGCCTTCTTCGGTCTCGATCCCGACCGCCCGACACTGCTCGTGTTCGGAGGGTCGCAGGGTGCCCGACGACTGAACTCCGCCGTGGTCGAGGCAGCGCCCGGGCTCACCGCTCAGGGCATCCAGGTGCTGCACGCAGCGGGGCACCGGAACGGCGATCAGCGGCCGAGTGGCCATGTGGGCCCGGCTCCCTACGTCGCGCTGCCCTACATCGACCGGATGGATCTCGCCTACGCGGCAGCCGACGTCGCGCTCTGCCGTTCGGGGGCGATGACGTGCGCCGAACTCGCTGCCGTGGGGCTGCCCGCGGTCTACGTCCCGCTGCCGATCGGCAACGGGGAGCAGCGACTCAACGCACTGCCCGTCGTCGCGGCGGGAGGAGGGCTCCTTCTTGAGGACGCTGCACTCGATGGCCAGCGGATCCTCTCGGTTCTGGCACCGCTCCTTCTCGATTTTGACCAACGACGCCAGATGGAATTCGCGGCGGCATCCCATGGTCAGCGTGACGCCGACGAGAGACTCAGGGCCCTGGTGATTCAAGCCGCCGCATCTCAAGGCACGGGCGAACAACGTTCCCAGACCGCAGGAGGAAACCCGTGACAACCACGCCAGTCGAGCCCGACCAGCCCGTCGACCTCGAGGCCCTTGGACGTGTGCACGTCGTGGGGATCGGCGGCGCGGGGATGTCTGGGATCGCACGTATTCTCGTCGCCCGGGGCGTCGTGGTGAGTGGCAGTGACGCCAAGGACTCCCGTCGGCTCACGGCGTTGCGGGCCCTCGGAGTCGACGTGAGTGTCGGGCACGATGCCGCGAACGTCCGCGATGTCGACACCGTGATTTCCTCGACGGCGATCAAGCCGAACAACCCCGAGCTCGCGGCCGCGGTCACAAGCGGTCTCCGGTTGATGGGTCGCGCGGAGGCGCTCGCCGCGCTGATGTCGGGCTTGCGCGGTATCGCCGTTGCGGGCACCCACGGCAAGACCACCACAACCTCGATGCTCACGGTCGCCCTTCAGAACTGCGGTGCCGATCCCTCATTCGCTATTGGCAGTGAGCTCAACGAGAGCGGCAGCAATGCCCATCACGGCAGTGGCCCCGACTTCGTCGCCGAGGCTGACGAGAGTGATGGCGCTTTCCTCGCACTGCCGGCGCACGCAGGGATCGTGACGAACGTCGAGCCGGATCACCTCGACTACTGGGGCACATTCGAGGCCATCGAAGCCGCCTTCCTTGCATTCGCAGTGGGGATCCGCGATCGCGGTGGATTCATCACCGTGTGTGCTGACGATGACGGTGGTGCCCGACTCGCGGTCGCTGCTCGCGCCGTCGGCGTCGACGTGCGCACCTATGGGGTGAGCGAGTCGGCCGACTACCGCGTGGTTCTGCTGAAGGCAGGCGAGAACGGCTGGATCTTCGACGTCCTCGACCACGGGGTGCGTCTCGGCGCCACCGAGCTAGCCGTGCCGGGTCGTCACAATGTCCTCAACGCCACGGCCGCACTTGTCACGGGCATTGGCCTTGGGCATTCAGCGGCAGATCTGCGCGAGGGCCTTGAGGCGTTCAGCGGCACGCGTCGCCGCTTCGACTTCAAGGGCAAGGCTGACGGCGTGCGGGTCTATGACGACTATGCGCACCACCCCACCGAGATTGCCGCGACCCTCAACGCGATGCGCGAGATTGTTGGCGACGGACGGATCGTCGTCGCCTTCCAAGCGCATCACTACTACCGCACCGCCTTGTTCGTCCGCGAGTTCGGTGAGGCTCTCGGTCTCGCGGACGAGGTCGTTGTCCTCGAGGTGTTCGCCCCGGGGGAGGACCCGATCCCCGGTGCCTCAGGCGTGGCCATGGCGGCTCACGTTCCCCTGCCTGCCGACCACGTTGTCTTCGAGCCGTCCTGGAGCCGCGTCGCGGACCAGTTGGTGTCCCGGGCGCGAACGGGTGATGTGGTCATGACTCTCGGCGCGGGCGATATCGCGATGATCGGCACAGAGGTGCTCGACCTTCTCCGCGCGCGAGAAGGCTCATTGTCATGACCGTTCTGGACTCCGGGGGGCGCTTCGGGTCCGCGGGTCGAGCCAAGCGAACCAGGCGCCTCATCGCATGGGGTCTCGTCGCCGCTCTTGCGGCAGGTGGGGCGTGGGCGGTCTGGTTCTCCACGGTGCTGAGCGTTCGCGAGGTTCGGGTTCTGGGTGCGGTCACCATTTCGACGAATGAGGTGCGCAACGCGGCCGCGGTACCTGTGGCCCAGCAACTAGCCCGAGTGGATGTGCCGGGCATCACCCGACGGGTCGGGTCGATCCCGCAAGTGGCCTCGGTCGAGATCCGGCGGGGGTGGCCCGATGTTCTCGTGATCGTGGTCACCGAACGCAAGCCGCTCGCCGTCGCGCGCACCAGTGTCGGCTTTACCTACCTTGACCGGACGGGTGCGCGCTTTGGTGCGGTCACCGTCGCGCCTCGTGGAGTGCCAGTGGTGGTGGCCTCATCCGCGTCGGCACTATCTTCGGCGTTGGCCGTCGTCGCTGCACTGCCGTCGACTCTGCGAGCTACTGTCACGACGGTCACGGCGCGGACATATGACGACGTCGTGCTTGCGCTCAGAAGTGGTGTCGATGTCCAGTGGGGAAGTGCCGACGACTCAGACCACAAAGCGTCGGTGCTGACCGCCCTCCTTAAGGTGCCTGCGGGCTTCTATGACGTCAGCGCTCCAGACCTGCCGACGACGCGCGCCACGCGACTGGGCTGACCTGCCGCTTGCGAATTCTTCGCACGCCATCTTGCGCCGCAGGGGTGAGTGCACGTACGTTCTCTCACGACCACAGGTTGACATAACTCTACGTCTCTACTTGACGGTGAGAGTTAACGCCCACCTGGTATGTGACGAGCGGAAGGCAGGGCCGTGGCGGCTCCCCAGAACTACCTCGCGGTGATCAAGGTTGTCGGCATCGGCGGCGGTGGTGTCAACGCCGTGAACCGGATGATCGAGGTCGGCCTCAAGGGGGTCGAGTTCATCGCCGTCAACACCGATGCGCAGGCACTGCTGATGAGCGACGCCGACGTCAAGCTCGATATCGGCCGCGAGCTCACCCGTGGTCTGGGTGCCGGCGCCGATCCCGAGGTGGGTCGCCGCGCCGCGGAGGACCACCAGGAGGACATCGAGGAGGTCCTGCGGGGTTCGGACATGGTCTTCGTCACTGCGGGCGAAGGCGGTGGCACCGGCACGGGTGGCGCCCCGGTCGTGGCCCGCATCGCACGCCAACTTGGGGCGCTCACGATTGGGGTCGTCACCCGACCCTTCGGGTTCGAGGGCAAGCGACGCAGTGTGCAGGCCGACACCGGTGTCGACGCCTTGCGGGCTGAGGTCGACACCCTCATCGTCATCCCCAACGATCGTTTGCTAGCTCTGTCCGACCGCAACATCTCCATGCTGGACGCCTTCCGGCAGGCCGATCAGGTTCTTCTTCAGGGTGTCAGCGGGATCACCGATCTCATCACGACCCCCGGTTTGATCAACCTCGACTTCGCCGACGTCAAGAGCATCATGGCCGGCGCGGGCAGTGCACTGATGGGCATCGGATCCGCCCGTGGCGATGACCGTGCGATCGCAGCGGCACAGAACGCAATTTCCAGTTCGCTGCTCGAGGCCAGTATCGACGGTGCTCACGGAGTGCTGCTGTCGATCTCCGGCGGCTCGGACCTCGGCCTGTTCGAGATCAACGAGGCCGCCCGTCTCGTGGCCGACGCGGCGCACCCCGAGGCCAACATCATCTTCGGAGCGGTCATCGACGACACCCTCGGTGACGAGGTCCGTGTGACCGTCATCGCCGCGGGCTTCGACGGAGGTCTACCGTCCACCCGCAGATCGGCTCTCAAGCCGGTCACCACTAGTGACGTGGACGAGACCCCGCTTGCCGTCGACACCGCGCTGGCCACGGCCGAGCCCGGTGAGGCTCCCTCGATCCCCGTCACGTGGGCACAGGAGCCCAAGCGTGAGCAGCGCCGGATCGTGTTCGACGATGCGGGCGACGACGAGCTCGACGTCCCGGACTTCCTCAAGTAGGTCGACTCGGGGCGGTCCGAGCCCCCACCTGAGAGGGTGGGGGTATGGCGATCGTCACCGGTGAGCTCGGCCCGCGCGTGCGTTGGGCGTTCTCCGACCGCGACGGCGGAATGAGTGGGGCACCGTACGAGAGCTCCAACCTCGCCGACCACGTCGGGGATGAACCCGAGCACGTGAAAGCTAATCGCGCTGCGCTAGCGGCAGCGGTAGGGGTCGAGGTTGCGCACGTCGTGTCGATGGCGCCGGTGCACGGCAACGACGTGGGACATGTGCTCGGGATCAGTGCCGAACCCGTTCCCCGGGTCGATGCCCTCGTCACGACTGTCACGGGAAGTGCCTTGCTCGTTGTTGCCGCCGACTGCGTGCCCGTCCTCCTCGGCGACAGTGAGGCCGGCGTGATCGCGGTGGTCCACGCGGGGTGGCGAGGGGTCCTCTCCGATGTCGTGGGCACGACGATTGCCGCCATGGTCGATCTCGGGGCCGAGCCCCGCCGCACGCGCGCGGTCGTGGGCCCCGCGATCTGCGGACAGTGCTACGACGTGCCCCGTGACCGCTTCGACCTCGTCGTGGCCGAGGCTCCCGCGGCGGTTGCCGTTGCGTCCGAGGGCCGACCGGGACTCGATCTGCGAGCTGCTGTCGTCGAACGGCTTCGGGGCCTCGGGGTTGCCTCGAGTCTGCATGCCGGATGCACCTCGGAGTCGGCGAACCTCTACTCATTCCGTCGTGACGGCCTCACGGGTCGACACGGAGGAGTCATCACCCTCCTGCCCGTGACGGTGTTGTCATGACCGGTTCCAGGCTCGAGGAACTGGCCGCCAACCTCGAGGACGTACGTGCGCGTATCGAGTCGGCAGCGAGGGCCGTCGGCCGCGATCCGGCCGAGATCACCTTGGTCGTGGTCACTAAGACATGGCCGGCGACCGACGTCCGCCTCCTGGCCACGCTGGGGATAACCGATGTCGCCGAGAACCGCGATCAGGAGGCCCGTCCCAAGCACGAGGCTTGTGCAGATCTCGGGTTGAGGTGGCATTTCATCGGTCAGCTCCAGCGCAACAAGGCCCGGTCAGTGGCAAGCTACGCCGACGTCGTGGAATCTGTGGACCGCGCCGAACTCGTGCCCGCGCTCGATCACGCCGCTACTGCGCTGGGGCGTCGCGTCGACGTCCTCCTGCAGGTCGATCTCGCCGATCCGCCGCAGCCAGGTCGCGGGGGAGTGATTCCCGCCGAGGTGGCTGCGCTGGCCGAGCTCGTACTCGCGGCCGAATCCCTCCGACTCGCAGGGGTGATGGCGGTGGCCCCCCTCGATGGTGCACCGCGGCTGGCCTTCGATCGCCTTGTGAGTCTCGCGGCCACCGTGAGAGGGCACGGTCCTGGCCCGTGGGCGATCTCGGCTGGGATGTCGGGGGACCTCGAGGAGGCCGTCGCGTCGGGCGCGACACACGTGCGCGTGGGGAGCGCGGTGCTCGGTGGGCGCGCGTTACTCAGGTAGCGTTTCGATGGCCGGGCCCGGGTCGAATCAGTTCCGGGCCGGCGCAGGTCGGAACCAGCACAGATCGGACGAGGAGCAGGTATGGGCGCGATGCGCAAGATGGCGGTCTATCTGGGACTGGTCGAGGACGAGGCATACGACTACACCGAGCACAACGAGTACTACGAGCCCGCGGTGCGGCGTGAGGAGCCCCGCTACCCCTCGGTTCGTGAGGAGCCTCGCTACGCCTCGGTTCGTGAGGTGCGCCCCGAACGTGGTGCGACCCGCACTATGGAAGCCCCGGTGCGACCTCCCCGGATGAGTACCCCCGATTCGTCGCTGAGCCCGGCACTCGAGGCTCCATACGAGGATGCACCGGGTGTGAGCGACTTCTACCGAATCACCACCCTGCACCCGCGGACTTACAACGACGCACGCCGAATCGGTGAGGAGTTCCGTGAGGGAATCCCCGTCATCATGAACCTCACCGACATGGATGACGTCGACGCCAAGCGACTCGTCGACTTCGCTGCAGGGCTCGTCTTCGGATGTCGGGGCACGATCGAGCGGGTCACCAACAAGGTGTTCCTGCTCTCGCCCACCAATGTCGACGTCGCCGCTGAGGCCCGCAGGCTTGCCCAGGACGGCTTCTTCAATCAGAGTTGAGTTACCCGGATCCACCCGGATCCATCCGGCATCCCCTGGGGCTGCCGACCACCTGAGCCATTCCCCGATGTGAGGTTGACACCGTCGTGACACCTGGTAGGGCAGTCGCGAGCGTGCTGCAGATCTACGTTCTCGTGCTGATCGCGAGAATCGTGTTGGACTACGTCTTCATGTTCGCTCGGCAGTGGCGGCCTCGTGGCTTCGTGCTCGTGATCGTTGAAGGTGTCTTCAGCCTCACCGATCCTCCGATCCGGTTGCTCCGCCGCGTCATCCCGCCACTGCGTCTTGGCGGTGTCTCACTCGACCTCGCCTTTCTCGTACTATTCATCCTGGTTCAGATTCTGATCTCTATCGTCAGCCGGTTCTAAGTTTTCCTGAGCGCGTCCCCCGCCCGATCTCTCCCCGCACACCGAGGTGAATCCGATGGCCTTGACTCCCGAGGACGTTCGCAACAAGCAGTTCTCGACCGCGAAGCGCAAGGGCTATGAGATGGACGAGGTCGATGCCTTCCTCGACCAGGTCGAACTCGAGATCGGCGCGATGGGCCGTGAGAACGCCGAATTGAAGGGCCGCATGGCCGCTGGTGCCGGCTCTTGGGCCGCCACGCCACCCGCGCCCGCCGCACCACCCGCAGCGTCGCAGGCGCCCACGCCCACACCAGTACCGACGACCGACTACAACGCGCAGGCTATTGCGATCCTGGCGCTCGCCGAGAAGACGGCGGAGGAGCACAAGTACAAGGCTCGGATCGAGGCTGAGATCCTGATCGCCGATGCCAAGTCCAAGATCGTGGACCTTGAGCTTGCCGGCCAGGCCGATCGTGCCGCACTCGAGCGACGGGTCGAGGAGCTTCGCGCCTTCGAGCGCGAGTACCGCACTCGGCTGCGGCACTACCACGAGGGCGCCCTCAAGGAGCTTGAGCACCGGGGAACTGACACCTCGGCGCCACCCCCCGCGCCAGTGGAACAGGCTGCTCCTAGTACCCCGCCCCCGCCGTCACCGTTCATGATTCCTGGCGACGCTGCGCCACCCCAGCAAGCCTGAGACAAGATCACAGAGTGAGGGCTC
>WLRQ01000054.1 GCA_009697815.1 Actinomycetota bacterium
CATGCCGAGGCGTACGCGATGGGCGATGTCCTGGCGCGCTACTGGGTGCAGCACGGGTACAACGTCCTCCACCCCATTGGCTGGGACTCCTTCGGACTCCCCGCGGAGAACGCGGCGATCAAGCGTGGGGTCGACCCTGCGGGCTGGACGTGCTTGAGATAGCGGCTCAATACCGAACCGTTGCCGATCTGGTGTATCGCCTCTTCGAGGCTGAAGCGAGAAGTCTCGTTGGCTACGGTTCGGTAGCTCCAAAGACGGAACTCGATCTGCCAGTTCCCGAGGAATGCGATGAGTGCTATCGGGTGACGTTCGTGCCGCTCGGACGGGATGGCTCCGGCGCATTCTGGCTGCGGCAGGCTCGGGCCGCTCGCCCCGCACCGCTACTCCTAGCGACGCCCAGCCAAGGCGGCTCGCCGTGGCCGACCGCGCCGTTGGGATTCCGCTGGCGTCGTTCCCGAACTGCAGGCCTGTGACCAGCGTTTTCGCTGCTCAAACGGGGTGGGCCGTGTGGGACTCGAACCCACAACCCGCGGATTAAAAGTCCGCTGCTCTGCCGATTGAGCTAACGGCCCGGGGGCACGGCGAATATGTCGGAGAAAAGTCCGCCGGGCCACAACGACCTCATCCTAGAGGGCTGCGTGATGCCGTCAGCGGACGTGATGCCAAGGGGGCACCCCGTGATCCGCGATGCCTTCCCAGATCACATCCCACCCCGATATACGCCGCATCTTGGAGCGGGCGGCTCGGCAGCGGGGGTGGGGCGGTCGTCGTTGTCGCTGAGCGACTAAGACTCGCGAGGGAAGGCCACGAGGAAGGCGGCAATCACCGCGCGGGCGTGTTCGCGGAAGATACTCGTTGCGGCTTGCGCGAATCCCTCGCCTCGCCGAATTGTCCAGCGCGCTCTTGGATATCGCGCATCGCCCCGTCGAGTGCCGCTTCGCGAGCCTGCGTCGTCATGGCCACTCCCAGATTGAACTTCTCGGCTCCGAGTAAAAGATCTTGTCGGCAGTGTCCGCCTGATCTCCGACATGTCACGGCTCCGTTGGGTGTTCGGCCGACTTCACGGGGGAGGAGCGAGGTCTCGCGAGACGGGCACCGCCATGCCCAAGAAAGCCTGGAATATGGACGCTGTTGACTGACTACATTCGACGAGTGTGGACGGTGCACCGTGCGAAGGAGTCATCCGAACGGGGTCAGCGAGCTCACGACGGTCAGTGGCCCCTCCTGCGGGTGAAGGTGCGCCTGACTGATCCACACATTGACGAGGCGGTGATCGGTCCGATGCAACGCGCCCTCCGCGCCGTGGATCGGCAGATTGATCGCGTGGGACGAGAAACCCGCTGTCGTCCTCAGGGGTGGCCGAGCACAGTGGTGACCAGAATGCCGAGTCTTTCGATCGCTGATGCCATGAGCGCCATGGCCGGCTCGTGCTCGGCGTCGCCGGTCAGATGGGGATCAGGCACGTCGTCATCGTCAGGGTTCTGGACAGGGCCACGGGCTGCGTCCAGTTCGGCCACCAGCCAGCGCAGGCGACCTCGCGGGTCGTCGGCCTGCGGTAAGGGCACGACCTCAGGTAGGCCGTTCGCCACGATCATGTCCGCCGCGCGTGCGGCCTGAAGGAGGGTGAAGGTGCGGCCCCGTGCGGTGGGCAGCAGTCGTGCGACCGCGCCCCGGTGGATGCGTGCCGCGGTCAGTACTAGGTCGGCGCTGGCGATCTGCTCGACCCGCAGCAGACGGGAGGGTGAGGTCCACAGGGCTTCATTGTCTTGCGCCTCCGCGTGGGCGTCGGCGAGCAGGCGCGAGCGCGCGCAGCGGGCTGATCCCTCGAGGGCGTCTACACCCGAGCTCGCGACGTCGACCTCATCCGGGGGTAGCCCGGCTCGAGAGAGAGAGTCCTGTAGGAGCATCTCCATCGCAGGGGAGCGGCAGATGTTGGCTGTGCAGACCACCAGGATCCGCACCGGACGGAGGGTATTCGCAGACGTCACGGCAAGACTTTAGTGCTCAGCGCCCAGCCCCCGGCGTCGCCGGAAAAGAGCCTGTGGCGAGCATGTGGAAACGCGGGTGCTCCGTTCCGCAAGGTCGCTTACAAGTGGTATGGCCCATTTGCAGTGAATGCGGCTACTCTGGTGGGTATGTTGAAGTGGCCGATCGTCGTTGTGGTCGTTGTGGGCGCCAGTGCCGCACTCGTGGCCTTCGTCGGTGGAGCGCTCCCCGATGCACCAGGTCAGGCCCCGGCCACTCCCCCCAGTTCCTCGGGCCCCAGCGCCAGTGCTCCCGTCACGCCGGGCCTGGCAGCGGGTGATGCCAACAAGCCGGCGGCGTACCCTCCGGGCCAGAGTATGACCGTCTCCGCGAGTCCCTCTTCGGTCGCCGTCGGCGCACGCCTCACGGCCACGGCTCTGAAGGTGAAGTCCGGCTGCAAGGTCAAATTCTCCCTCGGCAGCAATTCGGTCACCGTGAAGAGCGACTCCGGGAAGGCCGTCGCCACCCTGACCGCTCCCTCAAGTGCGGGTACCTATCCTCTCTTGGCTGCCACGGCTAGTTGTTCCACGACGGCGAGTGCCTTTACCAACGTCATCGTCACCATCCCGCCTGCGGTGCGCGCTCCGGCCACGGTGACCCACGGAGTGAGTTTCAACGTCACGGTCAGTGGGTTCCCGGCGAACAGCCAGGTCGCTGTGACGCTGATCAAATCCGGCGTGCTCGTGAGCAAGACCGTCACCACCAATGGCTCGGGTGCAGGGACGGTTGCCGTCGTGCTCACCAAGACGGGCACGTACACCGTGACCGCCACCAAGGGCACAGTCACCGCAGCTACGACGACGAAGGTTCTCTGACCGGGTTCCGCTAGGGCCTGGTACAGGGGCTCAGGTGAACGACCTGTGGGATGGCCATCGGCTGCACCCCGACTGTCGCCGCAGTGGCAGGGTCGACGCTCTCGATCATCTCGATGTCGACCGTGCGGGTCTGCCCTGGCAGGAGCACGAGGTCGACGCGCCACACCGGGTGGCCGCGTTCGAGGCCCACGGGGACGCCGATCTCCTCGCCGTCGACCGTGGTTAGCCCGTTAGTGGATCCGGCAGTGCCATAGACACTGAGCAGTACCTTGTTCGACCCCTGGGGCGCTGTCGCCTGAAGTTCCTGCGGCAGGTCGAGCCGGCCTTGGACGTAGGCGGGCAGGCCCGACGCGGGGGCGGAGTTGTGCACGGTGACGTGAATCTGACTTGTGCGGACGGGGGCCGCGCATTGGCCCTGTCGGTAGTCAAGGGTGACCTCGGTGTAGGCGTCGAGTTTGTTGCCGGCACCGTTATTGATCACGGCCATTGCGAAGGGCCCCGGAGTGTCGGGCAGGACGCCGGCAACCGAGTACTGCTCGATCCTCATTTGCTCGTCGCCGCGGGCCGACCACAGCATGAAATGGCCCTGGGAGTCGTTGGCGCGCAGCGCCTTCAGCAGGGGTGCGAGCGATACCTGTCCGGCTGCGAGGCGCATGAACACCGCCTGAACGAACTCGACAACCACTGCGTCCTTGTCGGCGACGACCGGGAAGCGGGCATAGACGTCTCTCGTCAGGAACTGCACTGCGGAGGCGGCGTCGACACTGATGCCGCGCACGGTGACCGGACCGGTGCCTGACAGCAGGGCGGCAACGAGGTTCTGGTCGATTGCCACGACGCCGTCGAGGGGAGCGCCACCGCGAGCCGCCCAACCATTGAGGATCAGTTGCGCGGAGTAGGGAAAGTGCGGGCTCAGGTTCATGTCGGCCCACAACGTGGCGTCACCGCCCCACAACTCCCTGAATTCCTGAGGGAGGTTGCCGTCGGGGATCCTGGGCCCTGCGTCAAGCTTCTTGCGCGATGCTGCCTCGACTAGGGTGACCTTTCCGGAGTCCGTGTGCAACAGGGCATATGCGCCCACGATGCCGCCGTTGCCGCGTGCCTCGGCGAGGTTCTGCAGGGCGACGAACCACGTGCGTGCGCCATCGGATCCGAGCAGGTGCGCGATCATCGGCAGGACTGCCGCCGTTGCGCTCAGCGGTTCCTTGGCGTCGACCAGGGCGTTGCGCAGCGAGGCGAGTTGCCCGACCTGCCCGCCGCTGAGACCGTCCCGATTGATCGCCTCGATGTCGTGAGCGGCCTGAGCCATGCTCGTGGCGAGGGTCGTGAGCACCGGGCCCAGCGCGGCGATGGCGGCGACGTCGAGGCGGCCACCTGCAGCGGCAAGGGCCCTGTTGTCCAAGCGCGGCAGCAGATCTGCGAGCGGTGCTGCCGCGGTGGCAAGGCGATCGGCGATCGATCCGATCTCGCGGGCTGCGCTCGCTCGTGCCCCCACGACCGGGAGGTGGGTGGCTACCGCCCACAGGGGGTCGCCGGTGAGCTCGTGGAGCAAGGACGCCTGGGACTTGAGTGTGGTGATCCCGCGCGCCACCGCAGCGATATCTCCCCGGGACGCATCGGCGCGCAGGAGATCGGCGGTGACGGCGAGCGAGCCAGCAGCACTGGCCGCCTGTGACGAGCGGGGGCCGAGCCAACCCAGGGGAAGGAGAATGAGCAGAAGGGCGACAACCACGCCGATGGCGACGTGGCGGCCGTGACCACGTCGCTCCGTCGGCGCGGTCACGTGCTCACCCTCCCGCGACAGGCCGCACTCACTCGATGCCGCTGACGATTAGTAGGCGCCATGGCCGGTGAGGACGATCTTGATCGTCTTCATGACGATGGCGAGATCGAGCGAGGGGGACCAGATCTCCACGTAATGGAGATCCAGGCGCATTCGATCTTCCCACGCGGTCTCGTTTCGGCCACTGATTTGCCACAGGCCGGTCAGGCCCGGTCGGGTGAGGTGGCGACGCTCCTGGTGCTTGAGCATCGAGCTGACCTCGATCTCCTGGAGAGGGCGAGGGCCGACGAGCGACATTTTTCCCATGAGAACGTTGACCAGTTGCGGGAGTTCGTCGAGGGACCACCGGCGCAACACTCGACCGATCCCTGTGACCCGAGGGTCGTGCCGCGACTTGTTCGCCAGGCCGTCCGCCTTGGCTGCTTCCCACACCGCCGCCTGCGCGAGCTCAGAACCTAGACGCATGGTCCGGAACTTCAGGACGGTGAAGAGCTCACCGCGCATACCCACCCGTGTCTGACGGAAGAGGGCGGGCCCGCTGCTGGTGAGAGCGACGACCACGCCGACCAGCAGCATCAGTGGCCCAAGGACCACGAGCAGGATGAGCGAGGCCACGATGTCCATTGCGCGTTTGGCGAATCGCTTGGGTCCGGTGAGTTGGGGTTCATCGAGTCGCAGGAGCGGGATCCCGCCTCCGGGCCGGATCGAGACTCGGGGACCAGCGATATCCCCAACGTTTGGCGCGACGAGCAGTTCAACTCTCGACTCGTGGAGCCTCCAGGCCAGCTGGCGAACGAGGTCGTTCGTGATGTGGCCGCCCTGGGTGAGGGCGACAGAACGGATCTGGCGCTCTGCGATCACACGATCGAGTTCGTCGAGCCAAGGGCCCACGCTGCCCGAGCCCGAGCTCGGCCCGTCAGCCGTGTCGACGACGTCGAAGCCTGCGAGCGAGTCCGCGCGCAGGCGGCTCGCGAGAGCCTCGGCAGGGCCGGGCTGGCCGATCACGAGAGTTCGGGACAGGAAGGCTCCTCGGCTGCGCCGGCCGTAGATCCATCGTCGGAGTGTCGCCCGTCCAACGATCAGCGTGCCGAGACCTACTGGCAGGGTGACGAGGACGAGGACTCGGGAGATCTGAGCCGCGAGGAGGTATGACCCCATGGACATGGCCCCGAAGGCTACGAAGGACGCGACGATGATGCGTCTGAACTCCTCCCAACCTGCGCCGAGGAATCGACTGCTGTAAGCACCACTCAGGCCGAGCGCACCTAGCCATGCGGCCATGAATGCCAGAGCGATCACCGCGTAGTGGAGATTGAGGAAGAAGTCATCATCATTGGCTAGGAGTCGGATCCAGAAAGCTACGGCGAGTGCCCCAGCGATCGCCGTGATGTCGATCATGATCGCGAGCCTGACCAGGGTGCCCTGTGGACCCGGGTGCGAGGCGGGTGGGCGCGTCTGCCGGCCGTCAACGTCATTGGCTGTCATTGATCGTGGATTACCCCTTCCGACTGGGCGCTGCTATCCAAGTCGACACGTAGGAATACCATCTTAAGTGATGTCATATGGGGATCTTCCCGGGCGCTCGAGGAAGGCGCGGTGGGGGCCTTCGCGTGCACGATCCTTCACGGGGGTTTTGAGGTCGCTCGCGCGTGGTGAACGATGGCGGTTATGCACCTCCACGACGGTCGGCCGCAGTGACCTTCTCAGGTAGGTCCGTGTGCATCGTCGGGATGCACTACGCCCCTGAAACCACGGGGAATGCGCCGTATACGACGGCAATGGCCCGGCATCTGGCGAGCCTGGGAGCACAGGTGCACGTGATTGCGGGGATACCGCAACATGACCATCTGGGAGCGCTACACGAAACCGGTAACCGAGTCGAGTGGAGAAGAAGGCTGCGAGCCCCTGCGCCTGAGAAGTCGGGCGTATCGCCCGAGAGCCGCGAGGAGCGCGCAAGCCTCAACCCCAACGACAGTGAAGGCGATCGTCTCGGCATTTGGGGCGATCCTGAGAGCGAGCAGACCGACAGCCAGGCCGCAGAGTCCAACGAGGCTGACCAACAGGACCCCTCGGGAGTCGTGGTGGACCACAAGGACGTTGGCGACTAGCAGGTTTGAGGCCGCGAAGAAGACTAAGAGTGCAGCCTCGGTGCGGAGGACGGGGACGCCGTCGCCAAACCCCTGGCCATAGAGAATCTGCATTCCGATCGGAGCCAGCAGTAGCGTGCACGCTAGAAGGGCCAGCGCCACTGCGATCGAGGCCCGTGTCCCCTGGGTGACTGCCTTTCTTAGGTGCTCTCTCGTACCCCATCGCGCCTCGACGAACCTCGGGTACATGCTGGTCGCCAGCGGATAAAGCAGTGATTGCAGCCCGCGCACGATGCGGTCGCTGGCGGCGTAAAGACCCAACTGCACCGGCGACACAAACGACGCGAAGACCACAGGGGCACCTTGTCCATACGCGTATGCCATGAGCCGAGCCACGAGCATGGGTCCACCTAGCCGGGCGAGCGCGCGCATGGAATGACTGCTGCCCGGCTCTAGTTGGGATCGGATTCCACGGGAGAGAAAATAGGAGAGAGCGACGGTCGTGATTGATCCCAAACCCATGGCGATGGGGACTGTCTCTACAGGTGCCCCGGGTCGCACGAGTGCGAGGGCGGCGCCGAAATACAAGAGTCTGCCTGAAACCTCAGAGACGGAGTAGGAGCCCATTCGCGAGCCGGCTAGGAGGAGCCACCCGTCGCCCAGCCCATAGAGCCCTCCAGCCAGAAGTCCTAGAGCCACCATGCGCAGTGCCAGAGACCCAGTCTGAAGGACGCATGGGGTGAGTAGCGCTGACAAGCAAGCCATCGTTGTGAATCGAAACCCTATGAACTTCCTTCTGAGCGCCCTCCCTCCCTGTGGTCTCAACGCGTCGGCTCCGACGGCGGTGCCTAGTGTGAAGTCGACCAATGCCGTTCCGTAGAGATTCCCTGCCAGGGCTAGTGAGACAAAGCCAAGGCCAGCAAGCCCAAGAGTGCGGGCCACCACCGCAAGCGTGATGAATGCAATGGCCAGCTGGGCGTAGGTGGATCCTGAGAGGAGTGCGAACCGGCCCACGTGAAATGCATGGCGCACACCTGTGGTTGCGTTGTGTGCGTCGTCAGGGACGGGACTACCCGCCGGTTCGTCTACCTTCATGTCCGTTCCGGCCTCGAGTCGTCCAGAGGAGCCGAATGCCCGCTCTCGTTGCGTGTGGCGAGGCCTTCGGTGAGTCGCCCAATCTCGTGGAGAAGGACTTCAGTCAGGAGGGGAACCTCGCTCATCTCGTTATCGCCGATTGCGTTGCGTCGGTTTCCCAGACGGGTGAAGCGGAGGATCGCTTCCGCCAATGCCTTCGAATCTCGTCCAGAAGCCACGCACGACAAACCTCCCGCAATTCTCGCAGCCTCGGGGAGGCCACCCACAGGAGTTACGATTGTGGGGACTCCATGGATCGCGAGTTCCACGGGGACACGGCCGAACGGCTCTGGCCACTGTGAGGGAACGACGCAGACATCAACGCAGTCTGCAAAATCGCTGACCGCTAGGTGTCCAAGCATCGACATGTGAACCCCTAGGGCCGATGCCAGGCGCACGTAGCGGGCGACTAAAGCGGGGTCTCCCTCGCCAGCGACCACAAGAGTGATGGCCACTCCGTCCTGCTGAGCGATAGCCAGGGCTTCGATGAGACGGTTAAGGCCTTTGACATCGAGAATGCGCCCGATGAAGCCGACTCGGAGCGAGGCATCTACAGCATCGTCAGCCGCTGCTGACTGAGTTGGAGCCGCTGGCGGACCTTCGCCCCCAAGCGGATATCCGACCGATGAGCGTTCCGGCCTCATGACTCTGGCTTCCACGAGAGTCGATCGCACGTACTCGGAGACCGCCACGCACGAGTCGACGCTGACGTGAGCCCTGCTCTGGAGGTAGGCCTTCGGCCGACATGTGATGCAGACCGACGCGCACGTCTCGCCGCGCTTGTACATCGATCTACGCCAGCAGGCGTCCGAAAGATCATGGTGGACGTGCACGATCTTCGCATCCGGGATTCGCGCCTTGAGATGAGCGGCGGGAATCTGTCCGAAGCGAGCGACGTTGTGCAGCACGATCACCTCTGGCCCAAATTCCACCACCGCGTCGAGCAACGGGCTTCTCTGCCTCGGTGCCAGCCAAGCCACTAGCAGGTCAGCGCTCTTGACCGCTCCGGATGCTTGGTAGGTCTGTCTAGGAGTGCGACAGAAGATTCGTTCGACCCTGACAGAATCGTCAAGAGTGCTGCTAGTTGGACCCGGCGTGAAGACTACGACTTCGTGCCCCGAATCGGCCAGAGTCTTAAGAGTTTGCCGAGCAGTCAACTCGGCTCCACCCACTGTGTCGGGCCACCACCAGTCAGCAATCGCCGCGATCTTGGCCATCAGGCGCCTGCGCTCTCGGCGACCCTGCTTGTGCGTTCTACGTGGCTTCCCCGGTGCACAGACTGGGACCGAGTCAGCGAGTGGGCTAGCCAGAAAATCACCAACAACACTGCGGCGATTTCACAGCCTCGGACCAGCCCTCCGGCAAGGCCCAGAATCCCGCGCTCGAAAAGAATGGGTTGGCTAATGATCGAGGCACCCCATGCTAGAAGGAAGGGAGATCGGCGCTTGAGCAGAAAGCCAGTGAAGATGGTGGCGGTAAAGACGGCGCTCACAAGGGTTATGACGCCGACGAGCCCGGCGACCGCGTACCCTTCTGCGATCGGGCCCTCGGCCAGTGCAACGGTGGTCTTGGGCTGTCCGAGCGTTTGGGCGCGGACTTCCCTCGCCCACCTCTGACCCGGGGTGAGGTCGTCCTTTCCACTCCCCACGGTGCGAGGAACCACTTCGCTCCAGAGCCTAGACAGATACTCGGGTGCGTCGATCCAACTACCTGGGGCGAGGAACGCGACATCGGCTACCGCGTGTGCGAGATCGAAGCGGATCAACAGCGGCATTGCCGGGCCCACCACGGCTGGGTATGTGTCAGCAGCCTTTGCTACCTCGATGCGAGTGGAGACTTCAGTCTTGACGGTTTGGATGGCGAAGAAGCCGACAAGGGAGAGAACGCCCAGGGCTGTGATTCTCCACCACTTGAGCCGATGGTTGGCGTTCCAAGAGAACCGGATCACCAGTGCAACTGCCACTGCAATGACTGGAGTCTTGCTGGCGAACTCGATACTCCAGACAATCTCCCCAACCACGACCGCGACGCGCAGGAAACGGAACGGCCACCCTGCCTGCCGCTCGTAGATGAGCACGATCGTGGAAACCACCGTGCCGAGAGGGAGTAGAGCCTCGAGGAGTGCGCTGTCTATTCCGGCAAGCCAGGAAGCCCTGAGGGCCACGCCGACGAGGAACGCAAGGAACAGGCCTGCGGCTGTGACGTTCTGAGGGGTCGCGATGTCGGCGGTCCCGCGAAATCGGACGTATGCCCAGGTGAGAGCGGTAAATGTCGCCTGCCCGGCGAGGACGATCCACATGACGGTAGTCAGGCCCGCTTCGTATCCAATGGCCACGATGCGCTCATCGACGAATGCATCTCCGAAGGAGGCCGGAGGCGTGACCAGGAGCATGGCCGTGGGTACGACCACGAAGGCCAGACCCCAGAAGATGGCCTGGCTGCGAAAGATCGACGCGAGCGGCTGTGAGGTGCGCCCAGCAGCGGCCCACTGGAGCGCAAGGAGGATGCCTTCAACTAGCACCAGCAGCGCGGCCATCGCCCCCCCTCAGTTGAACGGCTTGTCACGGCAGATGGCGTTGCCGTGTCAGATCGGCCCCCGTGACGTCCGGTTCCCCCATCGTCCTCAGTGTGCTCAGACAGAGTACTTGTGGGCGATGACCGCCTCCATTTCGGCGGCTGTGCGCGACCACGACATCGATTCTGCGTGGGCCCTGACCTCGGTGCGAGTGGGTCCGGAGTTCTCCGACTCGGCCAAGAGCGAGGCCAGGGCGAGAACATCCCCCACGGGAAAGCTCATGGTGTCGGCCCAGGGGCCGAGTGCCTCGGGGAGGCCACCAGACCGTGCAGCGATCACGGGCGTGCCGCAAGCCATTGCCTCGAGCACGACGAGGCCAAAGCCTTCGAGGCTTCGGCTTGGAACGACGACGATGTCCATGGCACGGTAGAAGTCCGGGACTTGGTCCTGGTCCAACCGCCCGAGGAACTTAACGCGATCGCTGACTCCGATATTGGCGGCGAGGCCAGCCAGCGGCACTCGCTCTGGTCCGTCGCCAGCAATAACCAGGATGTCGTCTGGCCGACTCGCTATCGCTTCGATTGCCAGATCCAACCCCATTCGGGGAATGAGACGTCGAAGCGACCCCACCAACCTCGCGCCTGCCGGCAGTCCTAGTCGCTGCCTCGCCGATTCTGAGGGTCCCGGCTGGAACTGGATGCAGTCCACACCCGGATAGACAAGATGGATCCGGTCTGTGGACACCCGAAATGACTCGTGGAGCACGACCGCAAACGCTGCCGAGTGCGTCGTCAGCACGGGCATTGCCCTGTAAGTCAGAACCTCCGTGAGCCACTTTCCAACCACACGTGCTCGGCTCTGCCCCATCGCGCGTCCCTCCGAGAACCAGGGGCCATGGAAGTGGAAGACCGTTCGCTCGGTCGGTGGGAGCAGTCGCCTAAGTGCCCGGAACCCCTGAGCGAAGTGGTATTCGGCCACCCAGCCGTCCGACATGGTGGCGGGCGGCGATGCAGGACCCTGGCCGACCAATCGCAACTCACCCTTGGCTCGCGTGGCCGGAGAATCGAGTACGACGCTTGCAAGCCCCAATGACAGTTGCGCTGCTGAGAGGTTCAGCACCACAGAATTGAGGCCCCCCGGCGTGGAAATTTCTCCGAGGCCGGCTACATGGAGCCTCTCGACGTCACGAGCGCTCATGCCGTCAGCTCCGCTGACATGGCGGGGTCAGTGTCGAAGCCCCAGGCGGAGAGCCAGTCAAAGGCTTCTGAGGTGAATCTCGCCTCTGAGAATCGGGCTGCGTTCAGCCTGCAGGCATCTGGGTCGATCTCGTCTAGTCGCTCAAGGGCGTCAACCCAGTCTGCGACTTCTAGCGTGGGGATGAGAAACCCTGTAGCCCCATCTGTCACCGTCTCAAGCGCGCCTCCGGCCGCGAGGGCGATCACCGGGACGCCTGCGGCCTGCGCCTCTAGCGGGACGATGCCGAAGTCTTCGACTCCCGGGAAGAGTAGGCATCGAGCACCCTGGACGAGCCGGACCAGCGCAGCAGTCGGCAATTGGTCGAGGAAAGTGACATAGCGCCCATGACCGGATTGGGCAGCGAGGGCCCGGAGGCGACCGCCTTCTGGGCCACCCCCGCACACCACTAGCGGGATACCAGCCGACGCGGCAACCCTGACGGCGTGGTCGAAGCGCTTGTAGCCGACCCACCTTCCGTAGCTGAGGAGGTAGCCCTGCGAGAAATGCGGTGTTGACGAGGCGACCGAGGTCTCGGGAGCACGTCGGCCGAATAGTTCGGTTCGCACGGGAGGGTAGATCACCGTCGCAGGGACCTCCCAATGGGCTTCGATCCTCGCGCGCGTTGCTTCGCTGTTGCACACGACCTGGGACAGCCGTTGTGCCGCCAACCGGTCGATCTTCTTGAGTGGGGCTGCGACTATCCGGGCTAGGGGACCCGAACCGCGGGCGTCAAGTGTCGGATCCCAGATGTACCGGGCAGGTGAATGAACGTAGGCAACAGCTAGGTCAATCTGAGAGGTGACGGCCGAACTTGCGAAGGCGTGATGAAGTATCAGGGCCCGCCTTGCCTTAACTCTAGGCACTCGCCAAAGTGCGGGCATCGCGGGAGCAAGGAACTTGCGGGCCGATGGGGGAGTGTGTCGCCCAGCAAAGGTTGTGGTCAATCGCCCACCGGAGTATCGCGAGTGCCAGGTGGGTGTGGCGGAAAATGCGTGGATGGGTGTGCGAGGAAGAATGGCAGCGGCCGTGATCAGGACCTGTTCGGCACCACCCGTGTCTCCGAGCCACTCGCTGATGATCACGTCGCCCATGCCGAAGTACACTCCCGTCGTCTGCGGGGCGATCGAGCGCCGATTGCTCAGTCCGCTCTGCCGTTCCAATCGTAGTCGCCCTTCGCGCAAGGAGCCTGAATGTGGGCTGCCCGGGGGCTTCTCGCTCGCAAGGCCAGTCTCAACTCCGAGCCCCGCGAACCTGCGTATTCGACACTGGGTCAACCGGCTGCGAAGGTTGCGTCGATTTCACGCACCCCTCTACGCTTCGCGGGGCAAACGTTCCATTGGCCTGCTTGGCCTTCGCGCGAACCAGGCTTCGGTGACCGCAAATGACAGGCGGGAGCCACAAGAGACAACATGAGTCCCGGGCTTCGGACTTCCACAAGATCGACGAGAAGATGGAGCGAGCGCCATGCCGTTGCGTGTGGGGGTTTTGGGTCCAGTCTATGCGGATTCTCTTGAGGACAATGTGCTGCGATCTGTTGCACGCCTGGGGCATGAAGGAGTCAAGGCTGGCTCGTTGGGCGGAGGCCAAACGTCGAAATGGGGCAGTCGCGCATCGTCGGCCGGGTTGAAGATCCCCCAGGTGGCTGCACGAATGCAGCAGCGTCTTGTCGATCACCTACCGCAGGATCTTGACCTTCTTATCGTCACGACGTCAACGGCAACGCAACTATTTCCATGGGTGGTCGCTGAACTCAAGCGACGGGTCCGTCGTGTCGTCGTTTGGTATGTGGACGCCGTTTCCAATCTCGGCCCGGCTCGGTTCTTGGACTCTCCCTATGACGCTGTATTCCTCACAGACCGCATGCTGGTGAGGCAAGTCCGCGACGGACTGCGTCTCCCTGTGCACCTTCTCCCCGAAGGCCATGATCCGCGCCAACACCGGCCCGTCGGGATTGCCGGCGAACAGCGGACGATCGTGGTGGTCGGCAACTACCGGGCCGAAAGGATCGCGCTGCTCCGGCAACTTCACCGCGATGGGATTCCGTTGACTTTGTACGGACGTGCCCTCCCGGAGTGGGCGAGGAGCCCCGAACTAGAGCGACTCCACACCGGCAAATGGGTCACCGGCTTGGACAAATCCCGCGTGTTCCATGAGTCAGCCGCCGTCCTCAACACCCTTCATCCAGCCGTGCTCGACGCGGTCAACTGCAGGGTGTTCGAGGCGGCCGCGGCCGGAGCGGTCGTCGTCGCTGAGTGGAGGCCACTGCTGGACGAATTGTTTGCGAATGGGTCGGAAGTCTTGGCCTATAGGACCTACGAAGAACTGTTGATCCTCCTCCGCCGCTGCCTGGATTCGCCCGAGGACATGAACGCGATCCGACTCGCTGTAGCGGCACGCGCTGCACGGGATCACACCCTTGATCAGAGGGTGGCGCAGATGATCGAAATGGCGGGCCTCGCTGCCGGCTGACCGTGGGACCCATCGAGGATTTCGTCACCTGAGGTCCTTCTGAGGACCACATGGCGAGGTATGCTGGGTCCACTGCGGCGTATACGCAGGTATCAGCACCGTTCTTCGCTGTCACGTTTATTTCGACGCGTTGAGTGACCACCGGGGGGTCAATGGCCAGGGGATTCTCGTGACACTGCAGGATTTCGTCCGCGTGCTTCGCAAGCGGTGGGTGTCGATCACCCTGATCACCCTGCTCGCGATCCTTGGCGCCACCGGGGCTTCCCTTCTCGCCCCCAATGTTTACCAGGCGCAGACCCAGACATTCGTCGCGATCACGAGCCAGGACTCCGGTGCTGGCCAAATCCTCTCCGGCTCGCAGTTCACCCTCCAGCGGGTGAAGTCCTATACCCAGATCGTCGGCAGCCCGAGGGTGCTCGACCCAGTCATCGCCGAACTGGGTCTGACGATGACCTCGACCGAACTCGCCAAGCGCGTCTCCGCCGACAGCCCCCTCGACACAGTGCTCATCAACATCAGCGTCACCGACGCATCGGGAGTGATCGCGGCCCGGATCTGCAACGCGGTGGCCGTGCAGTTCGGCAAGACAGTCGAACTGCTGGAGACCCCCAATTCCGGCGGCGTCTCACCTGTGAAGCTCAGCGTGGTCGACCCGGCGTCTGTCCCCCTGAGCCCGATCTCGCCCAGGATCAAGCTCAATCTGGCCCTCGGCGCGCTTCTCGGCCTCTTCCTCGGAATCGGCTTCGCTCTGCTGCGCGAGAGCCTCGACACGTCGGTACGAAGCCCGGACGACCTTCGCGACGCCACCGAAGCTCCCCTGCTTGGGCTTATCAACTTCGACCCCGATGCCCCGGATGCTCCGCTCGCAGCGCTCGACTCGAAATCGCGACGGTCCGAGGCATTCCGCATGATCCGCACCAACTTGCAGTACGTCGATGTCGACAACCCGCCGCGCAGCGTTGTGATCACTTCCGCCGTGCCGGGCGAGGGCAAGAGCACGACCGCCTGCAACCTGGCGATCACCCTGGGCCAAGCGGGAGTGAGGGTCTGCCTCGTCGAAGCCGACCTGCGCCGGCCGCGGATGGCCGACTATCTCGGTATCGAGAGTGCTGTCGGTCTGACCAACTGGCTCGCGGGCCAGAACGATCTCGATGACCTCCTCGTCTCATGGAATCGCGGGCTGATCGCCGTGCTGCCGTCAGGCCCGATCCCGCCGAACCCGTCCGAGCTGCTCGGCTCCCACAACATGTTGCTGCTGCTCGAGGAACTGCACCGGCGGTTCGACGTCGTGCTCTTCGACGCAGCGCCGCTGCTGCCCGTGACCGACGCCGCCGTACTCGCCCGGGCGACAGACGGCGCGATCCTCGTCGCGCGCCATGGCCGTACCACGCGATTCCAAGCAGCGGGCGCGGTCGAGGCGCTCGGCTCGGTCAACGCCCGACTGCTGGGCACCGTGCTGAACTTCGTGCCCACCGGGTCGGGATCCTCGGCGTACGGCTACCAGTACGGCTATCAGTACGGCTACGCAGGGCCGGCCGAGCCCACAGCGCTTGGCACAGGTCGTCGTGGCGCGCGGCGCAAACGTGCGTCGGGGGCCGCCGCCGATGCCCACAGGAACTCACCTCCTGCAAGCGACACGTCGCCGGGGCGTAGTGCCGGAGGGCCGTTCGTCAGGCAGGCACAAGCACCGGTGCGGCCGGCCGCGTCGGGTGGGGTCGTGAGGGCCGACTTCGCTGACCAACCGACAAGCGAGCAAGCGACGGACCACGACAACACGGCTGAACGCTAGGCCGTGGGTGAGCCGCTTCTGGCTACGCTACCGAGCCGGGGTTCGATGGCGACGGCGGCGGGCCCTCCGCGCCGGACATATGCGAGATGGCTTCCTCCGGGCACAGGGCTCAGCATCGGGGCTTCATGCGTGGCGGCGCACGGATGCGCATTAGGTTGAGGGCGTCGTCGGTTCGGAAAGGTTGCCTTTCCCCTTTCTTCTGAGGGATCGCGCGGACGTCAACATCCGCGCACTGGCGTGTTCCGCCGTCCACTAGCGGAAGCGGAATTAGGCTCATGCCATGCGGGCCATCGGACTCACCGAATACGGCGGCCCAGAAGTACTCCGGCTACTCGATATTTCGGAGCCCACCCCGGGGCCGCGCGAGGTACGCATCCGGGTACACGCAGCGGCCATCACGCCGAGCGACACGCTGATTCGCTCTGGTGCGCTGGCGCATCGCATTGTCGAAGAGGGCGTCGAGCCACCTTATGTGCCCGGCTGGGACGTGGCCGGGGTCATTGAATCGCTCGGGTCGGGGACGGATGGTCGGCTCGCGGTGGGGGATGATGTCGTTGCCTTCGTCCTTCCCATCCATCAGAACAAGGGCTCTTACGCCGATCTCATCGTGCGGCCCGCCGCCTCGGTTGTTCGCGCCCCGAGGGATGTGTCTGCCTTCGAGGCATCGACCTTGATCGTGAACGGCGTCACGGCTCACCTCGCCTTGCAGATGCTGGCTCTCGAGCCTGGTCAGACCGTCGTCGTGACCGGCGCAGCAGGGTCGTATGGGGGGTTCGTTGTACAACTTGCTGTCCAACAAGGACTCACGGTGGTGGCCGACGCTTCTCCCGCGGACGTCGACCTAGTCCGCAATCTGGGCGCACATGTCATCGTGGCTCGTGGCGTCGACATCGCCGCCCACGTGCGCGCCGTCCTTCCGCAGGGCGCGGCTGGTCTGGTGGACGCGGCGCTTCAGGATGCGCTCGTTCTCGGGGCCGTGTCCGACGGCGGGCGGGTCGTGTCATCGCGCGGCTGGGCCGGGCCTGCGTTGCGTGGCATTGAGGTGATGCCGGTGTCCGCCCCTCCTTCGGCGCAGGACACGGCGTTGCTCACGTCGCTTGTTGCGCTTGCCGATGCCGGCGTGCTCTCGCTGCGCGTTGCGGACGTCTACCCAGCCGAGGCCGCGGCCGAGGCGCACCGCCGGCTCGAGGCCGGCGGCGCACGCGGCCGACTGGTTCTCGACTTCGGCTGAGCCCGCTCGATCACCTCTCGAGGGTGAACTTCCGGCGCGCCACCATGACCAGCGTGAGGGCTGTGAGCAAGTGGCCAACCCCGTAGCACAGAAAGAGGTAGGTGTACCAGGACGAGAGCGGCCCCGCAGAGGGATCGATCGCCTCGAGCAAGTAGCCCACCGACCAGATCGCGCCGCTGGCGATTCCTATGACGATCGCAGCACGTCCGAATCTCTTGCCCAGGTGCTGGAAATGGGCTCCTAGCCCTGTCGTGACAAGTGCGGATCCGATGACCGCGAGCACCCAGGCGAACCGGGTGCCCTCAGGCTGGACGACATGACCGGCGAAGCCGATACCCCAGATCAGCAGTCCCGAGGCCACCAGTGACACAACACCGAATGAGGCGTGAATGACAGGGGCACAGTGGCATCCCGCCGGGCACAGGGGATATGTGTGATCAAGTTGTGCCTTGAGGTGGGACTCCTTGCGCCGGTGCACCAGCATGAGCGTGAGGCTGCCGATGAGTAGTGCGCCTGCAGTGCCTCCGTACCCGAAGCGAACGCCGTTGCTCGTCTCAAGGTTCGCCGGGTTGATCGCGAAGAAGAAGGTCGCCACCCCCCCGGACAGCGCTGCAATTGTCGCCAGGATGACCGGTGCCAAGCCGACGCGCGTCCGGAGACCTTCGACGAACATGACGATCGCAATGGCGATCAACAAGGGGCCGACGAACTCCAAGATCCACCCGACGTGCGCCTGGTGATCGGGGATGAGGATGAACCAGCCAAGAGCCCAGAGGAAGAACCCTGCCGCCGCTGTCGTCAACACCGCATAACTGATCTGAGGCGGCACCGTGGTGGAGGCGATCGGGGCTGTTGCTTTGCTAGTCATGGATCAATCCTGCATCGTTGGGATGGCATGGGGGAGAGGCGCGGCGACCATCTCGTTGTTGGTCATGGTTGACGAATGTAGTCCCATCAATGGAGTCGCTCTCGTCCGCCGCGCTGAAGCGGCGCAACTGAAGGGCGCCAAGCCATGGCAAGTGCTGCGATCGTGAGTGACGTGGATCGGACGAGGATTCACGCATCCTTCTTCGCTTTGGCGTGTGGCGCTGTGGGGATTCTGGCGGTGGGGATCGGCACCTTGATCTCACCGGGAGATGGGAGCACTTTCGGTTGGGCTCTTCACGCTGGCGGATGGGTGCTGGTCGCGATTGCGATCATCGCTCACATAGAGCACCTGTCCAATCGTCTGGGCCGGGCTGCTGTGGTGTGAGGGATTCTCGGGTCGGCTGCGCAGGCCTGTGCCGATGTGCCATTCGCATTCGATCCTGCCCGGACGGGCGAGCAGTTCTGGGCCCACTACGCCAACGACATGTGGGGTGCGGCAGCGCTCCTTGCCGCGTCGACCATCGGTTTGGTGGCGATCCGCAGGGGGAGGCGCGTGGAGGCCTACGTGCGCCTGAGTACGTCGGGGGCCTATGGCGATGGGGACTACGACAGCACGCTCCACGCCTCGTTCCTCACCCTGGTGACGGCAGCCGTGGGTTTCCTGCTGAGCGCGATCAGCAATCTCATCTTGATCGGTGGTGGCGGGCCAGAGGCCCGACTTGCATGGATCCTGGCCGCGCTGGGTGCCCTGCTCAGGACCATGGCGATCATTTCCCACTTCGAGCACCTGTCGCAGTGGATGGGCCGGTCGGCGGTCGTGTTGGCCCTTCTTGCCTGCGCGGATTCAGAGCCTCGGGGCCGGTGGGGTGAATTGCCAGTACTGCGGATGGCCGGGGTGGATGTGTTCGCCGTCGCGGGCGGGTGTGGGGCTCACGGCCCAGCCGCCTTCGTGCATGCTCTGGTGGTGTTGGTGGCAGAGCAGGACGAGGTTGTCGAGATC
>WLRQ01000055.1 GCA_009697815.1 Actinomycetota bacterium
CGGGGTCGGGGTCGGGGTGGCTGGACCTAGACCCAGAGTAGACCACATGTGCGATTCATGTCAAGACCCCCACCCACCGAATTCGCTTGCAGCACAACCGAATCCGAGCACCGGACACCCGTCGGAGCCGCACACACGACATCACCCCCCTCGTGGGCACACCGTGCCACCTGCCACTCCCCAGATCGCCGCCGCTGGGCCGCCCAGAAACACGCAGGAGCCGTCAGGAGCACCCCTAGGCAAGGCGCCACGGAAAATCCACGTCGCAGTGACAGCTCATCAAGGTGTGCAACCGCAACGTCTCGAGCAGCCTTGGCCCAATCCCGATCAGACCGAAGTGTCCGGGGTGATCAACGCATAGATCCACAACGCGACGCCGTAGAGCGCGATGAGCGCAAGCAGCGCCCCGACGAACACGAACCACATCCGACCCGGCCACCGTCCTCGAATCCTGACCACGAGGGCCGCGCCGAGACTCGCCGCGCCAATGACGAACAAGACAACGCCCACCGCCCGGCTCGCTCCACTGACATACAGCAGCACCGCAATCGTCACTAGCGATGCCCCCGCCACGACCAACCACATGAGCCGTAAGGGCCAACTGCCACGACCTCCGCGGTGATCAGCCGCCAACTCAGCCATTTCGCCTACCTCCGGAGACGTCAGACCCAGCTGGGGTCGACCAGCGCCTCGAGCGCGATGAGCTGGGCGAGGGTGGTGGGGCGGGCGGGCACGGGACCCTGTGCCGGTGGGGGCGAAGAGGTCGAGGACGAACCCGATGTCGTCGGGACCGGGACGGGAACCAGCCGCTTGCGGGTCCGCTCCTGACTGAGGAGCTCGACCATGGAGCTCTCGACCGAGGCATAGGCCGACTGCCCCGCGAGGTTCGCGAGCTCGGTGGGGTCGAGCGTCATGTTGTACAGCTCGAACTCGTCGGCCGGCGGCAGCACCGTGACCGGTGTGGCTGTGTGAAGCTTCACGACCGTGGTCGCCACACTCTCCCCCGGCCGAATACTCGATCCCGACTGGGTGGTGGTGACATCCATCGTGCCGGGGGTCGACCAGAACTGGTCGTTGTCGAAGTACCGCGAGTACTCCCACTGCTCCATCGACCCGCTCGTGCCCGTGGGCAGGCGGGCGATCACGGTCTCGATGTGGTTCGGCTGCGACACGGCCTCGTAGTGCTGAGTCAACATGGTGGTCTGGTTCGCCCCCTTCGTCGGCTCGTCCTCGGTCATGAAGTAGACCGGGCCGGTGATCGACGACAGTGTCTTCTCGCCGAGGAGAGCCCCGGACAGGTCTCGGCCAACGAGCGGTTGCACCTGGTCATGCGTCTTGGCCAGCCGCCGCTGAAGGTCGGCGACATTGACGCCGGCAAGCCCCAGCATCGTGGGAAGGACATCTGCGTGACTGGTGAGGGCGGATGAGGTAACGGCATGTGGGAACAGAACCGGGTTGTGCACGACCCACGGCACGCGCAGCACCTCGTCGTAGGTCTGGTGCCACTTCTGGTAAAGGCCACCGTGACTGCCGAGCAGCTCGCCATGGTCGGACACGTACATGACGACGGTGTTGCTCCACTGCCCGCGGTCGGCCATGAGAGTGGAGAGCACCTCGTTGACGTTACCGTCGACGATCTGCTGCAGGGCGTAGTAGAGATGGGCGTACTGCTCAAGGTCGACCATCGGCTGGAACGCCTTGGAATACGTGCCGCGATAGCTGGCCTGAGCCGAGGGCTTGGTGCTCAGGTCCTCGTTCTTGAGGTCGTTCCACATCGACTCCATGAACAACTGCACCGGCACCCCAGCCGCGGCGATCTGCTGCCGCAGCCAGTAGTTGCCACTCAACAGGCTGAAGGCTCCCCAGAGGGTGATGTCGTGCGGGTTGACGAACGAGGTGACCAGGAGCCACGGCTTGCACGATGTCCGCAGTCGGGTCAGTGAGTCGACGCTGAGGCGCGCATATGTCTCGTCGCGGCCGAGTCCTCCGGGGCCAGAGGATCCGCTGTTCAACGGGCTCGAGCCGTGCGGTTCCGGCCCCACCCATCCGTCGAATCCGAACGCGTCGAGCTGCCTTGCGTCCTCGTAGAAGCGTTCGAGCTCGTCGTCCGGCGTGCCGTTGCTGTCATACGTGGGGATGGCCGAGTTGGTTCCGGGCATGAACAGGTCGGCCTCGCTGACGTGCCACTTACCGCGGTACACGGTCTCGTAGCCCGCAGCGCGGAAGTAGTTGCCCATAGTCGGCACCGTGTGTGGGTGAAGCCAGTAGACGTCGCTCTCAAGGGCGCTCTTCGCCGCTCCGGTGGTCTGACTCACCCCGTGGAGCGAGGGGTACTGCCCGGTCCAGAACGAGGCGCGACTCGGGGCGCAGGCCGCGGACATGATCTGGTGATTGGTGAACTCGATGCCATGGCTCTTGAGCGCGTTCTGTCCCGGCAGAGCGGTCGCGCGCCAGGCTGTGAGCTCGGCCGACTCATAGGACACTGCCTGTCGCTGCTCGTCGATCATGATGACGAGAAAGTTCGGTCGCTTGGAGAGCCGGCCTCGCTTCGTGAACGGCGCCAATGGTGCGGGGTCGGCCTGAGCCGTGGGTGCTAGTCCCAGCCCGAGAACTCCGGCTCCCGCGGATGCGGCGGCGATACCGGCCAGCAGCTGTCGGCGCGACATTCCGCCGTAGGTGGGTGACGCCTCGATGGGGGCCGCGTTGCTGCCGGGGATGCTCGTCTTTGACATGAATTGAGTGTAAGTCTCACGCGGACTTTCCCTTGGCCACCGCGTCCGGGCCAGCGATCGTGCGGGCACGTTCGACCAGGATCGTGCAATGGGCCCGGTTCTCTATCACACGCGCCACGGTCCTTGCCCACGCGAGGGTTGGCCTCGTGCCCAGTCAGTCACGGGGATGATTGCAGGCCCAGCCAGCGAGGAACCGGCGCTGCCCCGCGACACATGCCCTGCGATCTCGTGGGGCAACCGGGACACCGACGCGTGATAGTCCTGAGCACTGGTCGGCCACTGCACAGCCGAGACGCCAAGTGGAGGCGCCGAGGACGTAGCCGACGAGAACTAGTGGCCGAAGTGGTCGTGCCCGCCCGACCCCTCGTGTCGGCTGCCATCGACGAGAACTTCCGGCTCGCCGCTCAGGATCTGCCCCACGATCGTGAAGCCTTCTGGCAGAGTCACTTCGGCGGGGAAGGTGGCGAGCAACGCATGGTCGTCACCTCCGGTGAGCACCCACGCGAGCGGGTCCATGTTGAACGCCGCAGCCGCGTCAATGATCGGCTGGTCGGGCAGGAGACGAACGCTCTCGAGCGCCACCACGACCCCGGAGGCCTGCGCGATGTGCCTCGCATCTGCGACGAGTCCATCCGACACATCAATCATCGACGTGGCCCCCGCCAGAGACGCCGCCCGACCGGCCGCATACGGCGGATGCGGGACACGATGAGCATCGACGACCGCACGAGGTGATCGGAATCCACGACCAAGGACCATCAAGCCGGCGGCCGCCCACCCCAGCCTCCCCGCCACCGCGACCACATCACCCGGACGTGCACCGGCACGGGTCACGGGATCGCGGCCCTCAAGATCTCCCAGCGCAGTCACCGCGATGACGACGAGATCACTGCCGACCACATCTCCCCCCACCACCGTGGCGCCGACGAGGGCACACTCCTGGGCGAGTCCGTCCGCCAGATCCGTGGCCCAGGCGGCGGGCAGATCCGCCGGGATGGCGAGCCCCACCAGCAGTGCCGTGGGGCGGGCTCCCATGGCGACAATGTCCGCAAGGTTCTGCGCCGCTGCCTTGCGCCCGATGTCCACGGCCGAGGACCAGTCGCGACGGAAGTGGCGTCCCTCGACGAGAAGATCCATCGAGGCAGCGACCCGGGAGTCCGGCGCCGCCACCACCGCGGCGTCGTCGCCGGGCCCGAGAAGGACATCGGGGGTCGACGGGAACCGACCGACGACAGCGGCCACAAGGCCGAACTCCCCGAGCGCACCTACCGAGCCGGGATTGGTCATCTTCGCCTCATGTGATCCGTGGTCGGGGTGGTCGCGTCAGGACAGTCTGCCCGGATGCCGTGGTCGGGCCCCACGGCCCAGGGCAGTAGTCTCTCGTTGTCGCGCAAGACCTCGCACCAGTGCGTACCCCCAGCGCCGACGAGCCCCAATTCATCGCACCACCAAGCTCCCAGGGGGACGACCGTGGCTGTCCAGGCCTACATCCTCATCCAGACCGAGGTCGGCAAAGCCGCCAGCGTCGCCGCCGAGATCGTGCAGATCGAGGGCGTGCTACTCGCCGAGGATGTCACCGGTCCCTACGACGTCATCGTGCGCGCCGAGTCCGACAGCGTCGACGGCCTCGGCCGGCTCGTCCTGGCCCGGATCCAGGCCGTCGCGGGTATCACGCGCACCCTGACGTGCCCCGTCGTCCATCTCTGAGGCCCCCATGCGCGCACGAATGATCCCACGCACGTCCCGAGCAACCCCGTGGCGCGGTGCCTGGCCCCTGGCTTCCCTTGCCGCAGGGAGTGTGGCCTGTGCGGCGCTGGTGACGGGATGCTCGTCCGGGCTGTCGGTGCCGATTCCCCAACCCGAGCCCACGGGTGTCGCGGCCTACACGTGCGCGGCTCTGTTGGGGCGCTTGCCCGACGAGGTGCTGCACCACAACACCACACCTACGCATCCGCTCAGTTCGTTCACCAGCGCCTGGGGTGACCCTGCAATAGTCCTGCGATGCGGTGTGTCCACGCCGCAGGCACTCAAGCCGACCTCAGAGTTGATCACGGTCGACGGCATCGACTGGCTCCCCGAGAAACTCACCCACGGCTACAGGTTCACCACCGTCGGTCGCGTACTCAACGTCGAGGTGAGCGTGCCGGACAAGGACGCACCCGAGTCCGGCGCCCTCGTCGACCTCTCCCCCGCCGTCACACTGACGGTGCCGGCCGCCACCACGCCATCGCCGAGCCCCTCGCCCTGAGCGTCGCCCATGCGACTCGGCGAAGTCGGACCGAGATCAGCGGATGAGCCAGCGCGCCTGACGTCCCCTGCGCACGGGTCTGAGTCCCGCCGGGGTCCTGCGCCACCCCGGCGACACTGTGGGCGGCTTCTCGATGGTCTCGGGTGTGGCGCTCGCGGCCATCCCGGCGCCGACCTCTGAGTTGGTGGTCCCGACCTGCAACGGCGGGGGCACAGCCTCGTCGCGGCGTGAGTCAGGCAATGACGACGCGACCTCGCCGGTCGAGGTCCTGCGTGTGCGGTCGAGCGGAATCACAACGGCCCCCCTGGCGTCCACGATGGCATCGCGGATTCCAGGGTGCACCAGCACATGTCAGCTGCGCGACCTCATCGAACAAGTCACGCGACATAAGCTGACATTCGGTGCGCGGTCGACCGGTCAGCGGTCACCTGGGAGCCCGAAACGCGCGCCAATGCGCTCAGCGCAGGCCCGAGCCGTGTCTGACCGCGTCGGCTACCAGGCGGTCGACGAGGGTCGGGTAGTCCAGTCCGCTCTCGGCCCAGACCCGCGGGAACATCGAGATCGAGGTGAAGCCAGGCATCGTGTTGAGCTCGTTGACGAGGATGCGTCCATCCGTGGTGAGGAAGAAGTCGCACCGGGCCAGGCCCTCACAGCCCAGGGCGTCGAAAGCCAGCAGCGAGAGCTCGCGGACGCGTTCGGCGAGGTCGTCGGGCAGGTCCGCTGGCACGACGAGCTCGGCGGCGTCCTCGAGGTACTTGGCCACGAAGTCGTAGAACTCGTGGCCCTCGCGCAGGACGATCTCGGCACACACACTCGCCCGAGGTTGACCTGACTCGTCGACCAGGACGCCACACTCGATCTCGCGCACCCGCTCGACCGAGGCCTCGACAACGACGCGCGGATCATGCAGCCGCGCAGAGTCGACCGCCCGCTCGACCTGTGAGGCGCTCCAGACCTTGGTGATGCCCACACTCGATCCGGCGCGAGCGGGTTTGACGAATACGGGGAGGCCGAGCCGCGCGATCTTCTCGAGGACCCCAGCACGATCACCTCGCCAGTCGCGGTCGGAAATCACGACGTACGGTGCCTGCTCGAGGCCAGCGTGGGCGAACAGGGCCTTCATGACGCCCTTGTCCATCGCGGCAGCGGAGGCGAGAACACCGGAGCCCACATAGGGCAGACCAGCCAACTCGAGCAGGCCCTGGATTGTTCCGTCCTCGCCGTAGGGGCCGTGCAGGACAGGGAAGACCACGTCGACGCCGACGGTGGTGGAGGGGGCCGCGCCACTGGCGCCGTCACGCGGATACACCTCGATCCACGCCCGGGTCGGGTCGCCGGCAAGGACGATCGACGGCCCAGTCGTGTCTACCTCGGGGAGTTTGCCCTCGACGATACCCAACCTGCCCGGATCCTCATCTTGCAGAACCCAACGGCCGTCCCGGGTAACGCCGATGGCCACGACGTCATAGCGTTCGCGGTCCAGAGCCCTCAGCACAGAACCCGCGGACACGCAGGAGATGGCATGCTCGCTGGACCTTCCGCCGAAGACAACGGCTACCCGGATTCGCGCTGGCTCGACCACCAGCCCAGCCTATGTCGGGAGTGTCCCCGCACCGCGCGCGCGGCCCGATAGCGTCCAGGGGTGCCCACCTCACCCAGGCAGCAGACGCCTGCGACCCTCGTCGTATCCCTCGGCCGTCCCGACGCGGCACCTGACGCGCCGCTCAATGTGCCGATCGTGCTCACCTCGGCCTTCCACGCGGGAGGGCCGCTGGGCTACTCCCGATTCTCCAATCCCACGTGGGAGGCCCTCGAGGAGACGATCGGCCACCTCGAAGGTGGCAGAGCGCTTACCTTCGCGAGCGGCATGGGTGCCGTGTCCGCGGTGCTCGACCTCGTCCCGGTCGGGGGCGTGGTCGTGGCACCGTCCCACTCCTATTCCGGCACCGCCTCGCGACTGCGCGATCTGGACGTCTCAGGCCGCATAGTGCTGCGGCTGGTAGCCATCGATGACCCCGAGGCCGTCGCCGGGGCATGTGAGGGTGCGGCGATGTTGTGGTGGGAAACGCCCACCAATCCCGGACTGGAGATATGCGACATCGCGGCGGCTACGGCGGCGGCCATCGCTCATGGCGTGACCACCGTCTGCGACAACACCTTCGCGACACCGCTAGCGCAGCGTCCCCTGGAGTTCGGCGTCGACATCGTCGTGCATTCGGCCACGAAGGCACTGTCGGGACATTCCGATGTGCTCCTAGGCGCCGTCGTCACCAATGACGATTCACTCTTTGACTCCCTGCATCGGGCTCGCACTCTGATCGGTGCAATCCCTGGCCCGTTCGAGGCCTGGCTCGCCCTTCGGGGTATCCGCACCTTGGCGCTGCGTCTTCGCCAGTCTCAGGCGAGTGCGATCACACTCGCCACGAGACTCCAGGCGCATCCCGGTGTCACGCGAGTGCGGTATCCGGGCCTACCGGGCGACCCCGGGTACGCACTGGCCTCCCGGCAGATGACCGGGTACGGCACCATCGTGTCGTTCGAGACGACCGGAAATGCCGACGACGCCGAGAGTGTCTGCAG
Source organism: Actinomycetota bacterium (assembly GCA_009697815.1). GTDB lineage: Bacteria > Actinomycetota > Actinomycetes > S36-B12 > CAIYMF01 > Longivirga. The sequence goes on from WLRQ01000055.1 coordinate 7,561, forward strand.
GAGAACGGCTCTCATCCTTCACGCCACGAGCCTCGGCGGGGTCGAGACAACGATGGAACGGCGTCGACGTTGGCCCCAGGAAAGTGTGGACATCCCCGAGACGCTGATCCGACTCTCGGTGGGGATCGAAGATGTCGAAGACCTGTGGGCAGATCTGTCCAGTGCGCTCAACTCGATTACCTAGGGCGCGTCGCGAGAACTCAGGTGACCTCAGCCTCGGCCTTGGTGGTACGGCTCATGAAGTTCGCGAGCATGAGCTTGGGCTCCAGCCCGTGATGCACGACCTCCACCACCTGCTCGGTGATGGGCATCTCGACACCGTGCGTCACTGCGAGATCAAGGATCGACTGGCAGCTGTTGACACCCTCACTGGTACGGGTCGTGGCCTTGATGGCCTCCGCGATGGTCAGTCCGCGCCCGAGGTGCTCACCGAAGGAGCGATTCCTCGACAGCGGTGACTGGCAGGTGGCGACGAGATCGCCGATGCCCGCGAGCCCGAGGAAGGTCAGCGGCGAGGCGCCGAGCGCGATGCCGAGTCGGGTCATCTCAGCCAGGCCCCGGGTGATCAACGCTGACTGCGCGTTCTCGCCGTAGCCCATACCCACCGCCATCCCGTTCGCGAGCGCGACCACGTTCTTGACCGAGCCGCCGATCTCCGTGCCGATCACGTCCGTACTCCAGTAGGGCCTGAAGTACGGCGTCGTGCAGGCATCGGCCAGCAGCTGGGCCAAGTCGGGATCCGGACATGCCACCGTGGTCGCCGCAGGTTGACGCTCGGCGATCTCACCGGCGAGATTCGGACCGGACACCGCGGCGACGCGGGCAGCTTCGATACCGGTGACCTGGTGGGCCACCTCGGTCATGCGAAGACTCGTGCCGACCTCGATCCCCTTGATGAGCGAGACCAGGCTCGCCCCTCGGGGAACGTGGGCCGACCACTCGGTGAGGTTGCCACGCAATGACTGCGCGGGCACGGCGAGGACGACCGCCTCGGCACCGCGCAGCGCGCTCGCCGGATCGACGGTCGCCGTCACCGACCTGGGGAGGAGAACTCCGGGGTGGTAGTCGGGATTCTCGTGGGTGGCCGTGATGGCCTCCGCGATGCGGCCGTCGCGCCCCCAGAGCACGACCTCGTTCCCGGCGTCGGCGAGCACCATGGCGAACGCCGTGCCCCATGAGCCGGTGCCCATGACCGCGATGCGCATCAGGTGTGCGTCCCTTCGGAATCGTCGTTGCCCAAGTCTGTCTGATCGCGATCAGCCGTGAGGTCGAACCGCGTCACGGGAGCAGTCTCCTCCCTGATCCCCTCGAGTAACGAGGTGATGGCCGACATCAGCCTCGCGGTCGCCAGTCGCAGGGTCGCCTCGTCGACTTCGCGCCCGCGCAGATCGTCGAGATCCACGGGAGGACCGACCCGGACGTGCATCACCTTTCGCGGCACAAGGCGAAGCTGCTTGCGATAGGGGGCCATGACCTCCTGGGCACCCCACAGCGCGAGTGGCAGGAGCGGTGCACCTGTCGCTAGTGCGATGCGCGCGGCCCCGGTCTTGCCGGTCATGGGCCAGAGACCTGGGTCCCGCGTGATGGTTCCTTCTGGATAGACCACCACGCATTCACCACGTTCGACAGCGGTGATCGCGTCGCGCACCGAGGTGGCCGCGTCGGCGCTATGACGGTAGACCGGGATCTGCCCGGCACCTCGGATGATCCGCCCCACAATCGGGACCCGGAATACGGCCTCTTTGCCCAGGTACCGAGGGGGTCGGCCGTTGTCGTAGAGAAAGTGGGCACTTTCGAGCGGATCAAACCAGGAGATGTGGTTCGGGCACACGATGATGCCCTCCTGCGAGCCGTCGGGCCTGACCCCCGCCCGAAGGTGCTCCGCGCCCCGCCAGTCGCGACGGGTCAGCAGCAGCAGCCACGGTCGCAAGAGCACCACGGCCAGGAGGTACCAGCAGCCAATGCTCTTGCCGCTGTCCACCTTCGTCACCTCGTCGCCCTCCCGCTGTCGCCGTCCACGCACTCGAAGATCGAACGCGGGTGGGTCGATCCTCGCCCCGTATGACGCGTCGGTCCAGTGCGACACCAGCGATGGGAGAGGATGTGATCTGTGACAACTCCGGGCTCGTCATCGATCCAGTGGGTCGCGGTCGTCCCGGTCAAGCACCTCGCCCGTGCCAAGTCGCGATTCTCGGCCAGGCCGGCGAACGAGAGAGCCGCCCTGGCACTGGCCTTCGCGGTCGACACCGTCCACATGGCGATGCGGTGCCAGGACCTCGTGGAGGTCATCGTGGTCACCAGCGACCCCGTGGTACGACATGCCGTCGAGAAGCTCGGCTGCACGTGGATCGCCGACGAGCCGGACTCGGGGCTCAATGCGGCCTTCGAGCGCGGATCGGCTCACGCGAGGTTGACCCGATCCGGGGTTGCCATCGCAGCCCTTGCTGGTGACCTTCCCGCCGTGCGATCTGACGAACTATCACGCGCTGTCCGTGCTGCCGCCGCCGTCGAGCGGGGATTCATCGCTGACGCGGCGGGCACCGGCACCACACTCTTGACGGCCCTTCCTGGCATCGAACTCGATCCGCACTTCGGCCCACGGTCGCGAGCAGCCCACGCCGCGTCGGGCGCGATCGCACTCGAGCCCGGCTTAACACCAGGTCTCCGACGCGACGTCGACACTGAGGTTGATCTCTGGGACGCCGTACGACTCGGACTCGGCACCGCTACCGCGGCACTGGCACTCGGCACGTAGCGTTGACCACATGATCGAACGAGCTGCGACGGTCCGCGATCACGATCCCGCCACAGGCGCGGGTTCCGTGATCCTCGACGACGGCCTCGTCGTGGGCTACAGCGGGGAAGCCTTCTGGCCCAGCGGACTTCAACTCCTGCGGCCCGGACAGCGGGTGCGGCTGCGGGTCAGCGCCGATGTGGCCAGCGGTAACGAGACCGCGCGCACCATCCTCGCGATCACACTCACGACATTCGAACTGCACTAACCCACCAAGAACGATGGGCTGGCTCCCACCGGGGGAACCAGCCCATCAATCGTTCAGCGCGCGGCCATCATGAGGCCGCGGAACACAGCAGAACGTCAGCGCTTCTTGGCCACGGCCTTCTTGACAGCGGCCTTCTTCACAACAGCCTTCTTCGCGGGAGCGGCCTTCTTCACAACAGCCTTCTTCGCGGGAGCGGCCTTCTTCACAACAGCCTTCTTCGCGGGAGCGGCCTTCTTGGCAACGACGCGCTTCTTGCCCGCGACGATGGCCTTGAACTCGGCGCCCGCGCGGAACTTCGGCACCGAGGTTGCCTTGATCTTCACGGTTGCACCGGTCTGCGGATTGCGGCCCACGCGCGCTGCGCGGTCGGCCTTCTCGAAGACGCCGAAGCCGCTGATGGTGACCTTGTCGCCCTTGGCGACACTCTTGGTGATCTCGTCGACGATCGCCTCGACGGCCTCGCCTGCGAGCTTCTTGGTGACGTCCAGGCGACTCGCGAGACGGTCGACGAGCTCTGCCTTGTTGACGCTTTCAGCCACGATGATCCTCCGAAGAACTGTCGGACCCACCGCCCGACTCATAGCGAAACCTAGCCCCGTTATCGACGGGAGACAAAGGCGACGCGCCGCCCCGATCCGGTGTGTCGCAACGAATCCGGGGTGACCTAGGTCAAACTCACCGAACGGGCATCACAGAGATTGACAGCTTTCAGGCCGTGGTGGGCATGTACGAGGGTCGCTTGGCCTCGAATTCGCCGATCAAATCGGCCGATTGCAGGGTGATCCCAATGTCGTCCAGGCCCTCGATCAGGCGCCAGCGGACGTAGTCATCGACCTCGAATGGCGCCTCAAGATCGCCCATGCGCACCACCCGGTCGACGAGGTCGACGGTGATCTCGGTGCTGGGATCTGCCTCGATCATGTCCCAGATCTGCTCGACGACATCGTGGGCCACGACCGCCGTGAGAAACCCGATCTTGCCGCTGTTGCCCCGGAAGATGTCGGCGAAGCGTGAGGACAGCACCACCTTGAAGCCGTAGTCCTGAAGCGCCCACACCGCGTGTTCGCGCGAGGATCCGGTGCCAAAATCGGGACCGGCCACGAGAACGCTGACCTCGGAGTACCGAGGATCGTTGAGGATGAAGTCTGGATTCTTGCGCCAGGCCGAGAACAAGGCGTCCTCGTACCCGTGGCGGGTGATCCGCTTGAGGTACTCGGCCGGGATGATCTGGTCGGTGTCGACGTTGCTGCGACGCAAGGGCAGCGCGCGCCCGGTGTGAACGGTGAACTTCTCCATGACAGGACTCCTCGGAGGCAGTGCGTCAGACGCCCGCGGGGGCGGGCAGGTCGGCGGGCGAGGCGAGGTGGCCCAAGACAGCCGTGGCTGCCGCGACCTGGGGCGAGACGAGGTGGGTGCGCGAGCCTGGGCCTTGCCGGCCCTCGAAGTTGCGGTTTGACGTGGATGCACTGCGCTGACCTGGTGCCACCTTGTCGGCGTTCATGGCCAGACACATGGAGCACCCGGCATTGCGCCATTCGGCGCCCGATGCGGTGAAGATCTTGTCCAGACCCTCCGCCTCCGCCTCGAGTCGGACGCGGACGGATCCGGGCACTACGAGTGCGGTGACTCCGGCGGCAACGGTGCGCCCCTGGAATACCTCCGCCGCGGCCCTGAGGTCCTCGATACGACCGTTGGTGCACGATCCAATGAAGACGGTGTCGACGGTGATGTCCTTCATCGCGGTGCCCGCGACAAGCCCCATGTACTCGAGCGCACTGGCGGCCGCGACGCGGTCGCCCTCGTCGGCGTAGTCGCTGGGTGAGGGGACGTTCGAGGACAGCGGAACTCCCTGGCCGGGGTTGGTACCCCAGGTGACGAACGGCGAGAGACTCGCCGCGTCGATCGTCACGATCTGGTCGAAGCTCGCGTCGGCGTCGGTGACCAGCGTGCGCCAGTAGGCGACCGCGGTATCCCAGTCGGCGCCGCTCGGTGCGCGGTCGCGGCCCTTGAGGTAGTCGAATGTGATGTCGTCGGGGGCGATGAGCCCAGCGCGCGCGCCGGCCTCGATCGACATGTTGCACACGGTCATGCGTGCTTCCATCGACAATGCGCGCACGGCCTTGCCGCGGTACTCCAGGACGTAGCCCTGGCCGCCTCCGGTGCCGATCTTGGCGATGACGGCGAGGATGAGGTCCTTCGCCGTGACGCCCTCAGGCAGATCACCCTCGACCTCGACAGCCATCGTCTTGAAACGCTTGAGGGGCAAGGTCTGCGTGGCGAGAACATGCTCGACCTCGCTCGTGCCGATGCCGAATGCCAGCGCGCCGAATGCGCCGTGCGTGGAGGTGTGAGAGTCGCCGCAGACGACGGTCATACCCGGCTGGGTGAGGCCGAGTTGCGGGCCGACGACATGCACGATGCCCTGCTCGATATCACCGAGGGAGTAGATGCTGACGCCGAACTCGGCCGCATTAGTCCGAAGGGCCTGCACCTGGGCCCGGGAGATCGGGTCCGCGATGGGCTTATCGATGTCGAAAGTCGGGACGTTGTGATCCTCGGTGGCGAGCGTGAGGTCTGGGCGTCGCACTCGGCGGCCCGCGTCGCGGAGTCCGTCGAAGGCCTGCGGACTGGTCACCTCGTGGATGAGGTGGAGGTCGATGAAGAGTAGGTCGGGCTCGCCTTCGGCGCTGCGCACGACGTGCGCATCCCAAACCTTCTCGGCCAGTGTCTTTCCCATGGACCCACTCCCTGCTTGCCATCTCGGATGTTGAGACGGCAGTATCAAGACATGGACAACAGTAGCGGAGTCGGTGTCCTCGACAAAGCAGCGATAGTGCTCGGGGCCCTCGAGGCGGGCCCCCTCACACTTGCCGGCCTCGTGCTGGCGACGGGTCTCGCCCGGCCGACGGCCCACCGCCTCGCAACGGCTCTCGAGCACCATCGGCTGGTAGCCCGCGACCTCCAGGGCCGGTTCGTCCTCGGGCCTCGCCTCGCCGAACTGGCCACGGCCGCAGGCGAGGACCGCCTGCTCGCGGCGGCAGGGCCCATCCTGGCGGCTCTGCGCGATGCGACGAGTGAGTCCTGCCAGCTCTACCGACGCCAAGGGGAGCAGCGAATCTGCGTAGCGGCCGCTGAGCGCCTCTCCGGACTGCGCGACACCGTCCCGCTCGGCTCGGTCCTGACCATGCACGCGGGATCGGCGGCTCAGGTGCTCCTCGCGTGGGAGGAACCCGAGCGCATGCACCGCGGGCTCATGGGCGCGAAGTTCACGGCGACAGCGCTGGCCGGCGTTCGGCGACGGGGTTGGGCCCAGAGTGTCAGTGAGCGAGAGGTCGGCGTGGCCTCGGTATCGGCCCCTGTACGCGGCCCCGGCGGCCGAGTGGTGGCCGCGGTATCGGTCAGTGGGCCTCTCGAACGACTGGGCCGGGCACCGGGGAGACTGCACGCACAGGCCGTCATGATCGCAGCGGCTCGACTCACCGAGGCGCTGCGCCGCAACGCCGGTTGAGCGCCGCACGCAGACCCGCTCATGGGACGCGCTACACGGCGAAGGCCCGTCACCTGAGGTGACGGGCCTTCGATCCACGTAGCCCCGACGGGATTCGAACCCGCGCTACCGCCTTGAGAGGGCAGCGTGCTAGGCCGCTACACAACGGGGCCGTGGGTGCTGGCCCGACGCCAGAGTCCTGGCGAGAGGATGTCGGGCTGTCGAACCAGCGAGATCGGACGGTACCCGAGGCGGGACGTGTGCGACAACATGAGAGTCGGCGCACACCACGCACTCGAGCAACAAAACGATCAGCTGGGGTACCAGGACTCGAACCTAGACTAACTGAACCAGAATCAGTTGGGCTGCCAATTACCCCATACCCCAAGGCATTCAGCCTTTCCAGGCCTACAACGTCGTGAATGATAGCCCGTGACGGCACCGACTCCCAAACCGCGCCCTGCCCGAACCAGCGCGACCCATCTCACATCCGCGAAGTCCCCAAGCCCGGTGACCGGCGCCGCGAGCGATCAGCCCAGTGCGGCGTCGATCCGGGAGATCGTGCGGCCACGGCCAAGCAGTTCGATCGACTCGAACAGCGGCGGCGAGATACGGCTGCCGGTGACCGCGACGCGCACCGGACCGAACGCCACCTTCGGCTTGAGCCCAAGACCTTCCACGACAGCCTCGCGGAGCGCCGCCTCGATCCCGACGTGATCAAAGGGATCGAGCTCGAACAGGGCCTCGCGCGCCGCAAGGAGCACGGGGCGGGCATCAGGGCCCAGAACCCGCTCAGCGTCCTCGGGGTCGACCCTGAAGCTCTCCTCGGCGACGAGAAGGAACCGCAGGGATTCCGCGCCGGCGCTGAGGGTCTCCATGCGCTCCTGGACGAAAGGCACCGCGCTGGCGATCACCGCGCGCTGCTCCTCAGTGGGGTCGCCGGCGATGGCCCCGGCCGAGACGAGGTAGGGCACAAGTCGTTCAGCCAAATCATCAGGCTCGATATGTCTGATCCAGTCCCCGTTGATCGACAGGCACTTCTTGGAGTCGAAGCGCGCGGGGTTGGGCTGCACCCGTCGAAGATCGAAGAGCTGAGCGAGTTCAGTCGGGGAGAAGAACTCGAGGTCGTCGCCCGCAGACCATCCCAGCAGCGCCAGATAGTTGAGCAGCCCCTCGGGAAGGTAGCCCTGCTCTCGGTAGAGGTTCAGCGAGCTCTGGGGGTCGCGCTTGGAGAGCTTCTTGTTGCCCTCCCCCATGACGAATGGCAGGTGGCCAAATTGCGGCGTGGAGCCGTCGCCCACGCCGATCGCCGCGAGTGCGTCGTACATCGCGAGTTGGCGAGGCGTGCTCGAGAGGAGGTCCTCGCCGCGCAGCACGTGAGTGATCGCCATCAGAGCATCGTCGACGGGGTTTACCAGGGTGTAGAGCGGCTCCCCGTTGCCACGCACGATGACGAAGTCGGGTACATGCTCGGCGGCGAAGGACACCTCACCGCGCACGAGATCAACCCACGCCCAGGCACGATCGGGCATCCGCAGGCGCAACACTGGCAGGCGGCCCTCGGCGCGCAGCGCGGCCTTCTGCTCATCGGTCAGATCGCGATCGGCGTTGTCATAGCCGAGTTTCGGGTCCTGGCCCGCGGAGCGGCGGCGATCCTCGACCTCATCTGGGGTGCTGAATGACTCATAGGCCCACCCCGCGGCGAGGAGCCTGGCAGCCACGTCGGCGTAGATGTCCAGACGTTGACTCTGCCGGTAGGGCGCGTGGGGGCCACCCGTCTCGGGGCCCTCGTCCCAGTCAAGACCCAACCAGCGCAGGGCACCCAGCAGGTCGTCGTAGGACTGCTCGGAGTCGCGCGCGGAGTCGGTGTCCTCGACGCGGAAGACGAACGTGCCACCGGCGTGCCGAGCGAAGGCCCAGTTGAACAATGCGGTGCGCACCATACCGACGTGCGGATTGCCCGTGGGAGAAGGGCAGAAGCGCACGCGGATGGGCGAGGACCCTGTGGGCGGCAGCGGTGCGCGCACTGTCGTGGCGACCTCCTGTGACGGCGTGGCGTCGATGCTGTCAGTCACGAAGTGCCACCCGGTTGGTGAGAGTGCCGATGGAACCGATCGAGACAGACACGGAGTCACCCTCGACGATCGGGCCTACCCCCGCCGGAGTGCCAGTGAGGATGATGTCGCCGGGCAGCAAGGTCATGACATTGCTGATCCAGCTCACGAGCTCAGGGACCGTCCGCACCATCTGCGAGGTGCGACCACTCTGACGGACCTCGCCCCCCACCGTGCAGGTGACGGCGAGGTCGGATGGATCGATGTCGGTGACGATCCACGGGCCGAGCGGACAGAAGGTGTCGAAGCCCTTCGCGCGTCCCCACTGCCCGTCGAGGCGCTGCAGATCGCGCGCGGAAACGTCATTCGCGCAGGTGTATCCCAGGATCACTTCGGGCACGCGACGCAGCGGAACCTCTCGGCACATCCGCCCAATGACGATCGCGAGCTCGGCCTCGTGCTCGACCTGCTCGGACTGCGGCGGGAGGTCGATGCGGTCCCCCGGGCCGACGACCGAGGTCGACGGCTTCAGAAAGATCATGGGCTCGCTCGGGACGTCGGTGCCCATCTCTGCTGCGTGCGCGGCATAGTTTCGCGCGACCGCGATGATCTTGCTCGGCAACACGGGAGCCAGGAGCCTTGTGTCGCTGAACGCGATTGGTGGACCAGACACCTCCAACGATCCGAAGGGGTGGCCGGCTATCGGGGTGATGGTCGTGTCGGGCTCAACCTCGCCGTCAGGGCCCACCCCCTCGACGACACCGAAACCAACGATCCCGTCCGGACCTGCA
>WLRQ01000056.1 GCA_009697815.1 Actinomycetota bacterium
AGAGCTAGCCCGGTCTGGCGGTCGGCTCAGAGTCAGGAATGGGGCACCCATCCGTCGCACGTTGTATTGCTCTCGTGAGGATCACGCGCAGCTGGTGAATCCTCCGATGTTGCCCCCGTCGTGACAGAATCCGAGGTGTGATTCCGCTTCCGCAGCCCAACGCCATGACGAGGCCCTATCGCGGCCTCTCGGTGCAGGAAGTCGACCTCGACCTGACGGATGAATCCGCGATCCTTGCCTACCTTCTCGGTCGTGAGGCCTATCGGCGCACCGACTGGCTGCTCTTGGGCAACGGGTCCGACCATGCACTGATCGAGGTGCGCAAGGAGTCCCTCGAGCCACTGATGTCACCGATCATCGAGGCCCGAATCCTCGCAGGACCGGATCGCACCGCGTGGATCGAGGACCCCGACACCGACGTCGGCAATGCGACATCTTTGGCCGTCGCGGCCTTGAGCATCGGCCGGAACGACATTGACGCCTACGCAGTCAAAGGTCGGTTCGAGCATGTGAACGTGATGTGGCGGCCCGCGCCGGTGCGCATCGTGGTCACCGAAGTGGTGCCGCCTGAGCCGGCGAAACTCCTGGAGATGGCGCGGCAGGCTGTGGCGTTCGACGGTGATCTTCCGCCCATCGAATTCGTGCTCGAGTCGGTCGATATTCGCAGCGTGGCCCACGACAACCCGGCGAGCGGTTACCTGTTGCCGTGCAGGGGATCGGGCACCGACCTCGATTCCCCGGTGTTCTTCCTCGATACCCACCCCGAGAAGCGCGACGATTGGCTGCTCATCGGTTGCGAGAGGTCAATGCAGTTCCACCGGCACTTCTACGGTGACGAACCACGACAGGTTGACCTCTGTCCTCAACGGCGCTCCTCACGTGGTGATGAGGGAACCCTGACCCTGACCAAGTGCTGTCTTCTCGAGCGCGGGGTCGAGCAGCACGGCACCAGTGTCGTGGTGCCCTGGGGGTCGAGCCTGGACGAGGTACGGCTGGCACTCCGGTTGCTGACCGGGGTGGGTCCACTCCTCGACCCTGAGCGGATCGGCGCTGCCCAGGTGCTCTGATCTCGCGAGGGCGTTGTCCGAGTGCGCGTGTGGACGGGGTCGCCGGACTTCAACGATTCTCACCGTGCGACCCGGAGTCGACCTGTGCGACAGTGATTGTCCTGACGGTGATCCTCATGCCCTCAGGCTCATCCCTACCCGGATCTCCTGGTTGTCATCGTGGGCAAGTCAGTCCTGACACTGGCCGTGGCGAGTGGAGTGTTCGCCCTCGCCGCCGCGGGTGCGAGCGCATTGGTGTTGAGCCCTGGTGGACTTCTCAGGGTGCCGAACATCGGAACCCTGGATCTTCGTCAGACCCAGTGCACAGACGGATGGGCCGTGTCATTCGCCCGCAGCTCTGGTGGGGAGCTGATCACCGCAGTGATCGCGACGGATCTGGCGCAGATGCCCTCGGCCGCATGTACATCGCGCGCGACCTGGGCCTTCGCCGACGGCAACGCGGTCAACGGTACGTGGATCAGCCCCCGTTGGACGTTCGACTACAGCGCAGTTGTTCCGGCTCCACCCACTGCTGATGCAGGGATGAACTACGCCGTCGTCAGCAACGCCGCCCCAGTCAGCGGGCAACTCACTATTGGAGGCCCCGCTTCGCTTGGGCCGTGACCGGCTCGCGGTGTCAACGATGCCCCGATTCCGGCGCCCTTCGTGGGCTCAGATCAGTGGGCGGACGGGCTCGACGGTGACTTAGTGGTGATCGCCGTGGTCATGCCCGTGATCGTGGTCGTGGTCATGCCCGTGGTCATGTCCGTGGTCGTATCCCGCGGGCCTTGCGGCCAGGACCTCCACGCGGTCGTCGACCGCCCCCGAGGCGAGAAGCTGTTTGGTGACAACGACCCTCTCAAGAGCCGTGAGCCAACAACGGTAGTAAGAGTAGGTGTCGCCCGGTGAGGCGTCGGCCTCCCAGGAGGTGATCGCCGCGATGAGCTCGACCCGGAACTCGTCCCACTCAAATGCGCCGGACTCGTGCAGCGTCATGCACAGGCTGAAGGCACGGCTCTCCCACTGCTCGGCGAAGACAAGCTCGCCGTTCGCCCGCGGAGGTGCCGCGACGCCGTCGACGTCGAGGGTGCTGACGTTCGTCATGGTGCAGCGACGAGGGCGACGCCGATCATGGATTCACGTGTGATGAGGGGAACGAGGTCCTCCTCGCTCATGCCCTCCGTGCCTGCGGGCCGTTGCGGCAGAACGAAGAAGCGAACCTCCGAACTGCTGTCCCAGACCTTGACCTGCTGGGAATCGGGGAGATCGAGACCCATCTCGGCCAGCACCGCGCGAGGCTCCTTGACCACGCGGGAACGGTAGACCGGGTCCTTGTACCAGGACGGCGGCAGGCCCAGGAGAGGCCACGGGTAGCAGGAGCAGAGCGTGCACACGATCACGTTGTGGAGGTCGTCGGAGTTCTCGACCACGACGATGTGCTCACCCTGCGGGCCCTTGAAGCCCAACTCGGCAACCGTGGTGGTGCCATTGGCCAGAAGGCGTTCCTTGAACTCAGGGTCGGTCCAAGCCTTGGCGACGACCTTCGCGCCATTGAGCGGGCCAACATCCTGGGCGTAGGTCTTGATGAAGTTGTCCATCACCGTGCGGTCGACGAGGCCGCGCTCGACGAGTAGATCCTCGAGGGCCTCCGTGCGCAACTCGATCGGGATGTGGTCGTTCACGGTGAGTTCGTTGCTCATGACGCGTCCCCTAGGTAGTCCTCGTAGCAGTCGGTGTTCAGTGTGAAGATCTCGGCATCGGGGCCGAAGAGCTCACGGGAGTCAAATGCGACGGTGTAGACCCACTGCGCGTTCTCAGCGAGGAAGTGGGCGTGAGTGTCGGGGAGCACCTGGGGAGGCTCGACGATCGCCACCGTGCCGACATGTCCTTGGATGTAGTGCTGCAGACGCGTGTGTCCGGCGGCTTCCTGCACCTTGGTGCGCACCTTCTGCCCGACGGTGAAGCGAGGAGCGGCCTCGATCGCGCGGATGGAACCGCCTGCGGTGGGTGCGTAGTCGGGCTTCTGCGGCTCAGGTGCGGCGGGCTCGTCGGCACTTCCACCGGAGAGGTTCACGGCGCGGGCCTCGACCGAGCCTGGCGCAATGATGTTGCTGTCGAGGAGCAGGTTCTCGGCTCCCTGAACGTAGCGGCCGTAGCAGCCACCCTCGAGGTAGGCGTCCTTGTCGAGACGGTTCATGGCGTGCCGGAAAGAATCGAGGTTGGTGCCCGACAGCCTCATGGAGAGCAGGCCGAGGGCGAAAGCGCGCCCTTCCCATGGCTCCGGGAAGACCGGCTCGTTGCGATCGATGGTGGGCATCGGACCCCACCCTTGCGTGCCGCCAAAATCCGCGATGCCACTCGCCCGCTGGATTGCCATCGGGTCGCCTCCTGCCGTGTCGAGGGTCAAGAATGCCTACGAGCCAAGAATGTCTCAGGGCTAACAATGCCGGAAGGATGGGCGGAACCGAGGGGTTCCGCCCATCCTTCGTGGCTTACAGGGTCCAGGTGTTGAGCTGGAAGGCGCCTTCGGTCCACGCGGTGAGCGCGGAGTCGAGGACGTCGAGCGGGCTGAACGGAACGACGCCGGGGATCAGGTCGTCCTCGCCGAAGCCGTAGAGCGCACCCATCGCGAAGCGGCAGGCGTAGACCGTGGCACCTTCACGCATGAGGGTCTTGAGCTGCTCGTTGATCGCCAGGTGGCCGGGGAACGCGCCCTGTCCGACACCGGGGTAGCCACGAGTTCCCGAGGCTGCGAGCACGCCGGGGCCGTAGAGGATGATGTTGACCTGGAAGCCCTTGCGGACGAGCCGGGTCGACGTCAGGAGATTCACCAGCAGCACGGAGCCTTCGAAAGGCACTGTGTGGATGAAGACGAACGCCTTCTGGCCGGGCTTGGCCATGATCTCCGGGAAGAGCTTTTCTTCGGTATTGAAAAGAGACTCACCGTCGGCCGGGAGAGTCCGGAATACAGTCTTCGGCATTGATCCTCCAGTTGACCTTGCATGGACATCGATGTATGTCGGCTTAGATTGCGGCGCCCTTGGGTGCCGTCGGCTTCGACCAGCGCTGGCGGTGGCTACCTGGCATGGCGGCCATGGCCCGCGCGCGGAGCCCCCAGGGGAGAACTCGGTAGATCGGCACGAACACCTTGGTCCAGAAGAGGGATCCGTGGGTGTCCGGCGGCGCGATGCCGTACTTGCGGGCGATGAGCGCCTGGGAGTCGCGGAGGAGGTACTTCTGGGAGTTCGTCCTCAACCATGTGGCCAGCCACGTCATGTCAGGACTTTCCCGCTGCCGCGATGCCGTTGGTGGCCGCGACCTTGATGGGCTCGTTGAGGGCGCCGATCGGCGGAGAGTAGACGTTCTCCATGTTGGCGAGGTCATGCAGGGTCAGGCCCATCTTCACGGCGAGACCCATGAAGTCAGCTCGTTCCTTGACACCCTCGCCACCGATGATCTGGGCGCCGATGAGGCGGAGTGTTCCGGGCTCCGCGAGGAGCTTCACCCGAACCTTCTTCACACCCGGGTAGTAGCGCGCGCGGGAGATGCCGTCGGCAACTCCGAGGACGTAGGGCATCCCCAGCGCTGTGGCGGCGACTTCCCCGAATGCGGCGCCGCCGATCATCCACTTGCCGGCCACCATGCCCCACGGGACGTAGACCGAGGAGTAGGCACGGGAGCCACCGGCAGCGTTGTAGCCAGCGACCTTTCCCTGGGCGTAGGCGTGCGATCCGGTCAGGCCCTGGAGTGGCAGCGACGCAGACCCATGTGGGATCTCACAGACGTCGCCGCATGCCCAGATGCTCGGGTCGGAGGTCTTCATGTTCTCGTTGACGACGACGCCACCCGTGGTGCCGATCGCGATGCCCCCAGCCACGGCGAGCGAGTTGTTTGCGCGCTTGTGAGTGGCGACGACGACGAGGTCGCAGTCGATGGTGCCCCCCGAGGTCGACACTCCGCCCACGGATCCGTTGCCGTTGTCGAGGAACGCCACCAACTCGGTGTTCCAGTGCATGGTGACACCGAGCTCGGTCCAGGAATCCTGGACGATCTGGGCAAGGTCAGGGTCGAGGAGTTCGCCGAGCGCCCACGGGTGCGGGTCGATGACGTGCGTCTCGATGCCACGGTGGGCGAGAGCGGTGACCATCTCGATTCCCAGGGGCCCCGCCTCGACGACAACGGCCTTCTTGACGGTGTCGAGACGCTTGTCCCACTCCATCGCGGCGCGGATGTTCTTGACGTAGTAGAGGCCGTCGAGGTGGGCGCCCGGAACCCCCGGATCCTGGTAGATGAACCCGGTGGAGATCACGAGCGAGTCGTAGGGGACGACACCTTCGCCCTCGACGGAGATTGTCTTGTTCGCGCGGTCGATCGAGTTCACGCGGGTCTCGTAGTGGACCTCGATGCCTGCATCCACGTACGCCTGCTTCTCGGCCAGGAAGAGCGACTCGAAGGTCGGGATCTCCTTGCCGTGCACGAACGGGATGCCGCAGGGGCTGTAGGCGACATCCTCGAACTCGGTGTAGACGCGCACATCGGCAGTGGGATCGATCGCTTTGGCCCCGCCGGCGGCGCCGAGGCCACCCCCGCCACCACCGATCACGACGACTCTCTGGGCCACTCGGACGTCCTTCCGACAGCAGGTGCGCGTACACGATGAAGTATTAAGCGTTCACTATGCTGCAGTAGGCGAGGGCCGTCAACCAATTGTGAGGCTGCGTTTTTGCGTGGCGTCGCCGCCACGGCCCGAAGGTGCCGAGTGGCGCCGAGGCTAGTCTGCTGCCAAGGTTAACGCTCTCGCTACTCGACGGAGGATTCGGTGGAGGTCAGGCCGGCTCGACCCAGGGCCGATAGGCCAGACAGGCCGGACGACATCGCGGTCCAGTCCCTCCAAGTCGACGAGATCGTGAGCCAGGTCGGCCCCAAGATTGCCGGACTTCGCCGGGCGCAGCGCTTGTCGCTCCAGCAACTCGCGGCGATCAGCGATGTCTCGGCAGCCGCGATCCACAAGATGGAGCGCAACGGGATGGTCCCGACCATCACCACGCTGCTGAAGATCGGCACGGCCCTCGGAGTTCCCGTCAGCTACTTCGTCCAGGAGGACGAGTCACACCCTGAACCCGTTCACTTCACGGCCTCCGGAGATCGCCGGGCGGTCTTCACCCCACACAAGGGGCTCTCGCTCGCGGGTATCACCGGGTCCTACCGCCAGTTCCAGACGGCGGCGGCGGTGGCCCAGATCGCCCACGGGGCCACCAGCGGCGAGAAGTTGCTGAAGCACCCGGGCGAGGAACTCGTCCATGTACTCAGTGGCGAGGTGACCTTCCACGTCGGAGAGCAGGACTTCGTGCTCGTGAAGGGCGATTCCCTTCACTTCTCCGGGGAGGTCCCGCACCAGTGGGAGAACCTCAGCAGCAAATCCGCCGAGGTCGTCTGGGTCGCTCTGCGAAGCGGCTAGGCGATCACGACAGGTTGTGTCGCACGGTGAGCTCAGGTGGCCGCCGAAGCGTGTTCGTGACGTAGCAAACCCTTTCGGCAGAGCGAATGAGTGCCTCGGCCTGCTCGGCCGGCAGGGGAAGATCGACGTCGATGGCGATCGCGGAGAAGCGTGGCCCCTCGTACGTCCCGGTCACGGTCACGCCCACTGATTCGAGTGTGATGCCACGCTTGTTGGCGGCCCATGCCAGGGACAGCACGAAGCAGGAGGCAACCGAGGCGAGCAGGAGATCGGTGGGCTGGGGGCCGGTGTCCGTGCCACCGACGCGCTCGGGCTCGTCGACGCGCACTGTGAAATCGCCCGCCACTACGTCGACCTGGTATCCACCGAGCCATCGAGCACTTACTGTTCTGTCCTCCATGGAACATGGACCATACGCCAGACTCATCGCACGCAGGGTTGCCCCCTGACGCACCACATGTCGTAATCCGGACTTCGAACTCCGACGGAGGTAGATGCAGATGCAGCGCGAGAACTCGCGGGCTGCGGGCAGGCTCCGACGGTTGGGCTGGGTCGTCCTTGTCGTCGTGGCGCTCAACGTCCTCGCATGGGGCCTCTACGGATTCTCAGTGACCGGGACGACGAGTACTGCGGCCTATGTCGGCGCGGGCACGCTGGCGTTCGTCCTGGGAATGCGTCACGCATTCGATGCCGATCACATCGCCACCATCGACGACTGCACCCGGTTGCTCATCCGACGTGGCGAGCGACCGATCGGGCTCGGTTTGTTCTTCGCCCTCGGTCACTCGAGCGTGGTGTTCCTGCTGTTCATCGGTGTCGCGGTGGCGAGTGCGTCCGCGAGTGAGACGGCCACCCACGCGATCACGACGGTCATGGGGCCGATCTCAGGAATCGTTGCCGCGCTGTTCCTGCTGTTCGTGGGCCTGCTCAACCTGCGAGTGCTGCGGCGAGTGTGGACCGCGCGCCGTGCCCTGCGCGGGGAAGCCTTCGGCGACAAGCAGATCGAGGAGATCCTCAATGCTCGCAGCGTGATGAGCCGGGTCTTCGGCCGTCGCATGCAGTCCTCGATGACCGCGAGTTGGAAGATGTTTCCCTTGGGGTTCATCTTCGGTCTGGGCCTTGAAACCGCATCGGAGATCGCACTGCTGGGGCTCTCGGCCACTGCGGCGACAACAGGGCACCTGTCTTTGCTGTCGCTCATCGCGCTGCCGTTGTTGTTCGCCGCTGGCATGACGTTGTTCGACACACTCAACTCGGTCCTCATGGTGAGTATGTACCAGTCGAGCAACACCAGGGTGAGGCAACGGCTCACCTTCAACGTCGTGATGACATTCGTGACCGCGACCATCGCAATTGGGGTAGGCCTGATCTACCTAGCGGGTTTCCTGGTGAGGGAGTCCTGGGTTTCCTCGCTCGCCCCGGTCGCTGAGATGAATCAGCACTTCGAGGTCGTTGGCTACATCATCGTCGTCGCCTATGGCCTGCTCTGGACGTGGATGCTGCTCGTCTCGCGCGAGAGACGCGCCTCTCGGACACTCAGCCCTGTCAGTGCTGCCAGCACCCCCGCCACGAGGTCGAGCCCGGACGTGTGACCGACCCCCCGCACACGCTCCAGATGCCCGGTTGCGTTGTCGATCTCGTCGTCTATGCACGCCTTCAGGAGTGAGTGCACCGGCTCGATGCACTCTCCGCTGGCTGCTGCTCGCAAGAAGGCGCGCGAGATCGTGTGGGTGGGCGCCGTGTCGGCAATCGCGCGGAGTTCGAGAAGGCGGGACGGATCATCCAGCGCAGCGATCAGCAGGACGCCCGCCGCCACATCGTCGCCTGCGGGCGTGAGACCGCCCCCGCGCCCGAACAAGGTCCTGCAAGCCCCCGCTGTATCACCTTGTGCAAGAAAGGGATCCAGCGACCTCGTCACATCGACCCCGTCACCGGAGGTGATATCGAGAACTGGCCGATGCGAGACGAGGCGACGGAGGAGTGGAAGTGCCCCTCTGACATCGTCAAGTTCAGGGGGGCTCCAGACCTCATCCGGCACAGGCACAGCCGTGGCGCCGACCCTGAGCCCATCGACGCCGGAGTGCGCGGGCATTCCGCCACTCGCGTCGGGAAGCCATGACACCTGCACATGGAGTGGTCCGGCCGCGACCCCCGGCACGACGAGTGCCACAACCGCGTCATCGAAATCGAGGTACACGGCTTTCGAGAACGCCGCGATCACCGTGCCCTCATGACGATGGGCGAGGATCCGGTGGGCAGCGCTCCCGACGGTGAGGGTCATGGTCGGGTTGAGCACAGTCGTGTCACGCGGGCCCGGAGTCGGCCAGTGTGATCAGGGCCGCGGTGAACCCCTCTATCGGGGCCGTGGCCACGCCAGCGCCAATCTGGCCTGCGCCGGAGCTCACATGGAGCACCCCGGTGGTGACCTTCGGGCGGACCCCCGTCTCGATGATCTTGCGGACGTCGACCCCCACGGGCGTCCCGCTGAAGTCCATGGTGGGCAACTTGAACCGGGTGCTTTCCGCGAGGCAGATCCTGCGCATTTCACGCGTTGCGCGTGCCGCGTCGTCCATGCTGCCGCCGAGGAATCCAGCGACGGCGGGTGAGCCCGCAGCCGCAGCACCACCGAGGCCGACGAGTTCGAGCACTGCGCTGTCGCCGACATCGCGCGCAGCGTCGGCCTCGGTGTAGCCGGAGTAGTAGAGCGCGTTGCCGACCGGTGGTGCGTCGCAGATGTGCCAGGTGTCCGAGCCCGCGATCTTGACTCCGAAGGTGGTGCCGTTGCGCGCCATGGTGGTGACCACCGTGCCGCCCGTCACCTTCTCGGCTGCCAGGGTGAGCGACTTCGCGCCAGCCATGGCGATGGTGAGGAAGAACAGGTGAGATGTGGCCAGGAATCGCGACATGGCAAGGGATTCCGGATCGTTGCCCAGGCCGGCGATCGCGGGGAGGAGGTTGCGGATGAGCAGGTTCGTGGTTGCCTGCGTGCGCAGGTGGACGTCGTCTCCCATCTGCACGCCCTGGCCCGCGAGGGACATGATGTCGATCGGCCCCACCTGGTCGATGATCCGGGAGAATCGCGGCTGGACGACATCGCGGAGGAATACGAGCCGATCGATCGCCGCCTGGCTCTCGCGTCCGAACCATGCGACATCGCCGGGGCCTTGGTTCACCGGTGCGAACCCTCGAGTGCCCGCGTCGGTGTTGTCGGCGATCCACATCGGTGTCGTGGGCCCGAGGGCCGTCACCATCGGCACGACGGTCGAGTGATCGTTCGCCGCATCAAGGGTGATCTCCCCTCGGGCGAGGAGCTTGTCGGCTCCTTCGACGTCGATGGCCCAGCCCTCGGCCACCACTGCGGCACGCATGGAGCGTCGCATCGGGTCGCAGACGTCGGCATACGCGATCGGTGGGCCCGAGTGCAGCAGCATCCGCTCGCCCATGCCGGGCACCACCTCGCGTGCGGGGGCCACTCCGGTGAGGAACGGCACACCGCGGTCGAGAATGCGCACGATCTCGGCGTTGGCCTCGTCGATCGCCACGGATCGAGTGCCGTAGAGAGTTGTCAGAGCGGCGACGCTGGCGGGATCCCCGCCTGCGGGAATCGTCCAGTCGACCTGGAGGGCCTCAGCACCCTGGGCCAGCACGGCATCGGTGAAGGCGGGCAGCCCGAGGTTGACGACCTGGGCCGACGTGGGCAGTGTGCGGACTGAACTCATGGCGTCTCCGTTGCTTCTTCGTGGTCGATGGCGGCACGTGCACGTCGTAGTAGGTCTGCTTCGCCCAGATCGAGCGTGTCGCGGGTACGGCCCGCCCAGTCGCGGAGCTCGATCGCCTGAGTGGTTCGGTCGTCGGCGAAGGCCAGCATCGGCGTACGCGCGGAGCCTCCGAGCCCGTCGTGCGATGCTGCGACCTGAACGGGATCAGTCAGCTTCGCGAGCTCATCGTCGGTGAGATCGAGGCTTCGTCCCACGACCGACTGGGCTGACCGCGAGATGTCTTGCGGCGACAACGGCCTGGCGTCCGCCCGGGCGTAGTCGACTGCGGCGGCGACGATCGAGTGGGCACTGCGGTAGTCGATGTGGAAGCGCTGCATCAGGAAGGTCGCGATGTCTGCAGCCTCCGTGAAGGTCTCCTCAAGCGCCGCCTTCATGGCCCCGGCGTCCACCGAGAGTGTTCTGACCACCGCCGAGGTGAGCTCGGTTGCCCTGATGGCCAAGTCGAGGGATCGCGGCACCTCGCCGTATGCGTAGATGTAGAGGTCGCTGCGGGCTGACGGGGATTTCGTCACCGTTAACTGCCCGGTCGATCGTCCGATCATGATGCCGGCGACACCCCGGATCACGGTGAGTGCATAGGGATTGCGCTTCTGGGGCATCAGCACGCTCGGACGGACGAGCCCGTCGCCGAGGGTCACGAAGCCGAACTCGCGGCTGGTGAAGATCTCGAGATCCTCTGCCAGCTTGTCGTGTGCGATCACCAGGGTGGTGGCCGCCAGGAGCGCATGGGTGAAGGGATCGCTCTGCCACATGGCATCGCGGACATGGTGGATGGGGCCGTCGAAACCGAGGTCGTGGCCGGGGCCCTCGCGGTCGCTGAGAAGTGCAGAGCCGCTTGCGGCACCGGAACCGACGGGGCTGGCATTGATGTCCGCGAACTCGCGGACCAGGCGCCCGGCGTCACGGAGGACGGGATCGGCGAACGAGAGTATGTAGTGCCCGAACGTGGTGGGCTGTGCGGGCTGCAGATAGGTGTAGTCGGGCATCACGGTGTCGATGTGTGCTCGGCCTTGGATGCACAGGTGCTCAACTAGGTCGGCTGCGGCCGTCACCAACGTGAGCACCTGGCGACGTACGACGATGCGGTAGGCGATTCGCATTGCCTCGCGACGGGTGCGGCCGGCGTGGAGCCAGCCGGCGTCGTCACCTATCCGCCCGGCGAAATAGCGTTCGCGGGAGGAGTACATCTCACCGAACTCTGGGTCGTAGCGAACTGTGTCGTCGGGGGAGTCCGCAAGGTGAAGCAATTCGCCGATCAGTGCGTGTCCGGCGTGTTCGGGGATCGCCTTGATGCGTAGCAGTTCCAGCACATGTGCCAGGTCTGCGAGGTTGAGGGCTCGGTGCAGGATGGGTGCGTCGGCGATCTCCCACGCGTACCCAGCCTTAGCGAGTTCCTCGGCGCCGTCCAGCATTACGCGCCCTTCTCGGTGGTGAGAAGGCTCAGCGCCGATGGGAGCCCGCCGGTGTGCCAGAGGACGATCGGACGCTCGAATCCGGTCCGCACGAGGCGCTGCACCTCGACTAGGGCCTTTGCCCCGTAGGACGGGTCGAACAACAGACCCTCGGACTCGTACGCGAGGCTCACGATCATCCGCTCGGCATCGGTTGTCGTGCCCATGCCCGGCACGCTGGCATCAACGATGACGGCATCGGACGGGGCCGCCACTTCGAGAAGTTGTGTGCACGCGCGGGTGAGTGTTGTGACGTGCCGTCGCATCTCCTCGAGCGGTCTGCTGACCGAGACACCGATGATCTGCCAATTCGCGCCTATTGCGCCTCTGCCCGCATTGAGCCCGGCTACGGAGGAGCCCGAGCCAACAGCCAGCACGATTGTGGCATTGTCGGGCACGCCCTGCCCGGCGATTTCGCTTGCACCACTGGCGAATCCGAGTGCCCCAACAGCACATGCGCCGCCCCGAGGAACGGCATACGCGTGATGGCCATCGCGGTTCAGCGCCGACGCGCGAGCGTCGATTTCCTCGTCGAGATGCTCGCGGTCTCCGCCGGTGAAGGTGAGTCGAGCACCGCTCGCCTCGGCCAGTCGGAGGGTGGGAGGTGGGTCGACCAATGCGGCGCCGGATATGAGGAGTTCACATGCGATCCCGCCCACACTTGCCGCTGCGGCGAGGGCTGCGATGAAGTTGGACTTCGGTGCGCCGCCGCCCACCACCACATCGCACCCGGTCGAGGTTGCGTCTGCGATCAGGAACTCGAGCGGCCTTGTCTTGTTGCCTGCGAGGGCGAAGCCAGCGAGGTCGTCGCGCTTGAGCAGTAGGTGGCCACCGCCGAGAGCCTGCTCAAGATGGTGCAGCCGTCGGATGGGCGTGGGGAAGTGGCCGAGCGAGAGGCGAGGGAAGTGGTCGGTGGGGTTCACGGGTGCGTGCTCTCGCGCTCGATGACGGCGTCGGTCATCGCGGCCGCCGTGCTGATGTCGGGGGTGCTGACCCACCCGAGGACGGTTGTGACGTCGACACCGCTTCTTTCCGCGATGCGGGCGGGAAGGTCATCGGGGCCTTCTGCGTAGATCTCCTGCAGGAGGGCCTGTGCGCTGTGCTTGCCCATGCGCAGGGACAGTTGGACAAGTACCTGCTCGGATGCCCAGGTGGCGTCGGCTCCGAGGTTGCGGCGCATCGCCACGGGATCGACGACGAGCCCTTCGAGAAGTTCGGCCGCGAGGGCGGCCGCCTTGCCGGTGACCAGAGAGACGTCAGGAAGGAAGGCCCATTCGGCCTTCCAGGATCGACCATCACGTTCGTGGCTCGAGACGACTCCGTCGGCGAGGCCACCTGCGGCGGCGCGCGCGACGCGCGAGAGCGTGTCGAGGTGTTCGGAGAACTCAGGATTTCGCTTGTGCGGCATGGTGATGCTGCCCACGACGGCGAGGTTGACGGGCTCGCCGAGCTCGGCGATCTCGGGACGCTGGAGTTCGTAGATCTCGTTGCCCACTCGTGCCAGTGAGGCGCTGATCAGGCTCAGGGTCGAGCCGTATTCGGCGATGCGATCGCGCGTGGCCGTCCAGGAGATTCCCGGGTCGGCCAGCCCGAGTGCGGCGCAGAGAGAGGCCCTCAGCGGTGGGCCCTGCGCGGCGAAGAAGGCGAGTCCACCGGTCGACCCGGCTAGTTGGCCGGCAGCCCAGCGCGGCAAGCCCTGATCGAGCCGGTCGATATTTCGGCTGGTTTCGTCGGCCCACGTGGCGGCCTTGAGTCCGAAGCTGATGGGCGACCCACTTTGACCGTGGGTGCGACCGGCCATCGGGGTGTCTCGGAACTCCCGTGCCAGACGCACGCATGCAGCCCGAACCCGGACCAGATCGGCTCGCACGATCGCGCTGACATCGCGCATGGCGAGGCCGAACCAGGTATCGGTGAGGTCCTGCACAGTGATGCCGTAGTAGATGTACTCGCGCGCCTCGGGCGGCAGGATGCGCTGGAGTCCTTCGATCAGCCCCAGCACACTGTGGGAGGTCGTCCGTGTTCGCTCGGCAACGAAGTCGAGGTCGAGATCCTCGACCTTGGCGTGGGCGCGTATGCCGGCGGCCGCCTCAGCGGGGATGATGCCCAGTTCGGCCTGGCAGATCGCGAGTGTGGTCAGGATGTGGAGCCACGATCGAAGGCGCGCATCCTCACCGAGCACGTTGTCCAGGGCTGGGGTGGTCCAGGCGTGCCGATACATGGCCGACTCGGTCAGGCGTGAGGACATGGCCCGATCCCCTGGCGTGTGGCAAGGTCCAGGCCCAGTTGCGCAGTCACGCCAGCAGGTCCGCGGCCGGGCCGACGACGAGGCCGAGGGTGTCGGCACGCAGACCGCGTCGCAGGGTGGCGAGCGAGAGAGCGTCGTCCGGAGGAATGTTGCCGAGGTTCACGTGCGGCCCGAACGTGTTGATGAACCACACCTGCTGGCTTTTGCGCGGAGCCTCGAACAGCGCCCGTTCTATACCCGCGGCGGCGATCACGGCATTGACGACATCGAGTTTGGGTTCGCCGTCATGGTCGTAGACACCGACGGTTCCGCTCTCGCGGCCCTCGGCCACGATGAACGTGGCGCCATGTGAAAGATCCTCGGCGATCTCCTCGGACCATTCGTCGACGCCCATGAATCGATCTGCGTCCTTGTATCCGGTCTCGGCGAGCACGGTGAAGTGCTGCGTCGCCCTGGCGATGAGCTCGCCTTTGGCCTGGCGGGACATGGGCACACTGCCGCGTGAGACCTCGACCGCCGTGAACCCGACCTCGCGTGCCCACGACAGGCAGTCCTCGACAGCGTCTTGGGCCCATGCGATCTCGAGCAAGGTGCCGCCCAGGCAGGCGACAACTCCGTGATCGCGCAGGAGTGCGACCTTCTCCGTCAGCGCGGTCTCGAGATAGGCCGTGCCCCAGCCGAACTTCCAGAAGTCCATATGCTGGCCGTAAGTGCTCAGGTGGTCGGCGGTGAGCTGGACGGGGAGGCCCTTGTCGAGCATGTGCGTCACGGCGATTGGGCGTGGCTTCTCTGGCACTTCGGGGAGCGCTAGGAAGTCTGCGGGCACGCTGCCAGCCTAGACTATGCTAGGACCGGATTCACTATAGGAAAGCCGCATTTCACCTCACGGGCAGCCCATGTGGGCTTGCACCGGGTTTGGGAGCCGTGCACCGACACCCCTCGCCGCTCGAGCAGCTCGACGATGTTGCGCATGCGGTCCGTTCGAACCCCTCGCTCGCGGCCAAGCGTGAAATCGGCCTCGTGACCGAGGTCTTCGGAGACTCCGGGTGGGTCGAGGGCCCGGGCGATGATGGCGCGGTAGTCACCGTCGATGGCCGCAGCGTGATTGCCTGCGGCGAGGCGATCTGGCCGCCGTTCGTCGCAGCCGACCCCTACGGCGCCGGAGTGGCCGCGGTGCTGGCCAATGTCAACGACGTCGCGGCGATGGGCGGAGTGCCTCTCGCCATCGTTGACACCGTGGTGGCCAGTCGCGATGTCGCGAAAGTGGTGCTCGAAGGTATGCGATCGGCTTCGCGGATGTACCGCGTCCCGATCGTCGGCGGGCACCTCACCATCACCGAGGGTCCGCCTTCACTGTCGGCATTCGCGGTGGGTCACGCCGAGGCAGTCCTGTCCTCGACCAATGTGATGGCCGGTCACGATCTTGTTGTCGCCGCTTGCGTCGAGGGACGTATGCGGGCCGACTTCCCGTTCTTCGCCTCGTTCGACGAGCGTGGTCCCTCACTCGGCGACGATGTGCGCATTCTCGCGACGATCGCCCAGCGCGGCCTCGCGCGTGCGGCCAAGGACATCAGCATGGCCGGATTGGTCGGATCGTTGGCGATGCTCCTCGAGTGGGGTTCGTTCGGCGTCACCCTCGACCTCGATGCTCTACCGG
Source organism: Actinomycetota bacterium (assembly GCA_009697815.1). GTDB lineage: Bacteria > Actinomycetota > Actinomycetes > S36-B12 > CAIYMF01 > Longivirga. The sequence continues at coordinate 15,640 of WLRQ01000056.1, forward strand.
CGCCTCAGGGTGTGCCCTTGGCGCAGTGGTGTAACTGCTTCCCCTGCTTCGGTTTCCTGTTGACCTGCGAACCGACAACCACTGAGGCCTGCATGGCGATGTTTACCGACGTCGGACTCTCCGCGGCGAAGGTCGGCACAGTCGATGCCAGCGGGATCATCACCCTGACAGCCGGAGGCAGATCGGTGAGGGTGCTCGACGTGCGCGCCGACCCGGCCACCGGGCTTTCCCGGATTCAGCTCTGAGAGAGCCGCGCTAACACCTCGTCGTAGATCTCCAGATGGCGCTGCGCGGACGCGATCCAACTGAACGCCGGAACCGTGAGACGCCCGCCCTCGACGAGTCGAGATCGAAGTTCGGTGTCGCGCAGGACGCTCTCGAGCGCGTCAGCGAGCGCCACCGGATCACCAACCGTGGGCAGTAGAGCGTTGACGCCATCGGTGAGGAACTCCGAAAAGACCGGGATGCTGCTGGCGACCACGGCCAGGTCGGCCGCCTGACCCTCCAGAGCCACGAGACCGAAGCCCTCCTTCACCGAGGGGAACGCCAGCACGTCGGCGGCGCGGTACCACTGCGCGAGGGTCACGTCGTCGACTGTGCCGACCTGGACGATGTCCTCACCGAGTGCGAGCCCGAACCCGGGCAGTCGCGCCAGGGCGGCATCGCGATAGGCCGCGTAGTCCTGGAAGGAATGTCCCCCGAGCATGACGAGCAGGGGGTCGAGCCCGCGACTCTTCAGCAGCCCCAATGCTTCGAAGAGTTCGAGGCTGCCCTTGCGTGGCTCGATGCCGCCGATCGACAGGAGTACCTGACGGTCGCCGGCGCCGACGGAATCACGCAGGTGCTGACGCTGTGCTGGGGAGATCTCGGGGAAGCGTCGCGGGTCGACACCGTTTCGGACGATGTCGGAGGTGCGGCCGTACTCCGCGCGCATGATCTCCTGCCACACCGTGCTCACGACCAGGATGTGGTCGG
>WLRQ01000057.1 GCA_009697815.1 Actinomycetota bacterium
CGAGGTTCCCACGGGTGCGGCCGCCAATGGCGCGGCCGACGACCTCCAGTACGAGGTCTCCATCGAGCGCGGCGGCGCCTTCTCGACCCTGAACAACAACATCGGCGCAGTGCCCGAGTTCGTCTTCCAGTCAACTCCGATCGCACTCGACCCGACGGTCACCGGTCCGCTCCAGCGCGACGCCCTGACCCCGTAATCACCATCTGAGAGCACGACGCCGGAGGTTCGACATCCGTCGACATCTCGTCCACCAGGACCGCGACCCGCAAGGGCCGCGGTCCTGGTGCGTCCACCACAAGGGAAGGGGTCACGCTGATGTTCGCTCGACGTGACCGGACCCCTCAGTCGCACCGGCGCCGAACCCCGCGCAACGACCGCGGCCGGCACCGCCTCGATCGCCCGAGAGTCGACCTCGACGCGCCAGCCTTGGCCGACCCCCCCGCCCCCTATGAGGTGGCGGCAGATCCTTTCGCCTCGGCCTACACCAACGATCTTCCCGCCCCCGTGGTGACCTACGGCACCGTGGTCGAGCACACCCCCCACCTCGAGCCCGAGCCCGAGTCCGACACACCCCCCCAGCCTGACCCTTCCCTTGAGCCGGGCCCCAACCTCGATACAGACTCCTCCCTCGATCAAGGCTCCTCCCTCGATACAGACTCCTCCCTCGATCAAGGCTCGTACCTCGATCAAGACTCCTACCTCGACCTCGACTCCTACCTCGACCAAGAGCCGTATGTCGACCCCTTCCTCGAACCCGAGCCCGCTCCCCGGCCTACCCCCGAGCGTGGCCGCGCTTCGCGAGGGTCGAACCTCGGACGCCGTTTCCGTGGTGGCGTCCTGATCCTGATCGCGCTGATCATTGCCCTGCTGGCCGCCGGCTACCTGGCCGCGATCTTCTTGCTCGGGACCAACCCCCCGGCGACCCCGATCCTGGGCCACTCGATGAACCCCACCCTGTTCGAGGGTGACCTCGTACTCCTCAAGAGCACCAACCCGGCCAACCTGAAGGTCGGCGACGTCATCGGCTTCCGGATCACCCCGGGTAATCAGGCCAAGTACGGGCTGCCCGCCAACTTCGTCCACCGCATCTCCGGGATCCAGGGCTCCGGCGGCTCCATCCAGCTCAGCACTAAGGGCGACAACAACCCCACGCCCGACGCCTTCACGACGATGGGCGACAACGTCACCGGCGTCATGGTGTTCCACCTGCCACGGGCCGGGTATGTGCTGATGTTCATGGGCACACCGCAGGCCAGGGTCCTGGCCGTCGCCATCGTCTTCCTGGTCGTGGTGTACGCACTGCTGGGGATGCTCGACACCCGGCGGAAGGAGGCCGCCTCACGTGAGGAACTCCTCGTCGGGCTGGTCGCTGACCTCCCGTTGCTGCGCGCCCGGATCGACCATCTCAACGCCGCCCTCTGGCTGCAGGAGCCTGCGCAGAAGGCTCTGGGCGACTACTCCCCCGAGCCGCCTCTCGAACTCACCGCACGGGATCAGAGCTCCACATGACCCATCCCACCTCCCTCGTGAGTGATAACCGATGGGCAGGGCCTCGATCGCGATCAGGCGTCTTGCAACCTACATTCCCCAGTGGGAATCTCGGGTGTGCTTGACATGACCCCCACCATCAGCGCCTCACCGGTGGACGGCGCGCACCACCTGCGCGTCCTCTTGGTCGATGATGATGAGTTCGCGCGCACCATCGTCGGTGAGAGTCTCGGGCTCGGCATGACAGTCCAGACGGCCAGCACGGTCGCCGAGGCCATCGGGATGATCGACGAGTTCGATCCCCACGCCGTGGTCACCGACCTCGACTTCGGTCGAGGCCCCGACGGCGTCGAGTTACTTCTCCACTTGGAGGAGGACTACCCGTGGGTGGGAAAGGTGGTCCTGACCGCCCACGCGTCCGAGGGACTGGCGATGGGACGCGGCGACCGCATCCCGGCCGGAACCGTGTACCTGGTGAAGAACGATCTGGAGTCCCTGGCCGACCTCAGCCGGGCCGTCGAGTCCTCCATCAGGAATCCCTTCGCGGTGACAACGCCCCCGCCTTCCGAGGGCACCGACGCCCGCATCCCCGTCAGCGCCGCCCAGGGAGAGACCTTGCGCATGCTTGCCGAGGGGATGTCCAACCACGCGATCGCGCGAGTTCGCGGCATCTCGCTGCGGTCGGCCGAAAGCCTGGTCACTCGAATCTTCCTCACCCTGGGAATCACTCCCGACCCCGACATCAACTCACGAGTGGTCGCCGTTCGGCTCTGGCAGCAGGGTCGCGTCTACATCAAATGAACGACCCGAACCCATGAGCACCTCTCCTCGGATGAATCTCCTCTCGCCCGCGCAGCAGGAGCGGTGGCGGGCACTAGTCGTGGCAGCCGGTCCCCATGTCGTGTCGATGCGAATCTGGCTGGCGCTGGCCCCCCTGGGAGTCCCCGGGCTCCTGACTTTCCTGCGAACAGCCGGCGGCGACGAACTGCTCACCGGCGCGACGTCTTCCTACATCTCCACCGTCTGGGCGGTGGCCACCCTCGCCTACCTCGTCGGCGGCCTGGTGATGGCGCTGGGCAGCATCACGGTTCTACGCCAGCGGGCGACGAGGCCCGTGAGCCTGGTGGTCGTGCTCGCGGTGTGGTCGGTGGCGGGGTTTGTGACGACTCCGCTCACCTGGTGGGGCATCCACGCCTTTCATCCGACGGGCGGCAACGCGGCGTTGTCGGCCCAAGATGCGCTCAGGTACACCATTACCTATGACCTGAAGATGGCCTTCTGCGTGGCAACGGTCGGGGTCATCACCGCGCAGCGCCGGCAGATCCGAACATTGCTCGAGTCGATCACCCACCGCCGCGACCTCCTCGACGGGACTGCCCATCATCTTGAGATGGTGCGCCTGCACTATCGCGAGATGCTCAACAAGGCGCTGTCACCACGGATCGCGGCGCTGCAGGCCGAGGTCCGCGCACTGCACGAGGAAGACCTCCGCCCCGACGAGGCCCGCAGGCTCGCCGACCGGATTCAGCGGTTCGCCTCGGGCGAGGTCCGATCCATCAGCCATCTCCTCGCTTCGACGCAGGGTTCCGCCCGGCTCGATCTCAGCGCCCGCAGCACCGCCCCGGAAGTCAGGGGCAAGCGCGAGTTCGTACTCGGGTTCCTGAGCTACTCCGCACAGCCCCTCCCCGCTGCCCTCGTACTGCTGGTGCTGCGGATGTCCTGGAACCTCGGGTCGACCACGGCGGAGTCGTTCGCGCCCATTGTCGGGCCGGTACTGAGCACCTACGGCACGCTTCTCTTGGGCCGCGCAGCCATGGCACGGGCCCGCAGGCACGGCTTCCGATGGCGGGTCGTCGTCACGATCGGCACGTACCTCATCGCCATCTCGGCCGCGCTCGCACTCAACGCGCTGGACGTATCAGACCTGGCTATCGCGCCCATTCCCCTTGGGCAGATCCTCACCCTCGGGCAAATGCTCCTGGTCATGGGTGGGATGTCGATCCTGACCTACTCCGTGGAGTCACATCGGCGCACCGCTCGGCTGCTGATGCGGGTCAACGACAGGGTGACGGCCTTGCTCGCGAGCCTGGACCTCGAGACCCGGCGCATGCGCGAGAGCCTCGCGTTGATCATCCACGGGCCGATCCAAGGACGACTCGCGCTCGTCTCACTGAGCCTGCGGCAACTCGCCGACGCACACGGCACGCCCGGCCTCGACTCAGCGGTACTCATGGACAGGATCGAGCAGTTGCTCAACGCGGCCGAGTCCGAGTTGGAGAATCTCCTCATGCCTACCCTGTTCGACCTCTCACTCGAGCAGAGCCTGACCCAGGAGGCCGCGCTCTGGAACGGGGTCCTCACCCTGCGCTGGAAGATCTCCGACAGTGCGGCCGACAAGATCGCGAGTGACCCGCGACTTCAGCGGAACACCATCGAGATCATCTCGCAGGCCGTGGCCAATGCCCGTGGGCACGGCGGTGCACGCCTGGTCGAGGTCGAGGCCGACATGGCAATCCACAAGTCCGGGCTCCTGGAGATCCGCGTCCTCGACGATGGCACCGGGCCTCCTGCCAAGTTAACTTCCGGACTCGGCAGTGACTTCCTCGACAGTCTCGGCGCCGACTGGCGGCTCACCCGCACCCCGGAAGGCAAGACCGAACTGTTCGTCGCCCTGGAACCTACCCCTCGTACACCGCGGTCGCGCCAGCACGTCCCGGCGTGACCTGCGGCCCGCGGTGAACGCCGCAATGGCGCGCTCTCAGCGCTGGCCGAGCTGAGCGGCGATCTGCGCGAGCTGCTCGAGCCGCTTATTCAGCGGCGGGTGCGTCTGGAACAACGTCGAGAACGACGCCTTGGTGGTGAGAGCAGGTGCGAACGCGAACGCCGACACCGCTTCGATGGCCCGTAGATCCCGATCGGGGATGCCGACAATGTCGCCCGATACCTTCTGCAGTGCCGTCGCGAGGGCGGTCGGGTTGCCGGTGAGAAGTGCGCCGGCGCGGTCGGCGGAGAGCTCGCGATAACGCGATAGTGCGCGCGTGAGGAGGAACGAGACGACGTACACGACGGCACTCACCAAGATCACGATCAGGAAGATCACGGCCGCGTTCTGGTCGCGGCCACCCCGCCGCCCGACCCCACCCCAGAGCCACATACGGGTGAGCAGACCGGCGAGCACCCCGGCAAAAGATGCGACCGTCATCACAGTGACGTCGCGGTGCGCGATATGCGAGAGCTCATGGGAGAGAACGCCTTCGAGCTCTGCCACATCGAGCCTGCGCAGCAAGCCGGTGGTGACACACACGACAGCGCGCGACTGCGAGCGTCCCGTGGCGAACGCATTCGGGATGTCGGTGTCAGCGATGGCGATCCGAGGCTTGGGCATGTCGGCCATCGCGCAGAGGCGGTCGACCAGTGCGTGCAACTGCGGCGCCTGCTCTGGCGCGACAACCGCGGCTCGCATCGCACGCAGGGCCATCACGTCGCTGAAGTACCACTGGAGGAACAGCCCACCCCCCGCGATCACCAGCACGAAGATCGTGGACGACCCCAGAGCGATGAGCACCGCTGCCAGGACCACGTAGAGCAAGCCGAGACCGAACATCGTGCCGACCATCCGGGAGGTGAGCCCGCGGTCGTTCGCGTACCTAGTTCTTCCCGAACGCACCACCGGTGCCACCCTTCATCGCCTCGAGGCCGTCGTCGCGTCAGCCCGCTGGCAGGAGAGAAACCCCCTGCCCCTGGTGGGGTCGGGCGTCAGACCGGACGCAGGCCGGTGTGAGCCCCGATCAGGAACCCGCAGCAGGGGGCTCGATCGCGGGAGCCGGCGCCGAGGCGCCGAGCTCGGCCTTGAGCGCGGCGAGCTGATTCTCCACATCATTGCCGCTTGCCATGCGCTCGAGCTCGAGGGTGATGGAATCCTTGGTGGAACCCGACGCGTCCTCGAGCGCACCCGAAGCGAGCAGCTCATCGAGCGCCTGACCTCGCGCCTGGAGCTGCGCAGTCTTGTCCTCCGCCCGCTCAATGGCCATGCCGACGTCGCCCAGCTCCTTGCTGACACCGGAGAAAGCCTCGTTGATCTTGGTCTGCGCTTCTGCCGCGGAGTAGGTGGCCTTGATGGTCTCCTTCTTCGTGCGGAAGGCCTCGACCTTCGCCTGGAGTCGCTGGCTCGCAGCAACGAGCTTCTCCTCCTGGTCGGCGAGCCCCGCGTGCTGGGTCCGGAGGTCGTCGATCTGCGTGGCTAGGCCCGAGCGACGAGTCAGCGCCTCACGGGCGAGATCCTCGCGGCCGCCGGCGAGCGCCGCCTTGGCCTGGCCCTCGAGCTTCGTGCCCTGCTGCTCGAGTGCGGCGAGCTGCAACTCGAGGCGCTTGCGCGACGTTGCCACGTCGGCCACACCTCGGCGAACCTTCTGAAGGAGCTCGAGCTGCTTCTCGTAGGAGTAGTCCAGCGTCTCGCGGGGATCCTCGGCTCGGTCCAGCGCCCTGTTGGCCTTGGACTTGAAGATGAGGGTGAAGCGCTGCCAGAGGCCCATCTCGGGCACCCCCTTCGTGGGTGGGATAAGTGAGGGCAGCGGTTCGCATGGTCGACCCGTACGTACCGTCTGCGGCCCCCAACCTATAGCGCCCCGTGTCCGCTGTCCCAGGGTCGATGCTCGATTCGACCCCGCAGACGGCATAGGGTGGCGAGGTGTTCCGCCGCAGCCGCCCCGAGGCCTCCCCGACCGAAGTCCCCTCCGACCCGCTGTCCCCCGGGCAGCCCAAGGGTCGACCGACGCCGACGCGCAAGGAGTCCGAGGCCGCACGCAAGGCGGCGCTCGTGGGCGCCCCTGACTCCAAGGCATCCAGACGAGCCTCTCGCGATGCCACCCGCACCGCCCGGTACGAGGCACGTGCGGCCCTGCAGAGCGGCGACGTCCGACGTCTCCCCGCGCGCGACGCCGGCCCGGTCAAGGCCCATGTGCGCGACGTCATCGACCGTCGTCGCAGCGCCGGTGAGTTGTTCATCCCCGTCGCCGTGGCCGTACTCGTCCTGGGATTCGTCAAGGTCAACGCAGTTCAAGTCGTTCTGCTCTGGGCCTGGTCGGCCATGCTCATCGGCGTCGTGGGCGACTCCCTCTACCTGCTGTGGCGCCTTCGTCGCCAGCTGCCCGAGGCCTTCCCGGACGACGATCGTCGTGGTGCGATCACCTACGGCATCCTGCGCAGCCTGCAGATCCGCCGCCTTCGCTTGCCCCCGCCCAAGTTCAAGGCCAATGGCCAGCCCACGGTTCCCAAGGCAAAGCGCTGAGTTGATCGCAGGGGGCCTGATCGCAGGGTCAGGCAGTCGCCTCTAGGCTCTGACCATGAAGCACCGGTTCCTCGGCCACAGCGGCCTCAAAGTCAGCGAGATCTCCTACGGTAACTGGGTCACCCACGGTTCCCAGGTCGAGGAAGACGCCGCGATCGCATGTGTGAACGCCGCTCTCGAGGTCGGCATCACCACATTCGACTCCGCCGACGTCTACGCCGCCGGGCGCGCCGAGGACATCATGGGCCGCGCCCTCCAGGGCCAGCGCCGCGAGAGTCTGGAAATCTTCACCAAGGTCTACTGGCCCACCGGCGCCGGACCCAACGATGTCGGGCTCTCGCGCAAGCACATCCACGAGAGCATCAACGCCTCGCTACGACGCCTGCGCACCGAATATGTCGACCTCTACCAGGCGCACCGATTCGACCACCAGACGCCGCTTGAGGAAACGATGCGGGCATTCGACGACCTCGTTCGCGCGGGCAAGGTGCTCTACGTCGGAGTCTCGGAGTGGGATGCCGACCAGATCCGTCGCGCCGTCGAGATCGCCGATCGCATGGGCTTCGATCGACTGATCTCCAACCAGCCGCAGTACTCCATGCTCTACCGCGTCATCGAGGCCGAGGTTGTTCCCGCAAGTGTCGAGCTCGGGCTCGGGCAGATCGTGTGGAGCCCCGTCGCGCAAGGGATCTTGACGGGCAAGTACCTGCCCGGCGAGCCGCCGCCCGCGGGCTCACGCGCGACCGACCCCAATAACGCGCACTTCACCACCTGGTTGCGCACGGACGAGATCCTCAGCGCCGTGCAGGCGCTGAAGCCCCTCGCCGAGAAGGCGGGTCTGACGATGGCCCAGCTCGCCATCGCCTGGGTGTTGCAGCACGATTTCATCTCCTCCGCGATCATCGGCGCCACCCGCCCTGAGCAGGTCCGAGACAATGTCGTGGCCAGCGGGGTCACCCTCGAGCCCGAGATCATGGCCGCGATCGACACCGTGCTCGGTGGCGTCGCGGTGACTGATCCCCGGCTGACCAAGTCACCGGACCCCCGACCATGACCATGGGCCCGTCAGCGGCGGCGGGGACGAACAGCCCCGCGTGGACATGGCGTCTCGAGCGCGGTGACGGCAGCGCCGTCGACGGAGTGGCCGCAGGGCCGGTCGAGGGATTCCCCGCCCAATCCGATGCCGAGACCTGGATCGGCGAGCAGTGGGCCGATCTCCTCGCACGCGGCGTCGACGCTGTCACCCTGCTCGAAGGCGACCGTGAGGTCTACGGCCCGATGAGCCTGCACCCCGAGAGCTGACCGGGTAAGAGTTGCGCGACTCCTCCGCGACTCCTGGCCATCTGCACGAAGTTCCGCGTGGGCCTTTGACTCACATGCCCCACCCGTGATCAAGTGGTCTCGCACCGTGAGTGCACACAACTGAACATCACGCGTCTCACGTCCAGGGGAAGCCGGTCAAACTCCGGCGCTGACCCGCAACCGTAGGCCATCGCCCCCCGGGTGATGGCGAGCCGGAGCACCTGGTGGGCGCGAGTGGCTCATCCGTCGAGGTCTACGGAACGAGCCCGGACCACCCCCGGTCCGTCCTCTCGCCCCTCGCACCGGTCCCTCGCGGACCAGTGGCCGAGGGGTTCGTTGTTTTCCGGGGCATTGTCTGGACTAGTACCCGACCATTTCCCGAAAGGACCCCCGTGGTCTTAGCCCTCCGCCGCCTGCCCGCCAGCGCACTAGCGCTGACGAGCGCTGGCGTACTTGCCGCAAGCTCACTGCTACTCCTGGCCCCCGCGGGGGCAGCCACCGCGCCCGCCACCCCCGAATCCGCTACCGCCCCCGTGCCTGTCGGGCTCTTCGGCTCAGCGGACCCCACCTACGACGGGGTGTTCCGCCAGTCGCTGTCGCTGCTGGCCTTCGTCGCGGCCGGTCAAACCCCGCCCTCGGACGCGGTCACCTGGCTTCTCGAGCAGCAGTGCGCCGACGGCGGCTTCGAGCCGTTTCGCGCCGACGTCGCGGTCGCATGCACCGCGTCCGACCCGGTCAACTACACCGGCGAAGACACCAACTCCTCAGGCCTGGCAGCCGCCGCGCTGATCGCCGTCGGCGAGGCGCCCGCGGCTGACCGAGCACTCGCGTGGGCTCTCGCGGCTCAGAACCCCGATGGTGGATTCCCCTACTACCTCGGCGGCGCCTCCGATGCCAACTCCACCGCCATGGTCCTGATGGCCACCAATGCCGCAGCACTGTCGCCCTCATCGGTGATCAACGGATCCGTATCGGCGGCCGAGTTCCTCGCCTCGCTCCAGGTCGGCTGCGAGGGTGTCGCTGCCAACGACGACGGTGGGTTCGCCTACCAGGACTACGGTGTCGGGCTCATCGCGAACGACACCGCCTCAGCCCAGGCCACCTTCGCCCTGAGTGGCTCGCCGCTCACCTTCGTCGGCGGTCCCGTTGCCCCGACGGTTCCTCGCGCCGACTGTCCGCCGGTCGCACCGCCGGTCGCACCGCCGGTCGCACCGCCGGTCGCACCGCCGGTCGCACCGCCGGTCGCACCCACATCCGCGGAACTCGGCGCCGGCCACCTCGCACGACTGCTCGACGCCTACGACGGCGTCGTACCGCAGTTCGACGTCAACTCCAGCACTCGGCTGCCCGGAACCATGGCGGCCGGCGACACCGCGTGGGCGATCCTCTCCCTCGCGGCAGTGGGAGTTGGCCAGGCCCAACTCGAGACCGCCATGGCCGCTCTGGTCGATGCGACAGCGGCGGTGGCGCCGACCGACCTGCCGACCGACCTGCCGACCGACCTGCCGACCGGGGTGCCCACCGGGTTGCCCACGGTCATCCCCACGGCCGGGCCTGCGCTTGTCCACGCCGCATCTCCCTCAGTCGACGAGCCCGGAATCCTCTCCCTCGTGGCACTGGCCTGGCACGCGAGCGGAGGTGACCCCGCCGAGACGATCTCCCTAGTCGAGCGGATCGCTGGGACCATCACCACCGTCGCGCAGCCAGATCCCAGAAGCAGCGAGATCGCCGTCCTCGACTCCGGCCCGACCGATGTGGTCCCGGTCTACAAGAACGACGGAGCGTTGCCGCCGACAGGCATGTCACCTCTCACGCCGGCACTCGCCGGAGGCGGCGCCGCACTGGTACTGCTGGGCGCGGCAACCCTGGCGTCGACCCGCCGCCGGGGCCATCGGGCATGACCGCCACACGCCGCGGGACGACGGCACCGCGCACGCTCGCGGCTGTCGTCCTCGGCGTGTTGCTCTCGATCCCACTCGCACTCACCTTCGGAATCCTCAGCGCCACCACAGCAGAGGCCACGACCTATCGTTACTGGACCTATTGGTGGGGCTCGGGCACCGGCAAGGCCGCCACTGGGTGGACGTTCGCCTCCCAAGGCCCGGCCAGCCACGCCGTCGGCGACACCTGGGTGCTCGGCTGGCGTTTTGCGACCTCGTCCGCGACAAGTAGCACCCCACCGCGACAGTCACCGGACTTCGCGGCGTTGTGTCCCACCCTCGCCAGCCCGGTGGTGGGGGCCGTACGAGTGGCTCTCGTGATCGACTACGGCACCACAGCGGATGCACCCCCCGGACAGAGGCCACCGCTGACCACCTCGGTCCGAGTCGAGTGCCTAACCCTGCCGCTGGCACCGACGCCGAGAGGGTCGACAGCACTGAATTCCGCGACCCCCACCGTGGTCGTGCGGCAGGACACCAACGGACTCATCTGCGCCCTCGACGGATACCCGGTGGGCGAGTGCGCACCCGTGATCGCTGATCCCACCCCCGTCGACCCGGCGCCCATCGACACCGCGCCCGTCGACATCGCGCCAACCACGACCGGCCCCACCGTCATCAACCCCACCGTGACCACACGCCCCGACACGAAATCAACGCTCTCGGCGTCGCCAGCCATCGACGCGCCAGCCATCGACGCGCCAGCGCTGGAGGCAACAGGCACGACACCGGCGGGCGTCGGTCAGCCAGACGCGAATGGTGCGGCCAACACGAGCGCGGTCACGGTCGAGCCCACCCTCCCCGCCGTGACCGGCGCCCCGATCGCGTCGGCGGCTGACCCTTCCAGCGGCCCGAATGCCTTGGTGTCACTCGTCGGGGTACTCATCGTCGGACTACTGGTGGCGTCGGCCTGGTGGACGACCCGGCGTGGCGGTGGATCGCCGTGAGCCGCCGGACCCTCCACGCCCTCGGCGACCGCGCGCAGCCGCGCTGGACCCACCCCGCCGCCTGGTGGGTGTGGGCGCTGGGACTCGCCACGGCGGCGAGCCGCACGACGAACCCTCTTCTTCTGGCGATGATCATCGCAGTGGCCGGTTGGGTGGTGGCCCGACGGCGACCCGATGCACCGTGGTCACGCTCCTTCGCGGTGTTCCTCAGACTCGGGTTCATCGTTGTCGCCTTCCGGGTGCTGTTCATGGTGTTCTTCGGCTCGGGGATCGGCGCCCATGTGCTGCTGACCCTGCCCGAGGTTCCACTTCCGGACTGGGCGGCCGGTATCAGCATCGGCGGGCCAATCACGGCAGAGGAACTGCTTCTCGCCCTCTTCCAGGGCTTGGCGCTTGCGACGATGCTCGCGTGCCTCGGCGCAGCGAACTCCCTCGCGAGCCCGACCCGACTCCTCGCCAGCGTCCCCGCGGCTCTCTATGAGATCGGGGTCGCCGTCGTCGTTGCCATGACGTTCGCACCTCAACTCGTCGGCGGGGTCACGCGCGTCCGGACGGCGCGTCGACTGCGCGGGCGCTCCCATCGTGGTGTGCGCGCATTCGCAGGCTCGGTGATGCCTGTGCTCGAGGGGGCACTCGAACGGGCCGTCGACCTCGCCGCAGCGATGGATGCCCGCGGGTATGGCCGCACCGGTCCGATCAGCCGTCGTCTTCGGATCTCCTCAGCAGCGCTCCTCCTCATTGGCCTCCTCGGCGTCTGCCTGGGTGTGTACTCGCTGCTCGACGCGGGAACACCTGGGAACATTGGACTTCCGGCGCTCTGCGCAGGCGCCGTCGCAGGAATCGTCGGACTCGCACTCGCCGGTCGGCGCACCGTGCGCACGCGCTACCGGCCCGACCCCTGGGCTATGCCCGAGATCCTGCTGTGCGTCACCGGACTCGTGCCCGCCGTCGCGATGGTCACGGCCAGCCTCATCGACCCTGTCTCCCTCGTGGGCCAGTCGACACCCCCCGCATGGCTTGGTCTCCCCCTCGTCCCTGCGGTAGCCATTGCCTGCGCGATGCTCGCCGGAGTGCTGACCCCTCCCCCGCCAGGCGCCCCGTCCTTACGCCGCCTTCACGCGGAGCGGGCACAAGATGCCGTCACAGAGGTGGCAGCGTGATCCGCTTCGAGGATGTGTCCGTCGTTTACGACGGTGCCAGCAGGCCAGTGCTGTCACATGTGAATCTCCATGTGCCCGAAGGGGAACTCGTTCTGGTCGTCGGACGCACCGGGTCGGGCAAGTCGACGCTGCTGCGGTGTGTCAACGGGCTCGTGCCCCACTTCACTGGCGGCACGCTGTCCGGCCGCGTCACGGTCGAGGGGCGCGACACCCGCACTCACCCCCCGCGCGAACTCGCCGACATCGTGGGCATCGTCGCCCAGGACCCGCTCAGCGGCTTCGTCACCGACATGGTCGAGGACGAGCTTGCCTATGGCATGGAGTCGATCGGCCTCGCTCCCGCTGTGATGCGCCGGCGCGTGGAGGAGACGCTCGACCTGCTCGGGCTCGCCGACCTTCGAAACCGTCCGCTGCTCTCACTCTCCGCTGGCCAGCGTCAACGCGTCGCGATTGGTTCCGTCCTCACAACCCACCCGCGCATCCTCGTTCTCGACGAGCCAACCTCAGCACTCGATCCCGGCGCCGCCGAGGAAGTGCTCGCCGCGCTACAACGTCTCGTCCACGACCTCGGTGTCACCGTCCTGCTGGCCGAGCACCGGCTCGAGCGCGTGGTGCAGTACGCCGATCGCGTGATCCTCGTGCCAGGTGCTGGCGAGCCGGTCGTCGTAGGCACCCCCGCCGACATCATGATCTCTGCGCCCGTTGCGCCCCCTGTCGTCGAACTCGGCCGACTCGCCGGATGGGCACCACTTCCCCTGTCGGTCCGCGACGCGAGACGCGCTGCCGGTCCGATGCGCGAACGCCTTGCGCCCCTGGCGGATCAAGCCGCTCTGCGTGCGCGAGCGGCGTTGCACGTGGTGTCCGGCGAACCCGCACTCGCGGTGCGCGATCTCGTCGTCCGATATGGGCCACAGACGGCTCTGCGTGGGGTCACCCTCGCGGCCGATCGAGGCGAGATCGTCGCGGTGATGGGACGCAACGGCGCGGGCAAGTCAACCCTGCTCTCGACACTGGTCGGTTTGCACGTCCCGCGTTCTGGATCCGCACTGGTCGGCGGTTCTACTGCGTCGCAGCTCAGTGGCCCTGATCTCGTGCGACGTGTTGGTCTCGTTCCGCAGGAGCCCACTGACCTGCTCGTGGCCGACCGGGTCGATGAGGAGTGCGAGGCCAGCGACCGCGATTGCGGCGCGGCACGAGGCAGCACCCGCGCGATTCTCGACCGGCTCGCTCCAGGCATCGCTGCTGACACCCACCCGCGTGATCTGTCCGAAGGACAACGGCTTTCCCTCGCTCTTGCCGTCGTACTCGCGGCCGAACCTCCGGTGCTCTTGCTCGACGAGCCCACCCGAGGCCTCGACTACCCCGCCAAGAAGCATCTGGTAGCGACCTTGCGCGATCTCGCGGCGTCGGGACACTGCGTGATGCTCGCCACCCATGACGTCGAACTCGCGGCTGACGTGGCCTCCCGTGTCATCGTGCTCGCTGACGGCGAAATCGTCGCTGACGGCCCGGCCACCGATGTGGTGGTCGGCTCCCCGATGTTCGCCCCACAGGTCAGCAAGATCCTCGCGCCACAACATTGGCTCACTGTCGCCGACGTGGCCGCGGCCCTTGTCGAGGCGTCATGACGCTCACCGCTCGCAGCCCGGGAACGACGGCCCCTCAGACTGCAGATGCGCATCACGCACTCGGATCCTCACGAACTAACTCCTCACGGCGGCCGTCGGTCGTGCGCATCTCTCGAAGATCAGTGATTGCCCTGATGCTCACGAGTGCGGTCGGCCTGGCCGCATTCGGATGGCCGTTTCTGGCCGGTTCCGAGTCCGCGATCGTCGCGCATTCCAACGACACCCCTTGGCTTTTCGCGGTACTCCTGCCTCTCGTACTCGCGGTCGTTCTGACCGAGGTGGCCGACGGCGGCCTCGATTCCAAGAGTGTCGCGCTCCTCGGCGTGCTGTCTGCGGCTGCGGCCGCGATGCGCCCCTTCGGATCAGGTCACGCTGGATTCGAGCCGATGTGGATCGTCGTTGTTCTCGGAGGCAGGGCCCTCGGTCCGGGATTCGGCTTCTGCCTGGGATCCATCGGCATGTTCTCCTCGGCACTGGTCACAGGGGGCGTCGGCCCGTGGCTCCCGTTCCAGATGATCGCGGCGGCCTGGGTCGGTCTCGGAGCAGGACTCCTTCCCCGCGCCCGCGGCAGGGGTGAGATAGCGCTCATCGCGGGATACTCGGCAATCGCCTGTGTGGCCTACGGATTCGCGATGAACCTGTGGTTCTGGCCCCTTCTCGCGACGGGCGATGGGTTCGCACCCGGGATGGCGTTCGTCGCGGGCGCGCCGGTAGCGCAGAACCTTCACCACTGGCTGCTCTTCTGCCTGAGCACCTCGCTTGGGTTCGACCTTCCACGAGCGGCCCTTACCGTGACCCTCGTGATCGTCGCTGGGCCCGCCGTCCTGGTCGCGCTCCGTCGGGCGTCGCGTCGGGCCGCTTTCGATGCTCCGGTCGTCTTCGACACCCACACCAGTTGATGGAGGTCGTCCTCCTCGGCACGGGTGCGGCCGACGGATGGCCGAACCCTTGGTGCAGTTGCACAACCTGCATCCGGGCCCGCGAACAAGGCCCCGTTCGCACGACGACTTCGGCCCTCGTCGACCGAACCTTGCTCGTGGACTGCGGCCCCGACGCGCCTCGCCAGGCCGACCGCGCAGGTATCGGCCTCACGGGGGTACGCGCAATCCTTCTCACCCACGCCCACCCAGACCACTGGGCGCCCGAGACCCTCCTCGCACGCGCCTGGTCGATCACCGGCACGAGTGCCGCCCCGTCAGCGACCACGACATCGGTCACGCCCTCCGTCCCGCCCTCCGCCACCTCGGGTCGCCCACGCGTTCGGGTCATCGGCCCCGCCACCGCTATCGATGCCTGCCGCCACTGGATCGCGCCCGATGATGTGTCCCTCTCCCTGGAGATCGTCACTCCCGGAGCGATGATCACGATCGAGGGCTACGTCGTGCGCGTCCTGGCTGCCGCACATGCATCACCGACCCTCGCTCGCACATCCCAGGACCCACTCACCAGTGATGCCGTCCTCTACGACGTCACGGCACCGGACGGCGCGCGACTGCTCTATGCCACCGATACCGGGCCGCTGTCAGACGCGACGATCGAAACGACCCGCGGCGCAGCCTTCGACCTCGTACTGCTTGAGGAAACCTTTGGACGTCGTAGCGATCACGGAACCGGACACCACGACCTCACGACCTTCCCCCTCGAACTCGCCCGCCTGCGCGCGAACGGCGCCATCGACGGGCGCACTGACGTCGTCGCCGTACACCTGGGCCACCACAACCCCTCCGGCGCCGAACTAGACCGCGTGCTGAGCCACTGGGGGGCACGCACGGTCGAGGACCTCACCGTCATCGAGGTCGCCACGCGCGCCGTGGACGAGCCGCCCCGGGTGGAACGGCCAGAAACCCCTTGTCGCACATTGATTCTCGGTGGCGCGAGATCCGGGAAGTCGCGCGAGGCAGAGCGCCGACTGCTCGCGAAGTCTGACGTGCACTACGTCGCGACGGCCGTCTCCCTCGACCCGGCTCCCCAAGGAGCTCATGCCACACGCACGGACGGCAACGCGATGGCCGATCCTGAATGGGCCGCTCGTGTCGCCGCACATCGGGCACGGCGTCCCGCACGTTGGCGGACATCCGAGACGATCGATGTCGCCGCACTTCTCACCGCGGCTGAGACGGGTGAGCCGGTACTCATCGACTGCCTTGCCCTGTGGCTCGCCGGCCAGCTTGATCGCGCCAAGGCCTGGGATGACGCACCGGGGACGCCGCCGTACAACGACGCAGTTGCCACCGTGTCCCGCGCTATCGACATCCTCGTTCGTGCCGTTCGCACCACCTCGGCCCACGTCGTGATGGTCAGCAACGAAGTGGGAAGCGGGATCGTCCCCGACCATCCCTCGGGGCGCGTCTACCGTGATCTCCTCGGCAGCCTCAATATGCGCGTCGCTGCCGAGTGCGATGTCGTCGACCTTGTCGTCGCCGGTCGGGTGATCTCCCTGTGAGAGTGTCGCACTTCTGTCAGTGTTCATCCCGACGCACGTGCCCACGTGATCCCTCCCGCACGGGACAACGCCCACCCTCGGAGATGCCCACGTGACCAGCCCCGATCCCAGCCCAGCCAATGCCAGCCCTGCTTATTCCAGCCCTGCCAATGCCAGCCCTGCCTATTCCAGCCCTGC
>WLRQ01000058.1 GCA_009697815.1 Actinomycetota bacterium
CCCGGCGACCCCGAACCGGAGCGGGAGAAGGAGGAGGACATGAGACAACCCTAAACACCACCACTGACAGTGCCCCCACCAAACAGGCCCCCGAAACCCGTTGATACACAACAACATTTACGCCCACAGCGATCACAAACGATCACCAGAATCACCGAGGCCACGGTGCTAGCCGAACCCACGGAGACCACGGCGTGGCGCTCGTGCGACCTCAGGTGAGAGAGAACGCCGTTGAGTCCGACGTCACGGTGACATTGCGGCCGACGAGTCGGTAGCTCCCCTTGGTTGCCATCGGCGCGTTGTCCGGGCATCCCTTGGCGGACAGACGCCCAAGCCAGGTCACCGTGACCGAGTAGGACTGCCCAGGCTTGAGCGTCGCGTTCTTCGGTGTTCCACCCACATTGCAGTCGTCGGACGACCAGATTCGCGTCGTACCCATAGTGATGATCAACTCATTGCGATCCGCACCGAGCTCGCGGGTGCACTCTTGTGACGAGACGTTCTCGATACGCATCTTCAACTTCGGCGTCGAGCCCGTGGTGTAGCTCTTGGAATCTGTCGAGGCTGTCACCGCGATGTCCGAGGGTTCGCAGGCAGGGACGGTCGACGACGTTGGCGTCGCCGAAGCGCTGGCACCCCCGCTCGCAAGCGCACTGGCCTCGGGGTTGGAGGACGCGGACTCGTCTACCGAAGGCCCCTCTGTCGTTTCCGGAGCGCTCGATGTGCCCGAGGCATCAGGGCTGGAGGAAGTCGACGGATCAGGAGCAGCCACTGCGCCGCCGCCGGACAGCAGGGTCCTGGCCCCCAGCACGACGGTCAAGATCACGGCTACGACAGCGGCACGACGGAGCCAATACACGCCCGTGGAACGCGGGCCCACCGGACTCATGATCGTGCTCACGGTTCAGACGCTACCCGGCGGAGGGTGCGATAACCACGCAGTGCGAGACTGCCGCGCGTCATGGCGTCGTCGTCCCTGCACCCACCTTTGCTGGAGTGGTATGCCGTCTCGGCGCGATCTCTGCCCTGGCGCCAGGCCAATCCCGACCCCTGGGGCGTTCTGGTGAGCGAGATCATGCTCCAGCAAACGCCTGTCAATCGGGTACTTCCCGCGTGGGAGACCTGGATGACGAGGTGGCCATCACCCCACGACCTGGCTGCCGAGCCCACGGGCGAGGCCGTGCGCATGTGGGGCCGACTGGGCTATCCACGACGCGCCTTGCGCCTGCACGCCGCAGCGGTGGCGTGCGTGGAGAAGTTCGGTGGTCGGGTACCCACGACGTATGAGGATCTGCGGTCCCTGCCCGGCGTCGGGGACTACACCGCGGCTGCGGTGCTGGCATTCGCCTACGGCCGCCGCTCGGTAGTTCTCGACACGAATGTGCGCCGCGCCCTTGCCCGGCTGCTCGATGGAAAAGCCCTCGCCGGCCCCTCGGTGACCAAGGCCGAGCGCAGGAGAGCCGAAGAGGTTCTCCCCGACGACGAGGCGACGGCCGCGCTCTGGTCGGTCGCTCTCATGGAGCTCGGCGCGCTGGTGTGCACAGCCACCTCGCCCTCGTGCACCGCGTGCCCAGTGGCGACCATGTGCACCTGGCTCGCATCAGGCCGCCCTGCCCATGACGGCCCCATACGTGCGGCGCAGCCCTTCGCGGGCACCGATCGCCAGGTTCGCGGGCTGATCATGGCCGTCGTGCGCGACGCAGAGAACCCAGTGGCGAAGGCGTCCCTCGATGCCGTGTGGCCCGATCCCATGCAACGGGAGCGCGCACTCGACAGCCTCGTCGTCGACGGCCTGGTCGACCCGCTCCCCGATGGCACCTACGGGCTGCCGACATCCTGACGCCCCCATTCGACGCCCCAGAACGACGAGGTCGACGCACCCAGGATGGGTGCGCCGACCTCGTGAGGTTCTGACTCAGTGGAACCGAACAGGCATAGACCTTATGAACTCGCGCTGGCCTCGCCCGAGCCCGCAGCCTCGATGATGGTCTCGATGGGCGGGATCTCGGCCTTGGACTCGCCTCGGAAGGTGAAGGCCCGCTCGGCGCCCTCGCCCTCGACGTCGACCACGATGATCGTGCCCGGGCGCAGTTCCCCGAACAGGATCTTCTCCGACAGGACGTCCTCGATCTCGCGCTGGATGGTGCGGCGCAGCGGACGGGCACCGAGGACGGGGTCGTAGCCACGCTCGGCGAGGAGGTCCTTCGCCGTCCGCGTGAGCTCGATGCCCATGTCCTTGTCCTTGAGCCGCTGGTCGAGCTTGGCCAGCATGAGGTCGACGATCGTGACGATCTCGTCCTGGGTGAGCTGGTGGAAGACGACGATGTCGTCGATGCGGTTGATGAACTCGGGACGGAAGTGTTGCTTGAGTTCGTCGTTGACCTTGTTCTTCATCCGCTCGTAGGAGGACTTGGTGTCCTCGGCGTTGGAGAACCCGAGGTTCTGCCCCTTGCTCAGCTCACGTGTGCCGAGGTTGGTGGTCATGATGATCACCGTGTTCTTGAAGTCGACGACACGTCCTTGGGAGTCGGTGAGTCGGCCGTCCTCGAGGATCTGCAGGAGTGAGTTGAAGATATCGGGGTGGGCCTTCTCGACCTCGTCGAAGAGCACTACTGAGAACGGCTTGCGGCGCACCTTCTCGGTGAGCTGCCCACCCTCTTCGTAGCCGACGTAGCCGGGCGGTGACCCGAAGAGCCGGGAGACCGTGTGCTTCTCGGAGTACTCGCTCATGTCGAGAGCGATGAGTGCGTCCTCATCGCCGAAGAGGAATTCGGCAAGAGTCTTCGACAGCTCGGTCTTACCCACGCCGGACGGACCGGCGAAGATGAAGGAACCACCAGGACGCTTGGGATCCTTCAGACCCGCACGCGTGCGGCGGATCGCCTGCGAGAGAGCCTTGATCGCCTGCTCCTGGCCGATGACACGCTTGTGGAGCTCGTCCTCCATGCGCAGAAGCCGGGCGCTCTCCTCTTCGGTGAGCTTGAACACCGGGATGCCCGTGGATGCCGCGAGCACCTCGGCGATGAGGTCTTCGTCGACCTCGGCGACGACATCCATGTCGCCGGCCTTCCACTCGCGCTCACGTGTGGCCTTCTCGCCAAGGAGCTGCTTCTCCTTGTCGCGCAAGGACGCCGCCTTCTCGAAGTCCTGCGCATCGATCGCGCTCTCCTTCTCGCGTCGGACGTCTGCGATGCGGTCGTCGAACTCACGGAGGTCCGGCGGCGCGGTCATGCGACGGATGCGCAAGCGGGAGCCGGCCTCGTCGACGAGGTCGATGGCCTTGTCGGGAAGGAAACGGTCGGAGATGTAGCGATCGGCGAGGGTGGCCGCGGCGACGAGCGCCGCGTCGGTGATCGAGACGCGGTGGTGGGACTCGTACCGGTCGCGGAGGCCCTTGAGGATCTCGATGGTGTGCGCCAGGGTCGGCTCGGCCACCTGGATGGGCTGGAAGCGACGCTCGAGAGCGGCGTCCTTCTCGACGTACTTGCGGTACTCGTCGAGGGTGGTGGCACCGATGGTCTGGAGTTCACCGCGGGCGAGCATCGGCTTGAGGATCGATGCGGCATCGATGGCACCTTCGGCCGCACCGGCGCCGACGAGGGTGTGCATCTCGTCGATGAACAAGATGATGTCTCCGCGCGTGCGGATCTCCTTGAGGACCTTCTTGAGACGCTCTTCGAAGTCGCCGCGGTATCGGCTTCCGGCGACGAGTGCACCGAGGTCGAGTGTGTAGAGCTGCTTGTCCTTGAGGGTTTCGGGAACCTCGCCCTTGATGATCATCTGGGCGAGACCCTCAACGACGGCGGTCTTGCCGACACCAGGCTCGCCGATGAGAACGGGGTTGTTCTTGGTGCGACGCGACAGCACCTGCATCACGCGTTCGATCTCCTTCTCGCGCCCGATGACCGGGTCGAGCTTGCCCTCGCGCGCGGCCTGGGTGAGGTTGCGGCCGAACTGGTCGAGGACGAGGGAGGTCGAGGGAGTGCCCTCGGCTGGGCCGCCAGCGGCCTGCGGCTCCTTGCCCTGGTAGCCCGACAGGAGCTGGATGACCTGCTGGCGCACGCGGTTGAGATCGGCTCCGAGCTTGACGAGCACCTGGGCGGCGACGCCCTCACCCTCACGGATGAGTCCGAGAAGGATGTGCTCGGTTCCGATGTAGTTGTGGCCGAGCTGGAGGGCCTCGCGCAGTGAGAGCTCGAGGACCTTCTTGGCGCGCGGGGTGAAGGGGATGTGACCCGACGGAGCCTGCTGTCCCTGGCCGATGATCTCCTCGACCTGCTGGCGGACAGCCTCGAGCGAGATGCCAAGGGACTCGAGCGCCTTGGCTGCGACGCCCTCGCCCTCATGGATCAGGCCGAGGAGGATGTGCTCGGTTCCGATGTAGTTGTGGTTGAGCATCCGGGCCTCTTCCTGGGCCAGGACGACGACCCGGCGAGCCCGGTCTGTAAACCTCTCGAACATCAGCACTCTCCTTACAAGCGAGCAGCCGCGGGACGGCTGGTACGGCAAGCCTAGCCCGGCTTGCGCCGGCGCTCATCCCCGTTGAACCACGAACGGCCGCACGACGTTCCACCATTCGTTACGCCCTCGGTGAACCCGTGACCTCGAAGTGGCCCATCTGGGCCTAGTTTCGGCCCATGATCACAGTCCTGGTGGGTGCCGGCCCCGGCATGGGAATGGCCTTAGCCCGACGTTTCGGACGCGGCCAGGGCCCCGACAGCGCCCACAGCGCCCACAGCGCCGACAGCGGGGGGCCCGTGGCCCTCCTGGCCCGCAAGCCCGAGGCGCTGGCGTCCTATGTCGCCGAGCTCGCCGAGCTCGGCGTGGACGCCCGGGCGTACCCGGCAGATGTCAGCGACGAAATGTCTCTGCGAGCCGCCTTCGCCGAGATCCGAGCCGACCTCGGCGACCCCGACGTCGTGCTCTACAACGCCTCAATCTCCCCTCCCGGAACACCCGGCGAGGTACCGATCTCCGACGTGATGAGCGCCATGGCCGTCGGCGCTGTCGGTGCCCTGGTCTCGCTGCAGGAGGTGCTGCCCGCCATGCGCGCGCGTGACAGCGGCACCGTGCTCATCACCGGGGGCGGGCTCGCGCTCGAGCCCTGGCCTCCTGCCACGGCGCTCGGCATGAGCAAGGCAGCGGTCCGCAACCTCGTCCAAGCCGCCGCCCGCGACCTCGCGGACACCGGGGTACATGTCGCCACCGTCACGATCAACGGGGTCCTGGGGGCACCCGGGTTCGCTCCGGACGACATCGCCGAGCACTTCTGGACTCTCCATGTGCAGAGCCGTGATGACCGACAAAGCGAGATCATCTTCCAGGGCTGACCGCGGGGTGAGGTGTCAGGGGAAGACCACCGGGGGATGATGGCCCACATGTCGATCCGGATGCGGCTTATCGTCGCGAGCGCCCTGATGCTCTTCACCGAGCTCCTTCTCATCCGCTGGCTCGGCGCCAACCTGCTCCATCTGTCGTACTTCTCGAACATCGTGCTTCTCGGGTCATTCCTGGGGATCGGCCTCGGCTTCTTGATGGCCAAGCCCGATCGGCGATCGCCGTGGTGGTTCCCGGTCGCCCTCATCGCTCTCTTTGCGGCCGTCCTGGACTTTCCCGTCGGCGTCGACCGAGTCGGAAGCGACCTGATCTACTTCACCGCCGTCAGCACCTCCGGCTTCCCGCCGGTGCTCACGCTGACCCTGGTCTTCATCGCCGTCGCCGTGGTGATGGCAGGGCCCGGGCTCCTTGTCGCTCAGTGCTTCTTCGAGCTTCCGCGCCTCGATGCGTATCGCTACGACCTCCTCGGCAGCCTCATCGGCACGGCGCTCTTCGCAGTGATGTCCTTCCTGAGTGCGCCCCCCGTCGTGTGGTCGATCTTCCTGGCCGCCGCCACCATCGCGCTCGTGCCGTGGCCGAGATGGGTCGTCGTGGCTAGCCTCGCCTGCTTCATCGGGCTCACCGCCCTCGGCACCATCGCCGGCGACATCTGGTCGCCCTATTACAAGATCCAGACCGAGACGGCCGTCGTGGCCGACAGCAAGGGCGATCCCTACAAGGTCATCACCGTGCTCGCGAACGGCGTGCCACACCAGGCGATCATGTCCCTCGACGTCCGCCTCCACGAGGAGCCCTTCTACGGCTTGCCCTACGAGCGAATCGCCGACAACGGCGGCGTGGGCGACGTCCTCATCGTCGGCGCCGGCAACGGCAGCGACGTAGCACTGGCGCTGCGCAGGGGCGCTACGAGCGTCGACGCCGTCGAGATCGATCCACGGATCCACGACCTCGGAGTGCAGTGGCACCCGCAGAAGCCGTTCGACGACCCACGAGTGCACTCCCACATCACCGACGGGCGCGCCTTCCTGCACCAGACCGACCATAAGTACGACCTGGTCGTGTTCGCCCTGCCGGACTCACTCACCCTCGTGGCCGGGTCCAACCAGCTCAGGCTCGAGAGCTACCTGTTCACCCAGGAGGCATTCGAGGATGTCCGCGACCGGCTCAAGCCCGGCGGCGCCTTCGCGATGTACAACTTCTACCGCGAGGAATGGCTGGTGGGCCGGCTCGTCAATACCGCGACGGCGGCGTTCGGGCACGCGCCGTGCGTCGACACCTACGCCTCGAGCAGCTCGGTCATCGTCGTCGGACTCACGGCCCTGGACCAAAGGTGCGGAGTCCCCGACGACGACCCCTCAGTCACCTCACTCACGACAGTCGCGGGGCCCGCCCCCGTCCACGACGACCGGCCCTTCCTCTATCTCAAAGATCCGGGAATCCCGGCGACCTTCCTCGCCGTGATCGCCCTGATCCTGGGGCTCTCGCTCGTCGCGATTCGCGTCGTCGGCGGGCCGCTTCGGCGTATGGCCCCCTACACCGACCTCGCGTGCCTTGGGGCAGCGTTCCTGCTGTTGGAAACCCGGGCCGTCACCTGGTCGGCATTGCTGTTCGGAACGACATGGGTCGTGAACGCGATCGTGTTCGCCGGGATACTCGTGGTCGTACTACTCGCGGTCGAGGTCACCAGACGGCTCCCGAAACGGCCCTCGAGACCGCTGGCGTTCGGCCTGCTCGGGGTCACCTTGGTGATCGCCTGGCTCGTACCCACGTCGTGGCTCCTCGGGCTCCCGATCTGGCTACGTGCACTCGCGGCTATAGCGATCGCCTTCGGGCCAGTGTTCGCCTCGAACATCGTGTTTGCCACGAGGTTCGCCGATACCGAAGATCCCACTGGCGCGTTCGCGGCAAATCTCCTCGGGGCAATGGTGGGGGGGTGCCTTGAATATGTGGCACTGATTACCGGTTACCCCATATTGCTGCTCATCGCCGGCGTGCTTTATGCGGGAGCGTTCATTCTCGGACCACGCGTTGGGAATGCCCGAGCAGGCGCGAGCAGACTCGTTTCCGGGCCCTGACAGGCGCCGGAGTCGGGTCGGCTAGGACTGACCACCCCGGGCCGCTTGGAATCGGCCCAGCAATTCGGCGCTGATGCGGCCACGCTCGCTCACGGTGATCCCCTGGGACTTGGCCCACTCGCGGATCTGGGAGGCCTCGCCGTCTCCGCTCGTGCGCCGAGAGGGCCGGGATGTCGCGCGGCGACTGCTACCCAGCCGTCGGCCGTGGCCCACATAGGGCGCGAAGACGTCGCGGAGGCGCGCGGCGCTGTCGCGGCTCAGGTCGATCTCGTAGGACACCCCGTCAAGGGAGAACGTCACGGTTTCGTCGGCGGGGCCCCCGTCGAGATCATCGATCAGCACTACTTGCACTTTCTGAGCCATTACTTTCCCCTCCAAGAAAACGCGCAAAGAAATGCGCAGTACATGTACGGGACAACCCTCCTCCACAGTTCTTGACTAGGCAACCTGAACACGACTAGCGGATTCGACAATGACAAAGAAGGTGCTTCGGAGAAATGTGTGAAGCACGTCCGCTGGCCGAAACCTAGACACGGCGGCCGGTCGCTGGCACTGTGCAGCCATGGCCGAGGAATCACTTCCCCCACGCGCACCGCTTCCGCCGTTCGACGATTCCACCGCGCGGACCAAGGTGCAGGCCGCCGAGGACGCCTGGAACAGTCGTGACCCGCAGCGGGTGGCCGGTGCTTACAGCGTGGATTCAGTCTGGCGAAATAGGTCCGAATTCGTCCGGGGCCGCGAGGAGATCGCCGCCTTCCTCACCCGCAAGTGGGAGCGCGAGCAGGACTACGTCCTACGCAAGAGCCTGTGGGCCTTCGAGGGCAACCACATCGCCGTCCGGTTCCAGTACGAGTGGCACGACGCCGAGGGGCAGTGGTGGCGCAGCTATGGCAATGAGAACTGGGAGTTCGACTCCCTGGGGTACATGACCAGCCGCGAGGCGAGCATCAACGATCTCGCGATCACCGAGGCCGAGCGGCGCATCCACGGGCCTCGCGGTGATGACGAGCGCGACGTCGACATCCCCTTGCAGTAGCCGGCTCAGAGCACCAGCAGCATGCGGTGATTACCCAAGGTGTTGGGCTTGACGCGCTCGAGGTCGAGGAACTCCGCGACACCCTCGTCGTACGACTGCAGCAGTTGCTCGAACACGTCGTGATCCACGGGAGTTCCGTCGATTTCGACGAATCCATGTCGGTCGAAGAACCCCGTCTCAAAGGTGAGACAGAAAACCCGGCTGACCCCGAGGTCTCGAGCCCGCTGGATGAGGCTCGTGAGCAGGGCGCTGCCCACGCCCCGTCCGCGTAACGCCGGGTCAACCGCGACAGTGCGAACCTCAGCGAGGTCCTCCCACATCACGTGGATGGCACCACATCCGACCACCTCACCGTCGAGCTCGGCGACGAGGAACTCAGGGACGGCCTCGAACAGCGTGACAGTCGCCTTCGAGAGCAGTCGCCGATCGGATGCGTAGGTGTCAACCAGCCCGCGGATACTTCGGACGTCGGATGTGCGAGCGGGGCGAATGCTCACCACTGGCCTCGTGTTGGCACTCATTCGGGCTTCACCAGGGGGAACAGGATGGTCTCGCGAATGCCCAGACCCGTGAGGTTCATCAGTAGTCGGTCGATGCCGACGCCGACGCCACCCGATGGTGGCATCCCGTACTCCAGTGCCCGCAGGAAGTCCTCGTCGACCTGCATGGCCTCCACGTCGCCACCTGCCTTGAGAGCCGACTGCGCCACGAGGCGCTCGCGCTGGATGACCGGGTCCACGAGTTCGGAGTACCCCGTGCCCTGCTCGGATCCCGCGATGTAGAGGTCCCACTTCTCGACGACACCTGGCTGCGTGCGGTGGGCACGCACGAGGGGCGAGGTGTCCTCGGGATAGTCGTAGACGAATGTCGGGCGGACGAGGTGCTCGACGACATAGTGCTCAAGGAGCTCCTCGACGTACTTGCCCGCCACCCAGGTCTTCTCATGCCTGATTCCCGCGGCCTCGCACAGCGCTCGCAGCTCGTCGATCGGCGTGGTCGGCGTGATCTCGCGCCCCACGGCTTGCGAGACCGAGGGGTAGACGTAGACCTCGTCCCACTCGCCGCCGAGATCGCGGGGGGTGCCGTCCATGAGGGTGAACTCCAGGGAGCCGTGGACGGCGATCGCGGCCTCCTGGATCAGCTCACGCGTGGTGCGCGCCATATCCCGGTAGTCGGCGTAGGCCTCGTAGAACTCCAGCATCGCGAACTCGGGCGAGTGCGTGGAGTCGGCGCCTTCATTACGGAAGTTGCGATTGATCTCGAAGACGCGATCGATGCCTCCGACGACACAGCGCTTGAGGAAGAGCTCGGGCGCGATACGCAGGAATAGGTCGATGCCGAAGGCGTTCGAGTGCGTGACGAACGGGCGAGCCGTCGCACCGCCGTGCATGGTCTGGAGCATCGGGGTCTCGACCTCGATGTAGTCGCGACGAATGAAACTCTCGCGCAGCGAGGCCACTGTGCGGACGCGAAGCCGCGCGACCTCGCGCGCCTGTGGGCGCACGATGAGGTCGACGTAGCGCTGGCGCACGCGAGTCTCCTCACCGAGGGGCTTGTGGGCCACAGGCAAGGGACGCAAGGACTTAGCGGCGAGCTGCCAGGTGTCGGCCAGAATGCTGAGCTCACCCCGGCGGGAGGTGATGACCTCGCCCTGCACTCCAATGTGGTCACCGAGGTCGACGTCGGACTTCCAGGCCGCGAGACGCTCCTCGCCCACCTTCTCGAGCGAGAGCATCGCCTGGATCTCACTGCCGTCACCCGCGCGCAGCGTCGCGAAGCAGAGCTTGCCGGTGTTTCGCGCGAAGATGACCCGACCAGCGACGGCGACGATCTGCCCCGTGGCGGTGTCGGGCGCGAGGTCGGGGTGCGCGGCACGGAGTGCGGGTATCGAGTGTGAGACGGCGACACGTACCGGGTAGGCGTCCTGACCGGAGTCGAGGAGCCGCTGTCGCTTCTCACGGCGCACGCGAATCTGCTCGGGGACGTCGTCCTCGGGATCGGCGCTCGCGAGGGGCTCGGCGGTCATGGGCCCCAGGCTATCGGGGGGCCGCGGATCCGAGGTCACACGTTCCTCTCGTAGACCATTCGCAGGCCCTGGAGCGTGAGGTCGGGACGGTGCACCGTCACGGTCGACGACTCGCGGATCACGACCGACGCGAGTCCACCGGTCGCGATCACCGCGGTGACCGGCTCGCCGAGCTCGGCGATGATCCGGGTGACGATGCCGTCGACCTGCCCGGCGAACCCGTAGAGCGCCCCCGACTGAAGTGCCTCGACCGTGTTCTTGGCGATCACCGAACGGGGGGCCACGAATTCCACCTTGCGCAATTGAGCCGCCCGCGAGGCCAGAGCCTCGAGCGAGATCTCGATACCCGGGGCAAGAGCTCCACCGAGGAACTCACCCTTCGCCGAGACCACGTCGAAGTTGGTCGAAGTGCCGAAGTCGACGACCACGCACGGGCCGCCGTAGAGCGTATGAGCCGCGAGGGTGTTGGCGATGCGATCCGCTCCCACCTCCTTGGGGTTGTCCATGAGGACGGGAACCCCTGTGCGCGCGCCGGGCTCGATGATGACGTGCGGGACGTGGTCGTAGTAACGAACGAGCATGGTGCGCATCTCACGCAGCACCGCAGGCACCGTGGAGCAGAGGGCGATCCCGGTGACGTCCGGGTCGTCGGCCAGCAACCCTCGGAAAGTGAGCCGTATTTCATCCGCCGTCGATGCAGCATCAGTCTTGACCCGATACGACCTCATCAGCTCATCGCCCTCGAACAGGCCGAGCACGGTGTTGGTGTTGCCGACATCGATCGCTAGCAGCATCGGGGGCTCCAAGGGCGAGTAACGGCCACGTCATGCGCGGCGCAGGACATGATCACGGTGAATCGGGCCGGGTGAGCGGGCGGAGGTCGGCTCCGATGTCGAGCACCACGACCGAGTGGGTGAGCGCGCCGACGGCGATGTAGTCGACACCCGTTGCCCCGACCGCGGCGGCGTCGGCCAGGGTCAACCCGCCCGACGCTTCGAGGCGGGCACGCACGCCGCCGTGATGCCCCGCGTGCTCAAGCGCAATGCCCACCGCGATCCGCATCTGGGCGGGTGAGAAGTTGTCGAGCAGCACGAGATCGGCACCCGCGTCGAGCACCTCGGTGAGCTGGCCGAGCGAGTCGACCTCGACCTCGACGGGCAACCCCGGCCACATCGCGCGCACGGCCTCGAAGGCAGCCGCGACGCCTCCTGCGGCAACCACGTGGTTGTCCTTCACCAGCGCCGCGTCCGACAGCGACATCCGGTGGTTGACGCCCCCACCACAGCGCACCGCGTACTTCTCGAGCACGCGCAGGCCCGGCGTCGTCTTCCGGGTGTCGCGCACCGAGGCGGTCGTGCCGACAAGGGCGTCGGCCCACTGAGCCGTGGCCGTGGCCACACCGGATAGGTGGCAGAGCAGGTTGAGTGCCGTGCGCTCAGCGGTCAGGAGATCGCGCGTGCGACCCGTGACGGTGAGAAGCACGTCGCCGCCCACCACGCGCGCGCCATCAGGCATCACGATCGTCACATGTGCGTCGCCCTCAGATACAGCATCGAAGACCGCTGCAGCCACAGGGATCCCAGCGATCACTCCGGCGCCGCGAGTGACAAGGTCAACGGTGGAGCGCTGGTCGGACGGCACGGTAGCCGCGGACGTGACGTCAACCCCGCCATCGAGGTCCTCCGCGACAGTCGAACGAACCAGTGCCTCGACGTACGCCGGTTCCAGGCCCGCAGACTCGATAGCGGCGATGACAGATGGTCGAAGGCTCATGCCAGATCCTCAGGGTCGGCGGTGACAGCAGTGCCTGCACCGAAGGCAGGAACCGCCTCGCGGGTCGTGACGAGCACACCGTCGTCGTCGAGCATCGACACCAGGCGGACACGCCACGACGTGTCATCGGTGTGGGGGAAATCCTCACGCCAGTGAGACCCACGGGTTTCCTTGCGCATCTTGGCATTTGCGGCGAGCACCGTTGCTATCGCATGGAGATTGGACGTCTCCCACGCACGCGTGTGCGGGTCCGGGGTGGTCGTGGCGCCCACGGCGTCGAGAACTCCGAGCGCTGCCGCCATTGAGTCTCGCGAGCGCAGCACTCCGACGCCCTCGGTCATCGCCGCCTGCAACGACCGGCGGGCAGCAGCGTCGATGACCGCCCCCTGGACGGGTGACGCGACAGGATCGCGACGGTCGGGGAGGCCCTGCGCGAGCACGTCGCCGATGCGCGAGGCGAACACCAGGCCTTCGAGCAGCGAGTTCGAGGCGAGGCGGTTCGCGCCATGAACCCCGGTGCACGCGCACTCGCCGACGGCGTAGAGACCCCTGATCGACGAGCGCCCATAGGCATCGGTGCGCACCCCCCCTGACGCGTAGTGCTGAGCGGGGGCGACCGGGATGAGATCCCTCGACGGATCGATGCCAATGAGGCGAAGGGAGGCGAGGATCGTGGGGAATCGCTTCTCCCACATGGGTGTCCCGAAAGCTCGCGCATCGAGCCACACATGTTTGGCACCGGTGTCGCGCATAGTGCGCATGATCGCCTTGGCGACAACATCACGTGGCGCGAGATCTGCGAGCGGGTGCTGACCGTCCATGAAGCGCACGCCAGCGTCATCGCGCAGCACCGCACCTTCGCCGCGCACGGCCTCACTAACCAACGGCTGCTGCCCGGTGGCGTCCGCTCCCACCCACAGGACGGTGGGATGGAACTGGACGAACTCGAGGTCGGCCACAGCAGCCCCTGCGCGCAAGGCCAACGCCATACCGTCGCCGGTGGCCACCGGTGGGTTCGTCGAGAGACTGAATACCTGGCCCAGCCCACCGGTGGCCAGAACCACCGCGGGCGCAAGCACCGCACCTACCCCGTCGCGCTGCCCCTCACCCATGACATGCAGCGTGAGACCCTGAGCGGCACCGCGGTCGTCGAGAAGTAAGTCGAGCGCAAGGGCGTTCTCAATAAGTTCGATGCCCGCTCGCCCCGCGACAGCCGCGACGAGTGCGCGAGATATCTCCGCGCCAGTGGCATCGCCGCCAGCATGCGCGATGCGATCACGCAGGTGGCCGCCCTCGCGGGTGAGTGCGATTCCACCGGACTCGTCGGTGTCGAAGCGCGCCCCAAGGGCGATGAGGCGGCGCACCGCGTCCGGACCCTCGTGGACGAGCACTTTGACCGCATCGGGATCGCACAGCCCCGCACCAGCGACCAACGTGTCGAGCTCATGTTCGGCGGGTGAGTCGTCCTCGGCGAGCGCCGCCGCGATCCCGCCCTGGGCCCAGCGGGTCGAGCCTTCGTCGACCTGCGCCTTGGTCACCAGGAGCACGCGGTAGCCGGCAGCACGCGCGTGCAGTGCAGTGGTGAGACCTGCAACGCCAGAGCCGACCACGACGACGTCCGCCGCGATAGTCCACCCAGGATCGGGCGCCGCGAGCCGACGTGTGAGGTGGAAGGTCACCCGCCCACCCCGAGGTCGATACGCACATTGTCGAGCAGACGGACTTTGCCGATGCGCGCTGCCATAAGGAGCCTGCCCTCGCCGGACTCGGGCGCTGGGCCCAGATCAGGGTCGGTGACAACCATGTAATCGATCTCGAACTCGTCACGGCCCTGGAGGTGGGACTGCGCCGCAGAGAGGACATCGCGGGCCGATCCACCCGCGCGCGCCGTCTCGACTCCGATCTCGAGGGCCCGCGGCACGGTGATCGCGGCGAGCCGTTCGGCATCGGAGAGATAGACGTTGCGGCTGGAAAGCGCGAGACCGTCGTCCGCGCGGACCGTGGGGACACCGACGACCTCCACTGGAAGATCGAGGTCGCGCACCATGCGCCGGACGAGGACCAACTGCTGGAAGTCCTTCTCTCCGAGTAGGAGCAGGCTCGCTCCGGTCATCGACACGAGTTTGGCCACGACCGTGAGAACTCCGCGAAAGTGCCCAGGGCGCACTGCGCCCTCGAGCAGGGTGCCGAGCGGGCCAGGGTCAATCGTGACCATCGGTTCAGGGTCGAGGTAGACGGTCTCGACCGACGGTGCGAACACGAGGTCGGCCCCCTCGGCGGCGCAGACCTCGACATCGGAATCGAAGGATCTCGGGTAGCGATCGAGATCTTCACCGGCAGCAAACTGTGTCGGGTTGACGAACACGGTGACGGTGACATGCCCCGCCTGCCCGACGAGCGCGCGAGCCGCGCGGATGAGCTGCGCGTGCCCAGAGTGCAGGGCCCCCATCGTCGGCACGACGGCCCGAACGGTGCCCGTGGGAAGTTCGGCATAGGCCGCCCGCAGCCCCGACCGAGACGACACAACCCGCGTGATCGCGCTCATCGCCTCTCCTCCTCGGGTTGGGCCAGGACATCGAGCAGCGCCTCTGCCGCGTCAGAGCGAAGTATCCCTGCGGCAAGCGCACGGTCGGCCGTCACCCTCGCCAGCGCGACGTAGGCCGCCCGGGCCTCGGGCGCCACGTGGCCTAGCTCGCGGAGGTGCGCGGCCACGGTGCCCGCATCACCGCGCGCCACAGGACCAGTGAGCGCCTGGTCTCCATAGCGAAGAGCGTTGTCGAGGGCGGCCGAGAGGAGCGGAGCGACGAGGAGTGAAGGATTCTCGACCCCAGCCGCGCTCAGAAGCTCGGTCGTCTGCACCACGAGAGTGACGAGATGGTTGGCGCCATGGGCCAATGCCGCGTGGTAAAGCGCGCGATTGCCCTCCTCGACCCACACGGGGTCACCCCCCATCTCCACGGCGAGTGCCTCCGCCACGGGCCGCAACTGCTCGGGGGCAGTCACGCCGAAGGGCACTCCGGAGAGGCGGGCGAGATCGATGCTCGTCCCCGTGAAGGTCATCACCGGGTGAAGTGCCAGTGGGAGTGCGCCAACCTCGGTGGCAGGGTCGAGTACCCGGTAGCCGTAACGCCCACTGGCGTGGGCCAGGAACTGCCCGGGGCGTACCGACCCCGTCTCGACCAGGCCGGCCACAAGTGCGGGAAGGACATCGTCAGGGACGGTGAGCAGCACGAGGTCGGCCGCCGCGAGAACATCCTCGACGCTCACGATCGGGACCCCCGGGAGGAGCGCATCCGCGCGAAGTCGCGATACATCACTCACTGCGTTGGCGGCCACGACCACATGGCCCGCGCGGGCAAGCGCCGCTCCGAGCACGGCACCGGCTCGACCGGTGCCCACGACACCGACGCGCAGCCTCGGGGGCTGGTCGGCGGTCACCTGGTCGGAGCGGGGCTCGTCGGACACTCGCGACCTTCCGTGTCGTTGCGGTCCCTGGGCGGGGTACCGGACGTGGGGGGTGGCACCGGACTTGCGCCGCCAGCCTAACGACGTTGAGATCATGCCCGCGTGGCAACCACTCCCGGGGCGTGAGCCGCGTGATCGACCGCCATCCGTCATCTGCGACGATGCGGCCATGGGCGCACTGCGCGAGGTGACGGTCG
>WLRQ01000059.1 GCA_009697815.1 Actinomycetota bacterium
AGCCGGATCCGGCCGCGGGGCCTGGGGGAAACGGGCGGTCATGGTCGGCCTCCTGTGGCATCCGCGGCATTCACCTCGGTGCTGTGCTGTTGTGGGGATCCTGTTATGGGCATGCTGTTGTGGGGACACTGCCGTGGGGACACTGCCGTGGGAACGCTGTGCTCGCCTAGCGAGCGTCGAATCATCTGAGTCGACCCGTCGCTCGTCTCCGAGTGCCAACGATGGGCCCAGTCTACCTGTGCGGACGGGTCTCGACATCGGCGTTAGCGGCCGCGGGAGCCGTCCGAGAGCCGGCACCGACGGACACCCGTGGCGAGACCGCACATCCACACACAAGTGATCGTTCTGACCCCTAGGCTGAGATGGCACACTCACGCCGTGAACCCACGGTCCCCCCACCACGTGAGGAACACAGTGAAGCGCTTCGTCATCGTTCTTGCGGCTGCCGCCTGGGCGCTGAGTGCCTGCACGAGCACGGCCCCGGAAGCAGCCCCGTCGACCTCGGCCTCCGCGACAGAGTCCACGGAGTCGACGTCGAGTTCCGCGGCGCCCACAACGCCCGCTGAGTCCTCATCGGCCCCGGCGCCGGAGTCGACGTCGCCCGAACCCACTGTGGCACCAGGTGACACCGCCCTGACCTTCACGGTGACCGGTTGCGATGCCTGCACCATCAGCGCGATTCAGGTGGGCCCGCAGGACAACTACCTGCCCACGCCATTCCTGGTCGACGCGAAGGTCGTCAACGGTAAGGCCGAGCTCACCGTGCCCACGAAGTACACCTCGGGGATGTACTTCACCATGACGTGCGACACCGGCCTGTGCAACTCCAGCAATGCCCAACCCGTGGTGGTCCTCCGATACCCGGATCAGGCAGTCGGCGCGCAGGTGTCGGACGCGATCGCGGGGGCAGAGAAGACTGCGTCGATGTGCTGGGCCGGCACGACGGACTCCCGCGCTGGATTCTCGTTGACCACCACCGTCTTCGCAGATGAAGACATGGCCGGAAATCCCTCGCACTCCATCCGAGTCTGGGCCAGCCCCCAGGTCGACGTGGTCGCCGGAACCGATTCCACGACGTACGCCGGCGGCCTCGGCGCACAGAGCTACCTTCACTGCTGACCGGCGTCCCTCGGGCTTCATTCAGCCGCCGGCACGCCGCGAAGGTCATGCCCACGTGAGAGGGTGAGCGCCGTGCCCGCCGTGTCCCCGACGTCCGAGTTGTCGAAAGGCCTCGACGTACCCGCCGCCTTCGGCTCGCGCAGCCCGCACGGCGTGTCCGAGATCTCCGCCGCTGACTCGGTGTCACGACGGACTGTGCTGCGACTAGGCGCGATCACCATCGCGGCAGGAGCGCTCGCTGCATGCGGCGGATCACCCGTCGTCACGTCTGATCCCGCCACCGAGCCCGGAGGGGCACTCGACCCGGACCGCGTCCTGCGAACCGATGCCGGACTCGCCGAGGGGGCTCTGACGGATCTTTATGCCGGGGCCGCACCCGCCTTCTCCACGGACGTTGCCGCGCGAATCCTCGACCTCGGCGCGCGCCACGTGGTGTATCGCGCCGCGATCGACCCATCGAATCTCGGAGCGACACAGGCGACTCCCGGCTCGACCACGCTCCGCCCCTCCGCAACGTCGACACCAGCGACTCGCCCGCCGACGGCCCCCACCACGCCCAAGGCCGCGATTGATCAACTCCTCGCGGCCGAGACCGACGCTGCGACCTCACTGACAGCGCAGGCGGTGCGAGCCAAAGACCCCGAACTCGCACGAATCCTCGTCCTCGCAGCCGCGGGCGCGGCGGCCGCGGGCGAAGTACTTCGACGGGAGCGGACATGAGCGAGGCTGCGTCCATCGCCCTCGTCGCGGACGGCACGCAGGCGGCCATCTATGCCTACGGCCTGATTGCCGCCCGCCTTGAGGGGGCAGAGAAGTCTCAGGCACTCAGCGCGATGGCGACCCATCGACTCGAGCGAGATGTGCTGCGGGGCAAGGTGATCACGCTGCGCGGGGTTCCCGGACCCGCAGCCGCGGCGTACACCCCTCCGTTCCCGATCACCGACGCTGACTCCGCGCGAGCGCTCGCAGCACTCGTCGAGGATCGACTCGCCGGGCAGTGGGCCGGGCTCGCGGCAGCAGCAACGGG
This sequence comes from Actinomycetota bacterium, assembly GCA_009697815.1. Taxonomy (GTDB): domain Bacteria; phylum Actinomycetota; class Actinomycetes; order S36-B12; family CAIYMF01; genus Longivirga. The sequence continues at coordinate 2,147 of WLRQ01000059.1, forward strand.
CAACGCGCGGAAATCGGCCGCACTTCACGCACAGGAGTGCGCGGTGAGGTCGGTGACATGGTCGGGTGTCGCACCCGTATGGGCGGGCGCGTCCTAAAACGATTGCGCGGCAAGAGGTCTCAGACCCGTGCCATCTACCGATGATCAGGTCGACGATCGAGACAACGCGAACGATCAGGTGCGGCAGACCGCCACGATGCGCTCAAGTGCCTCGCCGATCGCCACCTCGACACGCTCGCCCGTCGCGCGGTCCTTGATCTCGATGATTCCGTCAGACAGCCCCTTGCCGACGACCACGATGGTGGGAACCCCGAGAAGCTCGGAGTCCTTGAACTTCACCCCCGGCGAGGCCGAGCGTCGGTCGTCGTAAATCACCCGAATCCCCGCGGCGACCAGGTCCTGCGCCAGCGACTCGGCGTGGGCGTAGACCGCGTCGTCCTTGCCGGTCGCCACGAGGTGAACGTCGGCGGGTGCGATCTCGCGTGGCCAGCACAGGCCGAACTCGTCGAAGGTCTGCTCGGCGATCGCCGCGACCGCGCGCGAGACCCCGATGCCATAGGAGCCCATCGTGACAACGATCTGCTTGCCGTTCTCATCAAGAACCTTCAGGTCGAGCGCCTCGGCGTACTTGCGGCCGAGTTGGAAGATGTGGCCGATCTCGATCCCTCGTGCCATCTCCAGCACCGACGAGCAACGAGGGCAGACATCGCCCGGCAAAACCTCGGCGGCCTCGATGGTGCCGTCGGCTGTGAAGTCGCGACCCGCGACGAGGTCGAAGACGTGCTTACCCGCGATATTCGCCCCGGTGATCCATCTCGTTCCCTCGACCACGCGCGGGTCGAGCAGGTAGCGCACGCCCGACACAGACGTCTCACCCAGAGCCTGCGGCCCGATGTAGCCGCGCACCAGGCTGGGGTGCTTGGCGAAGGTAGCTTCGTCCATAGCCACGGGCTCGCCCGGTTGGAGCACCGCCTCGAGTCGCTTCATATCGATGTCGCGGTCACCTGGGACCCCCACCACAAGCGGGTAGCTCGTACCGTCCGGGAGGCTCACCGTGAACACGACGTTCTTGAGGGTGTCCGAAGCCGTCCATGCACGGTCCGGACGCGGGAGTGAGGCGTTGGCGAGCGCCACCAACGAATCGATCGTCTGGGTGTCGGGGGTGTCTTCGACATGGGCCGCGGGCACATCCGAGTAGGGCTGCGCCGGGGGCACCGGAGTGCTCACGGCCTCGACGTTGGCGGCGTAATCACATGAGGTACAGCGGACGTAGGTGTCCTCACCCGATTCGCACGGCGCAAGGAACTCTTCTGACGCCGAACCGCCCATCGCACCGGACTGCGCCGACACGATGACGTGATCGAGTCCGAGACGGGTGAAGGTGGAGACATAGGCGACGCGGTGCTTGTCATAGGAAACCTGCAAGCCCGCGTCGTCGATGTCGAAGGAGTAGGAGTCCTTCATCACGAACTCACGCCCGCGCAGGATTCCGGCGCGGGGACGCGCCTCGTCGCGGTACTTGGTCTGAATCTGGTAGAGCGAGACAGGAAGATCCTTGTACGAGGAGAACTCCCCCTTCACCAGGAGCGTGAACATCTCCTCGTGAGTCGGGCCGAGCAGGAAGTCGTTCTGGCGACGGTCCTGGAGGCGGAAGAGGTTGGGCCCGTATTCAGACCAGCGGTTCGTCGCGTCATAGGCCTCGCGTGGGAGCAGCGCAGGGAAGTGCACCTCTTGGAAGCCCGCCGCGTCCATCTCCTCGCGCACGATGCGCTCGACATTGCGGTAGACCCGGTAGCCCAGCGGAAGCCAGGTGAAGATCCCGGGAGCGACGCGACGGACATACCCGGCGCGCACGAGGAGCCGGTGACTGGGCACCTCCGCGTCAGCAGGGTCCTCGCGGAGGGTGCGCAGGAACAACGATGACATGCGCAGCAGCACGGGGATCTCCTCGAGCGGTGGGTGAACCCGAAGGATAGCCGCAGCCAGGAGCGGTTCAGCCCGGCACTCTCGCCCACGAGCGCTGCGAGGGGCCGTGCGGTGACGGCAGCCGAACCGTGGCTCAGCAGTCGCCAGGTGGCGCAGGCCTCAGAACAGGACCGTGGCGAACTCGCCAGCGTCGCGAAATCCGACGCGGTCGTATACGCGACGGGCGAGGGTGTTGTAGTCGTTGACGTACAGGCTCACCACCGGCGCAACCTCCCGGCGAGCGATGGCCACGATCGCGGACATCCCCGGCGCTCCGATGCCGCGCCCCCGGAACTCAGGTGCGACCCACACGCCCTGCACCTGACACACGCCCTGGCTCACGGCGCCGATCTCGGCCTTGACGATGACTCGTCCGTCCTCGATACGCGCGAACGCTCGGCCCTGTCGGACCAGTTCGGCGATGCGCGCGCGATAGGCGTCCCCCGCTCCGCCGGCCAGGGGGGAGACGCCGACCTCGTCGGTGAACATCGATACGCAGGCCGGAATCAGGATGTCGATCTCGTCCTCACGAACCCGTCGCACCCCGCGGTCAGGTGCCACGAGGGAGTCCGACTCCATCATGAGAAGCGGTTGAGAGGCCCGGACTTCACGCGCCGGCCCCCAGCCAGGGGCGAGCATCTGCCAGAGGAGGGCAACCTCGTCAGCCCGGCCGACGATCGAGGAGCACCGACGCCCGATTCTGCGCAGGCGGTCGGCGAAGGCGAGCCGCGAATCTGAGGTGGTCTCGACCGGGATCAGGTTCGCCCCCAGATACATCAGGGAGGTGAGAACTCCGTCCTCGGCCCAGCCCCACAACTCACCCCCGAGCCGCCAGGTGTCCAGGCCCGAGCCCTGCACCCGCGAGGCGACGAAGCAATGGCCGACCGGGTCGCGATCGAGAACCGCCAGCGCCTGCTCGAGGTCGCGGCGGGCCAGCACCCTCAGCACACCGGTGGTCGCAGTCGTCACCCTGCCCATACTGCCCGAAACTCTGACCGAATTTCCCGGTCACGCTGACGCGGGCTGTACCCGCGGCGACCGTCACGTCAGCGGAACGGTCGATAGTGAGGTCAGGACACGGTGACGATGGCGGCGGACGAAGCCTCACCGGACTCGGGGTCGACACCCATCTCGGCGGCCATCTCCAGTGCCATCTCGACGAGAGTCTCGACGATCTTGGACTCGGGGACCGTCGCCACGACCTCACCACGGCGGAAGATCTGGCCCTTGCCATTGCCCGAGGCCACGCCGAGATCGGCCTCACGTGCCTCCCCCGGGCCGTTCACGACACAGCCCATGACGGCCACCCGCAGCGGGACCGCGAGGCCCTCGAGCCCCGCTGTGACCTGCTCAGCCAGGGTGTACACATCGACCTGCGCGCGCCCACACGAGGGGCAGGACACGATCTCGAGCCCGCGCTTGCGCAGGTTGAGCGACTCGAGGATGGCGTTGCCCACCTTGATCTCCTCGACCGGCGGCGCGGACAGAGAGACGCGGATGGTGTCGCCAATTCCCTGGGAGAGGAGGGCACCGAATGCGACAGCGGACTTGATGGTGCCCTGGAACGCGGGCCCCGCCTCGGTGACCCCGAGGTGCAGCGGGTAGTCGCAGCGAGCGGCGAGCAGCCGATAGGCGGCGACCATCACCACGGGGTCGTTGTGCTTCACAGAGATCTTGATCTCGCGGAAGTCGTGCTCCTCGAAGAGCGAGCATTCCCAGAGCGCCGACTCGGTGAGCGCCTCCGGAGTGGCCTTGCCGTACTTGGCCAGCAACCGTGGATCAAGCGACCCGGCATTGACACCGATGCGGATCGGGACCCCAGCGTCCTTAGCCGCGCGGGCGATCTCACCAACCTTGTCGTCGAACTGCTTGATGTTGCCCGGGTTAACTCGAACACCCGCACAACCGGCGTTGATCGCGGCAAAAACGTACTTGGGCTGGAAGTGGATATCGGCGATGACTGGGATTTGCGACTTCTTCGCGATCTGGGCAAGTGCGTCGGCGTCGTCCTGGCTTGGCACCGCCACCCGCACGATCTGGCAGCCGGCCGCGGTGAGTTCGGCGATCTGCTGAAGCGTGGCGTTGACATCACTGGTGAGTGTGGTGGTCATCGACTGCACCGACACCGGGGCATCACCACCGACCGCGACCGGGTGGGTGGGGTGCTGGAGAACGATCTGGCGGCTCACCCGGCGCTGCGCCAGGACAGGTGCCGGCAGGGCGGGCATTCCGAGTGCGACGCTCATGGACTCATCATCCCCCACGCTGGCCGGACGCACCCGCCGACCATGCCCGCGAGCGTGTCGTGACGAGGGGCCATCCACGAACCTAGCCGTCGGGGCCGCTCGAACATGCTCAGCCCCCGAGCCGCAACGGATCCACGAGGTCGGCGATCAGCACGATCCCTCCGACGAGGACGAGCGCGATCGACATCGCGTACGTGAGGGGCAGCGCCTTCGCGGTGTCGACCGGGCCGGGATCAGGACGGCTGCGCAGTCGCGCCCAGCCCCGCTTGATCGACTCCCAGATCGCACCTGCCACGTGCCCGCCGTCCAGCGGCAGCAAGGGCACGAGGTTGAAAAGGAACAGGAACAGGTTCAGGCCGGCGAGCAGCCCGAGGACGAACGCCGCCTTGTCGAGCACCGGAGTGTCGGCCAAGGCCACCACCTCACCGGTGATCCGACCCACACCCACGGGCCCCACGATGCCGTTCGGGTCGCGCGGTTCGTCGGTGACCACCTGGCGCACGAGGTCCACCACCCGCATGGGGAGCGTCGCGATCGTCGCCACCGCATGGACGGAGGTGTCCCAGATGTAGCCCGGGACCACGGCAACAGACTGGGCCTGCCGAGCGAAAGCCGGCGAGACCCCAAGGAAATTGCGCGCGGCGGTTACACCCGTGAGCTGTCCCTGATCGTCGGTCACCGGGATGTCGACGCGAGCCAGGGGCACGGTGAGGGTCTCTTGTACGCCGCCGCGATCCACCACAATCGCGACCGGGCCGGGCACGGCAGCTGCGATGGCCGCCTGCACCTCGTCCCAGGACGAGATGTCCTGACCGTCGAACCGGACGATCGTGTCGCCCACCAGCACTCCGCCGACGCTGGCAGGGGTCGGGGTTGACGCGGCACACGTGCCATCGGCGCTCGCCGAGCCAGCGAGATTGGTGGCGGTGGGTGCGCAGGCGACGACGCGACCGATCGTGTTCGTGACCTGCGGTGTACCGATCACCGAGAGCACAATCGTGAACAGCACGAAGGCCAACACGAGGTTCATCGCCGGCCCGCCGAGCATGATGACGATCCTCTTGCGGACGGGCAGTTTGTAGAACACTCGGTCGACGTCAGCGGGCGTGATCTCCTCGAATGCCTGGCGCCTCGCGTCATCGATGAGCGTCGCGAAGCGCCCAGTCGACGAAGCCCTGAGCATCGTGGGGTCAGCTCCCGGTGCCGGGGGGTACATCCCGACCATGCGGATGTAGCCACCTAGCGGGATCCACTTCACGCCGTATTCGGTCTCACCGCGTGCGCGAGACCAAGCCGTCGGGCCGAAGCCGACCATGTACTGGGTGACCTTCACGCCGAATTTCTTGGCAGGCAGGAGGTGTCCCACCTCGTGCAGTCCGATGGAAATGCCCACACCGAGCAGGAAGATGAGCCAGCCGAGCATCTCCAGAAGCAATGTCATGCGACTCCGCCCGTCAGTTCGCGGGCACGAGTGCGGGCCCAGCCTTCTGCAACAAGGACGTCCTCGACAGTCCTGGGGTTCCCCGGCGAACCCGACAGGTACTCCTCGAGCACCGCGGCCACGGTGTCGACGATCGCAAGGAATGGCAAGCGGCTTCCCAGGAATGCGGCCACACACTCTTCGTTAGCCGCGTTGTAGACCGCCGGCGCAGTACCACCCGCTTCCCCGGCACGGCGGGCGAGCGCGACTGCGGGGAAGGCCTCGGCGTCGAGAGGGAAGAAGGTCCATGTGACGGCACTCGTCCAGACCGAGGGCGGGGTCGCGCCGGGGACTCGGTCCGGCCAGGCGAGGCCGAGCGCGATGGGTAGGCGCATATCGGGGGGGCTCACCTGCGCGAGCGTGGAGCCGTCCACGAACTCCACCATCGAGTGGATCACCGACTGCGGGTGCACCACGACGTCGATCTGGTCGAACGGCAGGTCGAACAGCAGGTGCGCCTCGATGAGCTCGAGGCCCTTGTTGACCAGAGTCGCCGAGTTCGTGGTGACGACCGGGCCCATCGTCCACGTCGGATGTGCGAGCGCCTGAGCCGGTGACACCTCGAGGAGTTCCGAGCGAGTGCGGCCCCGGAAAGGCCCGCCGCTCGCCGTGAGGATGAGCCGGCTCACCTCCTCGACGCGACCACCACGAAGGCACTGAGCGAGCGCTGAGTGCTCGGAGTCGACCGGAACGATCTGGCCCGGACCCGCCGCAGCTGTGACCAACGCGCCCCCGGCGATCAAGGATTCCTTGTTGGCCAGTGCGAGTGTGCTCCCCGCCTCGAGCGCGGCCAGCGTCGGACGCAGTCCGATCGAGCCCGTCATGCCGTTGAGAACGACGTCGGTGGGTCGACCGGCCGCCTCTGTCGCGGCATCGGGGCCCACCAGAACCTTGGGCGAGATCCCCAACGTGGCAAGTGCCTCACGGAGCGCCTGCTCGCGCGCCGGATCAGCGAGAGCCACCACCTCGACGTCGAACTCGGCAGCTTGTGCGGCGAGGGTGTGGACATCCGCGCCCCCGGCGGCGAGCCCGGAGACGCTGAACCTGTCGCGATTTCGACGGATGACGTCGAGTGCCTGGGTCCCGATGGACCCCGTACTTCCCAGGAGGACGACGTCTCGGCGATCCGTCGATGGGCGATTCATGGTCACAGTGTCGCTGATGCCGCCCCACTCTGCTGAGTTCCCCGCTGCCTCGATTCGTGTGCCGAGATGAGAACGGGGCGAACTGGGCCTAGAGGGTGACCCCGGTCAGGACGAGAACGCGCTCGTAGGTGAAGTCGGTCATGGCAGAGCGCAAACCCTCGCGTCCGACTCCGGAGGCCTTCACCCCGCCATAGGGCATCTGGTCGGCGCGATAAGTGGGGACGTCACCGATGATCACTCCGCCGACCTCGAGCTCAGCATGTGCCCGGAAGGCCACCTGGAGATCGTGGGTGAACACCCCCGCCTGGAGGCCGAACCGGCTCTCGTTCACCACGTCGAACGCGTCCTCGACCCCCCCGGTGCGCTGCAGAATGACCACGGGACCGAAGACCTCCTCGCATGCGATCTTCGCGTGTGCGGGGACGTCGACGAGCACTGTAGGCGCGTACGACGACCCGTCTCGGATCCCGCCCGTGAGCACCGTGGCGCCCGCGTGCACTGCCTCAGCCACCCATTCGCCGACACGGATCGCGGCCGCCTCGTTCACGAGTGGACCGACGATAGTGCTCTCGTCCCACGGAGATCCGGTCGCGAGGCCATCAACGCGCGCGACGAGCAGCGGGACGAACCTGTCCCATAGCGAGGTATCGACGAGGACCCGCTGGACCGACACGCACGATTGGCCGGCCTGGTAGTTGGCGAAGGTGGCCACACGTTCCGCGGCCCAGGCGAGATCGTCGTCGCTGGACCAGTCGGGGCACAGGATCGCCGCCGCATTGCCACCGAGCTCGAGGGTCACATGTTTACGCGGCACAGCCTTCTGGATCGCGAAGCCCACCGCCTCGGATCCGGTGAAGGAGACCACCGGGAGGCGCACATCCTCGACGAGCGAGAACGAAATGTCGTTGCCCACCGGCAGCACGGACCACGATCCGGGCGGCAGCGAGGTCTCGGCGAGGAGCTCACCGAGCAGGAGCGCCGACAGCGGCGTCGCTGGTGCCGGCTTGATGATGATCGGTGCCCCCACCGCGATGGCCGGGGCGATCTTGTGAGCCACGAGGTTGAGCGGGAAGTTGAAGGGCGCGATGCCCAAGACGGGACCGTGGGGGAACCGGCGGACAATCGCCGCGCGACCCTCCCCCGCGACATCGGTGTCGAGTCGCTGCATCTCGCCGCCCAGACGCCGCGTCTCTTCGGCGGCGAACCGGAAGGTCGCAGCCGCCCGCGTCGCCTCCGACCGCGCCCACCTGATCGGCTTGCCGTTCTCCGCGGTGATCAGCTGCGCGAATTCCTCGAGCCGCTCCGTGATGCGAGCCGAGACATGCATCAGAGCGTCCGCTCGCAGGCCGATCGGAGTGGCGGCGACACGGTGCCGGGCCTCCCACGCGGCCGCGACGGCCCTCTCGACCTGCTCGGCCGAGGGCACATGATGTGCGCCGACGATAGAGCCGTCATAGGGGTTCCCCACCTCGACGGTGACCTCGGAGGTCTCGGCGCGGCCAGCGATCCAGACGGGGCGGGCAGCAGTCATGCCGACGACGGTACGGCTGACTCGATCACCGTTCGCGGCCGATCTGGAGCACTGCCACCCCAGAACCCGCCGGTCTGGACATAAGACGCACGCGCCGACTGCGGGAACTGTGCTCAGGCGGTCCGTCGGGTGAGTGCGAGGTAGAGCTCCGCGCGGACTCCAGGATCATCGAGTGATCGATCGAGCAAGATCTCGGCCCGCTGGATGCGATGACGAACCGTGTGGCGATGGACCCCGAGATCGGCCGCGGCCGCGTCGATCTGGCCATGCCGGGTGAGCCAGGCCAGCAAGGTGGCCGCGAGGTCGGCACGCTCTCCCGGTTGGTCCAGGGGGGCCAGGAGCGCCGCGGCCCAGTCATCCGCGGCCGCGGGGTCCAGAAGTGACTCAAGCCCGCCGCCGAGAGCGTCGTAGGACAGCACGGGTACCAATCGCTCACCCGCAGCGCCTGTCGACGCGACCCCGGATCCGATCACCACCTCGAGGGCTCGTCGGGCGCGCGCAAGTGAACGCGCCAGGCTCACCGGGTCATCGACATGTGCGCCGTCGCCGATGCCGATCCCGGCAATCGCGTCGGAGCCGGCGGCCACACTCGCGGCCTCAAGCAATGAGTCCGCAGGAGCCATGGCGAGTACGAGGGATCGATCGTGCGCGACGAGCCCGGAAGCCACCGCGACACCGGGAAGAGCCTCGGTGAGCCGGTCCTCCGCGGCTGCGATCGACGCCGCGTCACTGCCGCTCGGACGCGCGAGCAGGATGCGCACCAAGCGCTCGTGCAATGGCAGCCACCCGAGCGCCGCCCAAGGAAGGCGCCCGGCATGTCCGTCCAGCACGAGAGCGAGAGCGGCCGCGCGTACACCCCGCTCCGCCGCAGTGGTTCCACCACCGCGTGTCAGTGTCGAGGACAGCAGCGAGACTGTGAGGTTGACGACCGCCTGGTCGCTGGCGCTGAGCGGGCCAGGCGCCCCCACCACCAGGAACCCACGTGCCCGTCCCTTGACCCCGAGCGGCTGGATGACGACGTACTCATCGACACCCGCTACCACCGCGGCCGCGAGCAACCCCTTCGGCCGCAGGCGCGCGATTTCGGGCCCGAGGTCGACTGCCCTCCCCGCCGCCGATGCTGGCGACGCATGGAGGACATGACCTGCCGCATCGAGCATCATCGCGAATCGGCCGGAGTGCTTGGCCAGACGAACGAGGACTGCAGCGCCGTCGCCGTCGTCGGCGCCGAGGGCCGCGCGGATCAGATCTCGCTGAGCCGCGAAGCCACGAGCCGCCTCCTGGTACTCCTCGGCTGCAAGAAGGCGCGACACGGCTTTGGAGATCGCGATGAACGGGGTTCGCTCGGGCACCTCGAGCAGGATGAGACCCGCCTTCTCCGCCGCTGCGACAAGGGCATCCGGGGCACTCGGGTGTGTGAGCCCCACTCCGAGACCGAGGCCGACCACCCCCGCCGCCACAAGCCGGTTGACATACGCCGTGCAACCGGCAGAACTCTTTGGCAGTCGCATTCCAGTTGTGAGCAGCAGTTCGCCGCCGTCGAGGAAGGGCGCTGGGTCCTCGAGTTCGCTCACCGCGACCCAGCGCACGGGGGCATCGAGGGCGCCCGGCCCGTGAACACCCGAGGCTGTCGCACGAGCGACGCGTGTGCTCACGCGGGCCTGAACAGTGAGCCCGAGGTCGGAGATCGCGATCACGTCGCGAAGACGAGGAGGCATGACATGCACTTCTTCCTGACGCGTTCACGGTGATGCGCGGGTGACGGCATTGTCCGATCCGGACAAGCCTAACCCGCTCTTTCTCCACTCCGGCCTCCTCCTTCGCCGGGGCGTGGCCCCTACGCTCAAGCCATGGCCACCTACTCCGCGCCCCATGCCGACGACCTTCCTCAAGAGCGTCGAGTGCTCACGGCGATTCCCGGGCCCCGGTCCCAGGAATTGCAGGCACGCCGTGCCGCCGCCGTGAGCAGTGCGGTGAGCGTCACCCTCCCGATCTTCATCGAGTCGGCCGGCGGCGGCGTGCTGCTCGACGTCGACGGCAACTCCCTCATCGATCTCGGATCCGGGATCGCCGTGACCACCGTGGGCAATGCGGCCCCCCGCGTGGTCGCGGCGGTGCAGGAGCAGGTCGCGCGATTCACGCACACCTGCTTCATGGTCACCGGCTATGAGGGCTACGTCGAGGTGTGCGAGGCACTCAACCGGCTGACCCCGGGCGCGCATGAGAAGCGATCGGCCCTGTTCAACTCCGGTGCCGAAGCCGTCGAGAACGCGATCAAGATCTCTCGTGCCCACACCGGGCGCGATGCGGTGGTGGTGTTCGAGCACGGCTATCACGGACGCACCAACCTCACGATGGCCATGACGGCGAAGAACATGCCCTACAAGCAGTCGTTCGGGCCGTTCGCCCCCGAGATCTATCGAGTTCCGCTGTCCTATCCCTTCCGCGACGGGCGCAGTGGTGAACTCGCCGCGGCCGAGGCGATTCTCAAGATTGAGAAAGAGATCGGAGCTTCCAACGTCGCCGCGATCGTGATCGAGCCGATCGCGGGCGAGGGCGGCTTCATCGTCCCGGCCGAAGGCTTCTTGCCCCGGCTCGCGGACTTCGCGCGCGACAACGGGATCGTGTTCGTCGCCGACGAGATCCAGACCGGCTTTTGCCGCACGGGTGCCTGGTTCGGCTGCGATCACGAGGGGGTCGTCCCGGACCTGATCACCACCGCCAAGGGCATGGCAGGCGGGCTGCCGCTCGCCGCCGTCACTGGCCGCGCCGAGATCATGAACTCAGTCCACGCCGGCGGCCTCGGTGGCACCTACGGCGGAAACCCTGTGGCGTGCGCCGCGGCACTCGGCGCGATCGCGACGATGGAGGAGCTCGACCTGATCGGTGCGGCACGCACGATCGAGTCCGTGATGGTGCCACGCCTGCGCGCGTTGGCTGAACGCACCGGCGTGATCGGCGAGGTCCGCGGACGCGGGGCGATGATCGCCGTCGAGATCGTCAAGCCGGGGTCCACAACCCCAGACGCCGAACTCACCAGTGCGGTGGCGAAGGCCTGCCATGCCCAGGGGGTGGTGGTGCTGACCGCGGGCACCTACGGCAACGTCCTGCGGTTCCTGCCGCCGCTGAGCATGCCAGCCCACCTGCTCGACGAGGCCCTCACGGTTCTCGAAGAGCAGTTCCTCGCGCTCACCGCTCGGTAGGCAGGTCCCCGATACCAGTGCACCTAAGGCGATCGGAATCCCGGACCGCCACCCACGACGGGAACACCTGCCACAGGCCGCCCACCGCGAGAAGTGATGAGGCCCGCATCGCCGTCGACGTCACCCTCGACCATGGTGGTCGCCGGTTCGAGTTCGGGCCGCCAGATGAACGCGCCGAGCTGCAGAGTGAGCAGGAGGAACTCGTGGTGCCCGGTGCCGGGGTCGACCCTGTGCAGGACCGGCATCCGATACTTCTCCGCGATCGTGCGCAATGCCACGGCGGATGACACCTCGCGAGCCTGACTATCGAGTGCCGGGAAATCAACCACCAGGTACAGGCGCCCTGAGAGCGCATACATCGACCGCGCCGGCTCCTGGACCCCGCGCCCGTCATAGAGCCGGTAGATGAAATAGATCGTGAATCCGCCGGCCCACGCCAACGCCGCAGCAGCGACGGCACCACGAACTGTCACGAGTTGGTGACTCGTGCCCAACAGGCCGACGAGTGCGATCGCGGTCAGGCTCGCCAGGCTGGTGATCCAGAGAACTCCGTACTCCTGGTTCGTGCGCCCATCACGACGCGGCTCCTTCTTCGCAGTCGCCAGCGACTCCGTCAGGACGGGAGCGAACTTCCTGCGCCGCAAAGGGATGTAGAACAGGAGTGTGAGGGCGGTGCAGATACCCGCGAACCCGAGTGGATGCTGATTGACCCAGGCCAGGTAGCGTCCGAAATCCGGAATCAGTCTCCAGTACGTGCCGGCCACCTGATCGTTGCGCACCGTCCACGGGTCGACCGAAGTGTTGTTGTCCCCCTTGGTCTTCCACCCTGCTTGCGCGTCACCGGACACCAACCGGTGGATCAGCCACCCGTTCACGCCCTTGTCCGCCGCGATGTGGAGCACGACCAGGTCGCCCACCGCGTACGCCTGTGCCTTCCGGGCCACCACCAGGTCACCCGTGTGCAGAAGTGGCTCCATGCTGATGCCATCGACGATCACATACGACGCTGGGCCAGCCAACGCAATGGGTGCCAACGTGAAGAACCACGCCCCGAACAGAACAGCCGTCAGGCCGGTCAGCAACCAGGACTTCACGCCCTGATTACTGAACCGGTACCTGATAGATGTCACCGAACGAACCGCTCAGTTGTCCGACGCCAGAATCAGGCGACTGCCGGCGTGACGACGAGGGCCGTACTGACCAGGCGCAGCGACGTCAGGTTCAACGGCGTTGCGGTCCCAGTGCCATCCACCTTCCCCAGAAGAACGTCCACGGTCACGGATGGCGCGCCACCCGCGACGGTGAGCGTGCCGGTGTAAGTGCCGGGGGTGGTTGGCTCGTTGTCCGTGAGAGTCACTGCGAAGGCGTAGGTGACGCCTGTAATCTCCGGGCAGACCAGGCCAGTAACCGTCACCTTGGTGATGCTGCCAGACGACGGATTCGTATACGCGAAAACGGGCGTTCCTATGCACGATGCGGTGGAGACAGTCGAAGTACCGGAGCCAGTCACGGTGATCACCGCGGCCGCCGGGGTGTACGAAATGCCAATCGACGCGCCGGCTGAGGTGAGAGCGAAGATGGAGCCGGCAGCTGCGATTGCGAGAATTCCTTTGCGCATGACTTCCTCCTGTTTCTGTCCCCCTCGCTGGGGGATCTTGCGTGACCCACGTGAGGGGGTGCCGCGGGGGGTGCGGCCTTGCCGTGCCGGACGCGGCGTGCGGCGGGGATCCAGGAGTGGGTCCGAGCTTGCGTCGTGCCTGTCGCGCTGTAGCCCCGAAGGGCGAAGAACCCGAGTTCGGGTCGAGTGGTTCCCATGTGTCGGATCCACCCCCGCCACCGAGGTTCGAGACCTGCTGGGGGTGATCGGTTCGAGACAATCAGCGCCGTCGTGGTGAAGGGCTGCCCAGCGGTGGGGTGACCGGACATTGACAGGTCAACCGCTCATGACTGCTAAGGAATGAGTCCGCACATCCGCGCAGAATCGACGACCGCATCCCGAGTGTGTACGCCAAACATCCGAAAGATCTTGATGTTCTCCTGACGCACCGTCGACTCGCTGAACCCGATTCGCCTCGCGATAGCCGGATTAGACGCCCCAGA
>WLRQ01000006.1 GCA_009697815.1 Actinomycetota bacterium
CTACGTGTCGTGGAGGATGACTCCGCGGATGTTCTTGCCGTCCGCCAGATCCTGGTAGCCCTGCTCGACCTGGTCGAGCGTGTAGTGCGCGGTGATGAGTTCGTCGAGCTTGAGCGCACCGGCCTCATAGAGATCAAGCATGTGGAGGATGTCGTAGTTGGGGTTGCCTGAGCCGTACAGACTTCCCTGGATGCGACGTTCCATGCCGGTGAGTTCGATGCTGGAGATCTGGATGGTGTCCTTGTCGTGGTCCGCCCACGTGGTGATGACGAGAGTGCCACCCTTGCGCACGGTTGCCAGCGCTTCGTTCACCAACCTGCCGCGGATCAGGTCCACCGTGATCAGGCTCTTGTCGGCCCCGACGCCTCTGGTGAGCGACATCGCAAGTTCCAGGGCCTCCTGCGAATTCGACGCCACGTGCGTGGCCCCGAGCGCGCGCGCCGCTTCCCGCTTGTTTTCCAGGGGGTCGACGGCGATGACGTTCTTTGCTCCGGCGTATGCCGCACCTTGGACGGCGTTGATGCCGATCCCACCGATGCCGAAGACCACGATCGTGTCGCCCGGGTGGGTGTCGGCGGCGTACACCGCGGAACCCCAGCCCGTGGGCACACCGCAGGCGACGATCGCTGCGACCTCGAGTGGCACCTGGTGCGTGAAGGGAACCAGCGAGTACTCCGACACCGTCGCGATCTGGGAGAAGGTGGCCACAGTTCCGAGGGCGCCGTAGTCCTCGCCGTCCTTGTGGAAGACGAATCGCCCGCCCGGGAGGCTTCCGGTCTGGACCGATGCGCCGAGATCGCAGATGTTCGAGTGGCCCGTGGCGCACCAGCGGCAGTGGCCACATGCGGGGATGAACGAGGAGATGACCTGGTCGCCGACCTTGACGCGGGTCACGCCGTGACCGATCTCCTCGACGATCCCAGCGCCCTCGTGGCCACCGATGATGGGGAATCGCGGACGGACGTCACCGTGGCGCATGTGCTCGTCGGACTGGCACATGCCGGAGGCCACCCAGCGAACGAGTACCTCATTGGCCCCTGGGCGGTCGAGATCCAACTCGGTGACGTCCCATGGCTCGTGCTTTGCGTGCAACACGGCTGCCTTCGTCTTCATCCTGAACCTCCGAGTTATGCAACCGGGCCCTCGTCAGCCGTGGTCGCCAGCGATAAAAATCCCGTGAAGACTACGCCCGCGCAATTCAAAAGTGAAGGGTTTGGTTCTACTAATGACAGGTGCGAATTCAGGCGCCGTCGAGTTCGCTACGGGAGGCCAGGACGATGGTCCATTCCCCCTGCACGCAGACGTCACCGTTCTGGCGCACGATCTGGTAGCCGAACAGCACGATTCCGGCATGGCGCTTGGGTCGGGGTGTGCACTCGAGCACGGTGAGGCGCACCGAGATCGTGTCGCCGATCAGCACGGGAGTCTTGTACTCGGCCGTCTGCTTGGTCATGGCAAGGCCGGTGCCCGACCACAGGCCCATCCGCTCGTTGAGCCCGGATGCGATGGCCACGGCCATCAGCCCCGGGGGGAACCGGCCGCCGAAGATCCCGAAGTCACGGGCGAACTCGTTGTCGACATGCATGGGGTGCATGTCGCCGGTGAACATCGCCCACATGGTCACCTCGACATCGGTGATCGTGCGCCCCTGGGTGGTGAACTCGTCGCCGACGGAGAACTCCTCGAAGTACATCCCGGTGCGTGCGACTGCCTCTGGTGTCATCGTGGCTGATCCCTTGTCTTAAGTTCTGCGTGTTGGCTAGTGTTCCGGGTGGCAACATACAACCGTCTGTTTGAATTTTGTGGGCGCTGACCGCGTCACTTGCTCAGTTCGTCCCCGCGTGCTTGGTCTCGTTCAGGCCGCCGAACCCGAGATCGGAAGGAAGAGCTCATGGCCGGCAGGCTCGAGAACAAGGTCGCCTTCATCACCGGAGCCGCCCGCGGTCAAGGACGTGCACACGCAGTCGCGATGGCTCGTGAGGGCGCCGACATCATCGCCACTGACATCTGTGCGCCGATCGCGGGCGTGTTGTACGACCTCGGCACCCAGGACGAGCTCGACGAGACGGTTCGCCTGGTCGAGAAGGAGGGCCGCCGCGGCATCGCGATCAAGGCCGACGCGCGCAGCAGCGAGCAGATGCGCGCCGCGACTGCTCAGGGTGCGGCCGAGTTTGGCGGTATCGATATTGCCGTCATCAACCACGGCATCGTGATGTTCGGTACCTGGGAATCGATCACCGAGGCCGATTTCGACACCATGATCGAGACCGACCTCAGTTCTGTGTGGCGCGCCTCCGTCGCGGTGATTCCCTACCTGATCAAGCGCGGTGGCGGCTCCCTGATCCTCACCGCATCCTCGGCAGGCAAGGTGGCGTTCTACGGCATCCCGTCCTACGTCGTGGCCAAGCACGGAGTTGTCGGGATGACCAAGGCGCTCGCTGTCGAGCTCGCACCGCAGTGGATTCGGGTCAACGCGCTGTGCCCGGGCAACGTCGCCACTCCCATGTTCTTCAACTCCACCACCCTCGACGCCTATGCCGGTGGCCCGGGCGGCACGAAGGAACACGCGGTCTTCCCGGCGCAGGCGGCGAGTCTGCTGCCCCTTCCCTGGTTCGAGGCAGAGGCCGTCGCGAACTCCGCGGTCTTCCTCGCCTCCGACGAGGGTCGCTACATCACCGGCACCGACTTCTCGATCGACGCCGGCGTCGTCACCCAACCGCCGGGGATCCCGCCGATCGCCGCCACGAAGCTCGCCGAGCTGCAGGCCAGGATCGCCGAGCTCGAGTCGGCCCTCGGCTCTGCGGGCTAGCGCTGCGTCGGTGGCGAATTCCCTGAGTGGCGCCCGGATATGAGCGCCACATGACCGATATCGAGTTCATCGATCAGACCCTGCGCGACGGCCAGCAGAGCCTGTGGGGTCTGCGCATGCGCGCCTATCACGCGGCGGGGGCCTTGCCCCATATCGACCGTACGGGCTTCCAGGTCGTCGACCTCACCGGCGCGGGCATGTTCACGGTCCTGCTGCGTCTCCTGGGTGACGACCCGTGGGCCACCACCGACTTCATGATCAAGAATCTTCCGCGCAGTACGACGCGGTCTGCCATCCGCACGCTGTGCATCATCGGTTTCGGTTTCACCCCCGATTCCGTCATCGACCTCTGGACCCAGACCCTGGCCAAGCACGGGATCGGCAGTTTTTGGCTCTTCGACTGCCTGTACGACATGGCGGTGATGGAACGTGCGGCGCGGGTGGTCCACGACGCCGGTGCGGTTCCCGTGCCCGCGATCATGTACGGGCTCACCGGGGTCCACGACGATGCGTTCTTCGCCGAGCGGGCACGGCAGATGGCCACCTGGCCCGGGGTCACCTCGATCTACGTCGAGGACGCCGCGGGTGTTCTCAAGCCCGAACGTGCGCGCACTCTGCTACCCGCGATCCGTGCCGTCACGGGCACGATGCCCCTCGAGATCCACTGCCACAACACCACCGGCCTGGCCCAGCACAACTACATCGAGGCCATGAAGGCCGGTTTTACGGTGTTGCACACGGCATCGCGCCCGATGGCCAATGGGCCGTCGCTGCCCTCCACCGAGGCGATGGTCTCGATCGTCGAGCACATGGGGTTTCGCCACCGGCTCGACACCACGCAGTTCGCTCCGGTCGAAGAGAACTTCATCTGGGCCGCGAAGGATGCGGGCTACCCGCTCGGACGCATGGTCGAGTACGACCCGAGGATCTACGACCACCAACTCCCCGGCGGCATGACCGGGACGTTGAAGAACCAGCTCGCACTCAATGGCCTGAGCCACCGCTGGGACGACGTGCTCGCGGAGATACCACGCGTGCGAGCCGAACTCGGCAGCCCGATCATGGCCACCCCGTTCTCGCAGTTCGTGGGCATCCAGTCGGTGCTCAACATCGTCACCCCGGAGCGCTACTCGCTCGTGCCCGATGAGGTGATCCAGTACGCGATGGGCCACTTCGGGCCCGTGCCGAGTCCGATCCATCCCGATGTTCTCGACCGGATCATGGCCGCCCCGCGCGCCGCCGCTCTCGCCGGGTGGACCCGCCCTCAGCCCACCCTCAAGGAGATTCGCGCCCAGTTCCCCTCGGGGACGAGCGATGAAGAGCTGCTGCTGCGTTATATGACCTCCAACGAGGAGGTCGACACCATGCTGCGCGCCGGGCCGATCCGCACCGATCCTCGGCGGTCAAGCTCATCGATCCTGGCGAGCATCACGGAACTCGTGGCCGAGGCCAAGGGATCTCGTCCCGTGTCCGTCCGCAATGAGCACTTCGCCGTCCAGCTCGGGTCGCCGGTCAGCGCAGGACTAGGGGAAGGGTGACCGGTATGGATGCCGCGTCCATGTTGTACGAGGCCGACCGCGACCTCGAGCCGATTGCGGCCTTCGCGAGTTCGGCTCTGGTGAGCGACCCCTATGCGGTGCAAGCCGATTTCTTCTCGCGTCGCTCACAGCGCGTGGGCAGTGCCCCCGCGGGGTACAAGGTCGCACTCACCAGCCCGCAGGCCCAGGTAGCACTCGGGTCCACTGAGCCGGCTAGTGGGCGGTTCCTCGCTGTTGATGTCGTCCCCTCGGGTTCGACGATCGATCTCGCCGAGAGATTCTCGCCGATCCTGGAAGTCGAGCTCATCTTCCGTGTTCGCCAGGATCTGCCCCTGTTCGCGTCACTTGATCAGGTGGCCCAGGGGTGCGACGTGGCGGCGGGGCTCGAGTGCCCTGACAGCAGGTACCGCAACTGGTTCGGTGGTGAATTCGCCGCACTCGCCCTCAACGACCTCATCGCCGACAACTGCCTCGCGGGGTTCGTTGTCGTGGGCGAGACGTGGCTGCCTGCCTCGAGCCTCGACCTCCCCGCTGTCACCGCCTCCCTCGTTCACGACGACCAGGTGATCGCCAGCGGAGTGGCCACGGCAGTGATGGGGAACCCGCTGCTCGCGGTGGTCTGGCTCAGTGATCAACTCGCCAGGAACGGCGAGATCCTCACGGCCGGAACCGTCGTGTCCGCGGGCACCTTGACTGGGCCCGTGGTCGCCACTCGTGGCACCACCAGAAGTGAGTTCAGTGACGGGCTGGGCCAGGCATTGGTCCGATTCGTGTGATCACCATGGAGCTTCCGCCGCTCGCGCAACCACGTTCGGGAGATGAGATCTGATGGCAGGGCCTGCGCGACTTCGTAAGGTGCATTCGGTCGAGGAGATTCACGACATCGCCCGTCGTCGACTCCCGCGCACTGTGCACGACTTCATCGAGGGCGGCGCCGAGGATGAACTCACCATCGGGCGCAACCGCAAGGCCTTGCAGGACTTGAGATTCGCACCTCGCACGTTGGTCGATGTCTCCACGCGGAGCCAGGAAACCACCCTGCTCGGCACCCCGGTGAGCTCGCCGATCGTTCTTGCACCCGTCGGGCTGGCCGGACTCGCCCATCCCAGTGGTGAGGTCGCGGCGGCGCGAGCCGCCTCCGCTATGGGAGTGATCTCAACACTTAGTTCGTCAGCGTCGTGGAGTCTTGAGGATGTTGCTGGGTCGAGCACCGGCCCCAAGTGGTTCCAGCTCTACATCTGGCGCGACCGCGACCTCACCCGGCAGGTCATTGAGCGAGCGCGCGCGGCGGGCTACCTCGCGCTGTGTGTCACGGTCGATGTGCCGGTCAGCGCGCGGCGCCAGCGCGACCTGCGCAACGGGTTCGTGATTCCGCCGCGGCCTCGGCTGCGGCAAGCCGGCGATCTCGTGCGCAATGCGGGTTGGTTCGCCCGCCTTGCCAAGAGCGAGCTATCCGGTCACGGGCTGGGGATGGCCAATTTCACGGCAGAGCACCTCGGCGTGCGTGATCGACTCCACATGTTCGATCTTGTCAATGAACTCTTTGACCAGAGCGTCACCTGGGATGACGTCGCGTGGCTCAAGAGTGTGTGGGGCGGCCCCGTCGTGATCAAGGGCGTGATGACGTCCGAAGATGCCCGCCGGGCCGTCGATTCAGGTGCCGACGCGGTGTGGGTGTCCAACCACGGGGGGCGCCAGCTCGACGGGCTCAGTGGCACAGCCGAGGTACTGCCCGGTGTCGTGGCCGAGGTGGCCGGCCAGGCCGAGGTCTATCTTGACGGCGGTGTGCGCCGCGGCAGCGATGTCGTGAAGGCGTTGGCCCTCGGGGCCCGTGCCTGCATGATCGGCCGACCTTATGTCTACGGCCTCGCTGCCGGAGGGCAAGCAGGTGTCGAACGGGTACTCAGCCTGATGCGGACCGAGATCGACGTCGCGATGGCACTGCTGGGCCGGCCCACGCTGGAGTCACTCGACGAGACGGCCCTCACCTCGCACCGTTGACAGCGCCGATCGTGAGAACTCAGGCGGGCGAGGCGAGCTCGAACCAGAAGTCCGTGACCTGACCGATCGGATTGTCCGAGAAGCGCACCTGGATCGGTGTGCCCGTGGTGATCAGCTGCGTCGCCTTCGTGACGTCGGTGAGGTCGAGGCCCTTGAGGTAGCCAACGACCGCGGTGTCGGCGCCGTCGAGCCGGGCATACGCCAGCACATATGGCGGGTCCACGAGCATGCCCGGGAACGCCTCGTAGACGATCGTGAACATCTCCAGGACGCCGCGGTGACCCACCTCGACCCAGTCAGTGGTGGGCTCGTGGCAGCGATCGCAGAAGGATCGCGCGGGGAATAGGGCCCTCTCGCACGTCGGGCAGCGACGACCGAGCAGCTTCTTGTCCTTGAGCCCGGCCAGGAATGCGCCGACGGTCTGGCCGAGGGCGTGACGGTAGGACAAGTCCCAGGTCTGCTCGAAGAACGCCGGTGCGGACGAGGTCGCTGCGTTGTCGAACGGGGTCGTGGTCACGTTGCGATCTCCTCGAGATGATTGGCCAACACCATAGATGCGTAGAACTGGTGGTCGCCGCCGATGGCTGTTGCCAGCCCGACGTTGGCGCCCTCGACCTGCCGCGCATCTGCGCGTCCGGTGACTTGGAGTGCGACCTCGGCGGCTCTGACCAGGCCGGTGACGGCGATGGGATTGGTGCAGAGGGTGCCGCCGGAGGGGTTCACCACGGTCGTGCCGCTTCCCAGGGCGAACTCCCCGTCGGCGATGCGCCGGAATGACTCACCAGGCGCGCACAGCCCGGCCGCCTCGATGACGTGCATCTCGACGGAGGAGAACGGGGCGTAGAGCTCGGCCACGTCGAGCTGCGCCGAGGGGTCAGTGATCCCGGCCTGCGCGTAGGCACGCGAGATCGCGATCGCGAGGGCTTCTGCGTCGGCGTGGTCTCCGACGGCGCGGGGGCCGACTCGATCACCCATCCAGAATGTCTCGCTGTTCTGGCCGATTCCGCGGATCCATGCGACGGGTCGGCCTGAGCGTTTCGCGCGTTCCTCGCTCATCAACACGACCGCGGCCGCGCCCGTGGAGGAGGGACACAGATCGCCCAGCTTGAGGGGCCAGGAGATGAGTCGGGTGGCGAGAACGTCGTCTTCGGTGATCTCCGCTCGCAGGTGCGCGTTGGGGTTTCGTGATGCGTGCCTGCGGTTCTTGACGGTGATGCGTGCCATGTCACGTTCGTCGGCCCCGTACTTCGCGTTGTAGCGCTGGGCCGACATCGCGAGCATCGTGATTGTGTTCAGCGGGTAGAGACGTTCGTAGGCCACGTCCCACATCTTGTTCAGGACCGACTGTGCGGAGTTCGACTCCGACACCCGGTCGGCTCCGGCCACCAGGACCACGTCGAACATGCCCGAGGCCACGTGCATGTAGCCCGCCTGCACTGCACTGAGCCCGGTGGCTCCGCCGGTGTTCACGCGCATGAATGGCTTGCCGTGTGCGCCCAGGGCCTCGACGCACCAACGCTCGCCATTGCCCACGCCGATCAGCGCATCAGGTGCGAGCGGGAAGACCACGGCGTCGATGTCGGCCATCGTGACCCCGGCGTCGGCGAGGGCGAGTGTTGCGCCCTCGCGAACGAGTTCGGGGTACACGACATCGGTTCGTGTCTTGACGAACGGTGTCTGGCCGGTACCGACGATGCCGACGTTGCGCATCAGGACACTCCCTCGGGGTCGGAGGTGAACAGGACCACGG
Organism: Actinomycetota bacterium; assembly: GCA_009697815.1. GTDB lineage: Bacteria > Actinomycetota > Actinomycetes > S36-B12 > CAIYMF01 > Longivirga. Next base: position 8,099 of record WLRQ01000006.1, read on the forward strand.
TCGCGGATTGACCCGCGAACCCGTTGAGCGCGGCGCCCACGGCACTGCGCGGACGGGGAGTGAGCTGGACGGCCCCTGCATTGCCACGGATCTGCTGCGCGGCGGACAGCAGGCGCATGAACCCGGCGGCATTGCCGGGGTTGGCGGGAAGGTTGCCTCCCGAAGGATTGACCACAGGTGCTCCGTCGGGCGTAGCAGAACCGCGGGCTGCCACGGTGGCGCCAAGGCCGGGGCCGGCCAGGCCTAGCGCCTCACATGCGGCGAAACTACCGATGGAACTGATCTCTTGGACTTCGACGAGATCGACGTTGTGCGCTCGACCGTCACCGAGCGCCATCACCGCGGCCTCCTCGAGTGCCGCGAACGTGGAGAGGTCGCGGTCAGCAAGCTCATAGGACGAACTGATCCAGCCGACGCCGTTGACCCACGCGGGAGTGTGGGCGTTGGTGACCTCGCCTGGGGCGGCAAGGACGACCGCGGCCGCGAGATCGCAGCCGCGCGGCAAATCATGCACGGCGAGCGGCCACGCGACCATCGCGTCTCCGTCGCTCACCGGGGTGGTACCGACCGCCGCGGTGGCGGCACTCTCGCGTGCCGCGCGCACGGCGGCTACGTCGGCGGGGTCGAGCGCGTACTTCGCGCAGTAGGCGCTGGCCTGCAGCCCGGCGGCCGCGGGGGTTGTCATACCCAACGGGCGCAGCAGGAATGGCTCGGCCGAAAGCCTGTCGGCGTGGGATGGGTCGGTGCCTTCGGACTCTTTGCTCCAGACCACCACGAGGATCCGGCGAGCCTGCCCCGCGAGGATCCTCAGACATGCGTAGGCGAAGGCGTGCTCGCCCGCGGACGCGATCGTGGTGACATCGCGACCGACTCCGCCTGCGGCGCCGTTGGTCACCATGCTCTCGATGACACGGCCTTCGACCTGGTCGGACGTCGACAGCACGACGGCATCGATGTCCTCAATCGTGAGGTTCGCATCGAGAAGTGCGCCCCGCGCAGCCTCGAAGATCATCTCTTCGAGGCTCTGGTCGAAGACCTGGCGACGCACGGGTGTGTGGAAGGCGCCGATGACGGCTGGTCCTCCGTCGAGCATCAGGTGCCCTTCTTGGTAGTGGTGTTCTCCGCCGAATCCCGAAGGGCGCGTCGGCTGAGCTTGCCGGTATCAGTCTTTGCCAACTCGTCCACGACGATGATTCTCGCAGGGACCTTGTAACTGGCCAGACCAGTGCGGCAGTAGGTAATCAACGCGTCAGCATCGATTGTGGCGCCCGGGCGGGGAACGACGAAGGCCACGACGATCTCGCCCTTGAGTCGATCAGTGGCACCCACCACGGCAACCTGGTCGACGCTGTCATGGGTGACCAGGAACTCCTCGACGTCGGCGGGTGCGACATTAATGCCCGAAGTCTTGATGATATCCGAGGCTCGGGCGGCGAAATGTATCCAGCCGTGGTCGTCGAGGTATCCGAGGTCGCCCGTCTTGTAGTAGCCGTCCGCAGTGAACGAAGTGCGGGCGTGATCGCCGAGGTATCCGGGCGTGACGTAGCCGGTCACCTCGATCTCGCCCACATCCCCGGTGCTGAGCGGGGTGCGCGTCTCGGGATCGACGATCCTCACCGTGACACCCGGAAGCGGAGGCCCCTGGCCGTGGCTGCGGTGCTCCAGCGCCATGTCGTGGGGTGTGACGCAGCAGTTGCCGTACACCTCGGTGGCGCCGTAGACATTGCAGATGCCCTCGATGCCCAGATCCTGCGCGGCCATGAGGAGATCGTCGGCGGATCCGATCATGGCCCCGGTGCGCAACGATCGAATCCGGGAGGAGTCCGACCCCAACTTCTCGTGGAGCGCGTAGATCAAGGTCGGCAGCAGATACGCAGCGGTGCAGGCCTCGCGTTCGATGACGTCGATGGCCGCCGTCACGTCGAACTGCTCCTGGAGCACGAGAGTTGCTCCGTGCGTGAACGTGGCCATCAGTGCATTGGCACATCCGAAGCTCCAGAACAGCGGTGAGCTCAGCCACACGCGGTCCTGCTCGGTGAGGCCGAGGCGTCCGCCGATATTGAATCCGTTCTCGATCATCCCGTGATGAAGAAGCGGAACGGCTTTCGGGCGCGCGGTCGAACCGGAGGTGTACAGCACCACCGCGGCTGCTGCGGCCGACTCGAGTCCTTCGTCGCCTGGCACCGGACCGTCGGCGAGGCCTTGTGTCACCCAGTCCGGGTAGGGGATCACCCCCCGCGGTCGCGCATCGGGGGAGTCCAGCCCGTCATCAAGCATGACGACCGCGCGCAGTGACGGGAAGCGCGCGCTCTGCCAGGAACCGGGTGCAGCGGAGGCGATGTCGGGGACTGTTGCGAGAAGGTCATCGACGAAACGTCGACGCCCGTGCGAGGCCATGAGCACCAGCACTGCGCAGTCGGCTTCCTCGACGAGAAGTTCGAACTCGCGCGGCGCAACCCAGGTATTGATGGCATGGACGGTCGCCCCCACCTCGGCAGCGCCGAAGAGGGTCTCGAGCCATTCGATCCGATTGCTCATGAGCAGCCCGACGCGGTCGCCGCGTCGCACTCCGAGCGAGCGGAGAGCGGTGGCGACGGCAAGCGCCCTTGTGTGCAGTGCGCCGAACGTCGTGGCACCGTCCGCATGCACGACCGCGGTGGCGTCGCCGCGACGCTCGGCGAGCTCGCCGAGAAGATCACTGAGGGTGCGGCTGCGCGGTCGAATGAACGGCGCCCTGGTGACGTCGTTGCTCACGCGCAGTGCCTCCCAATCCTCTGGAGATCGATCGCTTTCACCACGTCCACGGCGAATGCGCGGACACCCACACTATTTACTCCCACAGTGGGAAGCGAGGTTCCTGTGAGACTCACCCGAATGTCACACCGAACTTCACGTGGCCGGGTGTTGCCGAGCGCGCCGCCTCGATCGCCGAGGTGAGCTCGGCCAGCGGCCACAACTTCGTCGTGATCAGCCCGGTGTCGAAGGCTCCGGTGCGAATCGCCTCCAATGCCTCGCGGAAGGACGCGTGACCGGGCTCGGCCTGCGCATCCCAGCAGAAGTCGACCTGGGGCTTGCGGCGGAAGAGCACCTCGAAGGGGATCGTCATCTCGGCGCCTTCGGGCATCCCGAACATGCCGATTCGCCCCTCGATCTGGACGCAGTGGATTGCCTGGACGCGGGTGACGTCCTTGCCCGCCGCGTCGATGACCAGGGCCGCGCCGCCGTCGGTGATCTCGTTCACCACATCGATGACAGCGTCGCCCTCGGCAATCACCGTGACCGTGGCGCCCATACGCGTCGCGATTTCGAGACGCTCCGGGTGAGGGTCGGAGACGATGATGGTGTCGAATCCGGCGCGAGCACACAGCCAGGTGAAGTACAGCCCCACCGGGCCAGATCCGAGGATCACCGCGGCACCCGTGCCGGGCCCACTCCAGAATCGCTTCATGCCGAAGATCACGGTGCCCAATTGCTGGGCGATGATCGCAACGGCGGGTTCGGTGCCGGGGGGCAGCAAGATCACCAGTGAGCTCGGGAGGAGTTGGTACTCGGCGAACCCGGCGGCGTAGATCATGTTGGGCACGGCGAGGACTAGGTCGCCCACGGCGAACGCGGGGTCCGAGCTCTCGGTGACAACGGACACCGACTCGTGTCCGGGGTATCCGGGCCGTTGGGGTTCGGACAGGCCGAGGTCGTACACGGCGTGAACATCGCTGCCGCACACGGTCGATACCAGGTTGCGGATCAGGACGAATCCCGGTTCGGTCACCGACGGAATCTCGATTTCGGTGGTGACGAACTCTCCTGAGCGCATCAGCAGCCCAGCCTCCACGGCATCTCCTTAGTCAGTTAGAACGACGTGCGGACCACGCGAGGGATCTCTCAGCGCTCAAAGGCTCCGGCGAGCCAGGAGGCGAGGACGTTCTGGGTGATGTGGCAGTCGACGAGGAGGGGGCCCTCGCACGCGGCGAACCGGTCGCTGATCGCGGCGAGCCCAGCCACATCGAGCACGGTCATCGACGGGATCCCGAACGTCTCGCCGAGGGTCTCGAATGAGGGATTGTCGAAGGTGGCTGCCACTATCGGCAGGTTCCACTGGCGCAGCATCTGCAACTCGGAGCCGTAGGCCCCGTCGTTCATCACGATGATGATCATTCGCGGCTGAAGGCGCGCCACCGTGTCGAGATCGGGCAGGCTCATCATGAGCCCGCCGTCACCGACGAAGAACACGGTGGTGAGATCGGGTCGCGCGAGCGAGGCGCCGATCGCGACGCCGATTCCGCTTCCGACGGCGCCGAAGTCGACCACGGGGAAATACCGGGCTTCCGCGCCCGTCGCCAGGAACGTGCTGGAGAAGCCGAAGAAGTGGCCCACATCAGTGACGATCTGACGATTGTGGGGGAGTACATCGCCCAGCGTGACCATCACCGAGCGAGGGTCCATCGCCTCAGGCTCACTGTTGTCGGTGAACTCCTGCTCGACGGAGAACTCCCGCAGCAACGTGGTGATCGCCTCGGTGCGGAAGGCTTCTCTACTCTCGCCGAGCGCGGTCACTGCCTCGAGGAGTTGGGCCGCGATCGCCGTCGCATCGCCCTCGAGGTCGACGTCGGCTCGGCGCCGGTTGGCGCCGGGTGCCACATCGACATCACAGCGAATAAGAGTGACGCGGTCGGAGAACAGCGAGCCCTTGAGGGTCGTGAAGTCATTGAGACTGGCACCAAGTGTCAGGACGACGTCGGCGGTGTTGATAAGCGAGATCCCTTGGTTGGTACCGAGGGAGCCCGCGATGCCGATGTCGTAGGGATCGTCCCGGAAAAGGCCCTTGGCCGGCAGGGTGGTGGCCATGAGTGCGCCGACATGCTCGCCTAGCCGCCGCAGAGTCTCGCCAGCGCCCGATCGCATGGCGCCTCGACCGGCGACGATGAGAGGTCGGTGCGCGCCCATGAGAAGTGCAGCAACCGCGGCGATGCCCTCGGCCGAGGCGCCGCGCGGCTCGGGCGCGGAGTCGTCGGTGTCTTCGCGCTCGACGTCGACATCCCAGGGCTCCCATTCACGGGTCTGGTGGTCGAGCGGGAAGTTAACCGCGACCGGGGCCGACAGCGCGCGTGCCATGGCGAAGGCCTTGCGCACGTCGGTGTGGATGGTCGTCGGATCGTTCGCCCAGATCACTGGCACACCGGCCGCACCGAGCATGGCGTCGTGGTCGATGTCCTGCGGCCAACCGCGTTGAACTTCGGCGACATCGCCGAGGAGGAGGACTAGGGGAGAACGTGCCTTGCGCGCGGTCACGAGGGCCGTCATGGCGTTGGTGAGGCCGGGCCCTTGGGTGACTGTGCAGACACCGACGTTGCCGGTGGCGCGTGCGTAGCCATCGGCCATGCCGATACCGCCCGCTTCGTGGCGGGAGGTGTGGAAGGGGATGTCGAGCTCGCTCGTGAGGTAGGTGATGAGCGTCATGTTGCCATCGCCCATAAGCCCGAAGACGCGATCGACGCCTTCCTCAGCAACGATGTTGCATGCGACCTCGGTAAGTCTCATCACGCACCCTTTTACGACGAAGTAGCAGCCCTGTGAACCTACTGACAGGCTCCTCAATCGTCAAGGACCAGAGGGGGTTTTGGCCACTCCGCGTTGTTGTCGTGCGGGCGTGCGAACACTAGCCTGGGGTCCATGTCACTCGGTGTCGAACGTCCGATGATCTGGCTACCTGAATCGTTAGATTCCTATGGCCTCGTAGACATCGCGGATGTGGTCGAGTCCGACGTCTTCGATGGCATCACGAGCGCACCGAGTTCGCTCGAGCAGGTGAGTTTCTACGTCATTCCGCTGCTTCGGGGCGCCGAGCCGTTGAGGTTGATGGCTCGCATGCCGGCTTTGGAGGTCGTGCAGGCGCAGTCGTCCGGCGTAGATGCGATCGTGCCCCTCCTGCCAGCCGGAGTGACCCTGTGCAATGCGCGCAGCGTCCACGACTCGGCGACCGCGGAGATGGCCGTCACCTTGGTGCTCGCGCAGTTGCGCGGTATCCCCGACTACGTGCTGGATCCGGGATTCTGGCCAGCACCTGACGACCTCCGACCCACCCTTGCCGACGCCACTGTGCTCATACTGGGATATGGGGCGATTGGCGTCGCTGTTGCTCGGCGCCTCTCCGGATTCGAGTGCGAGGTGATCGCGGTGGGTCGTACCGAGCGACCAGGGGTTGAGCCTGTCTCGGCTCTTGCGAGGCTCCTGCCGCGTGCTGATGTCGTGATCGTGACCGTGCCACTGACCTCCGAGACCGACGCCATGGTCGACGCTGCTTTCCTAGCCCAGATGCGCGATGGGGCCCTGCTGGTGAATGTGGGGCGCGGGCCCGTCGTCCGCACCGACGACTTGCTCGCCGAGGTTGCCAGCGGCCGGCTATGTGCCGCACTCGATGTCACAGACCCCGAGCCGCTTGCGGCCGACCACCCGATGCGGTCTATGGCCAACGTGCTGATCACCCCCCATGCTGCAGGACGTACCACTGTGCTGGCACCACGACTAAAATCCCTTGTGGCAGAGCAGGTTCGGCGATACGTCCGCGGTGATTCTCTGCTCAATATTGTGGCAGGTGACTATTAGCATCCGGGGCAGCGCGGCGGACGTGAACGTGCCGCGAGCCCGGTTCAGCATCATCCACCCCCAGGCATTTCCCGGCGCAGACCCACGCGAGCTGCTCTCCACCGTGCACCGGCTCATCGGCGACTACCCGCTTGCGGTCCTCGAGATCACGAGCATCCCCGAGGCCGCCACTCGACATGCGGTGCGCCGCGCTATGGAGGCATCGTCGACAGGATGCGTCTTCCTGTCCGGGTTACCGATCATGCGGGCCGGGGCGAGCCTGTGCGCCGAGGGCGAGGCGCGCGAGCGGGCGGTGACACTCGCCGCATCCCTCGTGCGCGAGGCTGCCGACCTCGGCGCCGAAGCCTTCGTGATGGTCAGTGGCGCCGATCCCGGTGCCGCAGGCCGCGGGCGTGCCATCGCCAATCTGCTTGAGTCGCTCGCGCAGATTCACGAGCACGTCGCGCGCACGGGGCACCCCATGACATTGCGGCTGGAGCCAACCGATCGCGAGATGCACTGGCGCCAGCTACTGGGGCCCACATCTGATGCGCTGGGCGTGGTGAGTGCCATGGCCGCGCGCGGGCTGGTGGTCGATCTCAATATCGACGTCAGTCATATTTTGCAGTTAGGCGAAGATATCGGTGGCACTCTGGGCATTGCCGCGTCGAATTCGCGCCATGTGCATCTGTCCAACTGCGTCATCGGATCCGGAGAGGATCCGCTCTTTGGTGATCACCATCCCCCGTTCGGACACCCGGGGTCGGAGACAGGGCCCAGTGAACTCGTGAGGATCCTGCACGCCCTTCACTATCACGGGTTCCTGAGTGCGGATGATCCCTCGGTGATAGGGATAGAGGTCGTCCCCCTTGCGGGGGACGACCCCTGGGCCACCCTCGACCAAGCCACATCCGATGTTGCACTCGCGTGGCACTCGGCGTTCGCCGTTGCGCTTCAGCGCTGACGACCTCGCCCCGGGCGGCGATCAGCGCGTGCCTTATCCGACCTTCGCCGGCTCGGCGGCGCCAGCATCAGCGGAACCCTCCGAGATTTGCTTCTTCAACGCGCGCTTCCCACCGCGTCCGCCATGGGTCAGCGCGACGGCGAGGATGAGCAGCGCACCGGAGAAGATGTTCGGGGTCCACGTCGGCGCACCGATGAGGATGAGCCCGACATTTCCGGTTCCGAGCAGCAGGACCGCAACCGCCGCTCCCCACGGGTTGAAGCGCCCGTTGCGGAACTGCGTGGCACCCAAGAACACAGCGGCGAACGCGGGTAGAAGATATTCGGGACCGACTGTGGGGTCGCCAGCGCCGACAGCCGCCGCCGCTAGCGTGCCGGCCAGCCCAGCCAGGGCTGAGGAGGCCAGCAGGCTGCCAGCTCGCATCCGATCTACTCGGATTCCGCTGAGCCGGGCAACCTCTTCCTCGTAGCCGATGGCGTAAAGACGACGCCCGTAGCCCGTGCGCTCCAGTAGATAGGCGATCACCAGTATGGCGATCAGGAGCAGCCCGACCGGCATGGTCAGACCGATAATGTTGTGGATCCCCAACCATGTGCCGTAGTCGCCGAACACCTCGAACGCGATCACATTGTCACCCGAGAGCGCGACGACGGCGGCGGTGACGATACTGCTGGTGGCCAAGGTCCCGATGAAGGAGTCGACCCTCAACACCAGCAGGACGACGCTGTTCAGCACACCTACGATGAGCGCGGCTGCGACCCCGGCGAGGACCGCGACGAAGACGTTAGTGGTGACATTTACTAGGACCCATGCGGCCGTCATGCTGGAGAGACCAAGGACCGCGCCGACCGAGAGGTCGTACAGGCCTGCCGCAAGGGGGAGGAGTAGACCCATCGCCACCAGGCCAGTGATGGCGTACTGGTTGAGCACTTGGGTGAACGTGGCGTACTCGTAGAAGGTGGAATTCACGAGGGAGAAGAATGCAATCAGGACGATCCAGACATAGATCGCTCCGATTTTACGAACCCCCAGCGATCCCTTCACGCGCGCAGCAACACTCGACATTACTTCGTGCCTCCAGTGCTAGACGTCATGGTCGTGGCCTCTCCTATGTTCTGGTTCATGGCGAGCAACAGAGATGATTCGGTGAATTCGTCGCGGCCTCGCACCAGTTCCTGCGACACACGGCCTTCGTGAAGGATGAGTACACGGTCAGCGACGGCGAGCACATCGCCGACCTCCGAGGTGGTCACCAGCAAGGTTCGTCCTTCACCCACGATCTGACGCAATTCGGTGAGCAGCTTGTGTGCTGCTCCCACGTCGACGCCGGCGGTGGGCTCATCGATGAACAAGGTGGTGGGATCAGCCTGCAGCCACTTGGCGAGGATGACCTTCTGCCGGTTTCCGCCGCTGAGGTTGCGCGTGCCGTACTCAGGGTCGGCCGGCAGGATCTCGAGCCGCGACGCCCACCGTTCGACCATCGAGGTCTCGGCCTTGCGATCCAATTGGCGGAACCCGAGTCGCAGCTGGTCGAGCGACACCAGTGAGAGGTTCTCCCTCATGGTGAACTCTTTCACCGAACTGCCCGGCATGCGGTTGCCGGGCACCAGCGCGATCTTCTGCTCGTGCCAGGTCAGCGGCGAGAGAGCATCGATGGCCGCGCCGTTCAACGTCATGGAGGTTGAGAGTGACGGGGTACTGCCCGCCAGGGCGTAGATCAGTTCCTCGCGACCTGAGCCCGACAGGCCCATGACACAGACGCACTCGCCGGGGTAGAGGTCGAGGTCGACACCGCGTAGCAGGCTCGAGCGCAGCCCTCGCACAGTGAGTCGGGCCGAGCTTGCCCCGCCTTGGGCCTGGAGTCGTGATACCGCGAACGCGTCGAGGTTCGGGGTCTCGTCGCTGACGAGGTGCTCGCCGAGCATGGCGGTGAGCAGGGATTCGTATGACGCCTTGCGGTCGAAGAAGGTGTTGACGAGTTCACCGTTGCGCAGCACCGAGATGGACGTCGCGAGCTCAATGACATCGCGCAGGTTGTGCGAGACGTAGATGACGCCGATCCCGGATTCGGCGAGAGCGCGGATGACTCCGAAGAGCACCTCGACCTCGGGGCCCTCGAGCGCCGTGGTCGGCTCGTCAAGGACGAGGAAACGCGCGGGGCTGCCGCCGCCATCGCCGACCTCGACTGCGCGGGCGATCGCGATCAGGCTGCGCTGCACCGCCGAGAGCTTTCCCACCGCGACATCGAGCGGTACCTCACTGCCGAAGCCGTCGATCACAGACTGAAGGCGCAGCGCCTGCTTCTTCCAATCGATGGATCGACCGGACTGTTGGGAGAAGACCCCGCCGATGCCGAGGTTCTCCATCGCGGTGAACTCGGAGATCAGGCCGAGGTCCTGGTGGACGAAGCGGATGCCAAGATCGCGGATCGCGGCCGGGCCCGCGTTGTTGATAGGCCGACCGTCGAGTGTGACTTCTCCCGCGCTGGCGTCGTGGTACCCGGCGAGGATCTTGATCAGGGTGGATTTGCCGGACCCGTTGTGCCCCACGAGACCGTGGATGCGTCCGGGCTCGAAGGTGATCGAGACATCCTCGAGAACCCATTTCCCGTCGAATTGCTTGCCGAGCCCGTTCACGGCCAGAACCATCGGTGCTCCTTGGGGCTTTGCTCACATGAGCATCAAACAGAAAACTGGCCGGTGTCCGATCTGCACCGAACACCGGCCAGTCACTACTGCCTCACGAACAATGTCGTGAGTTCGAACGAGCTAGCCTCGATGGCTAGTTACATCTTCCAGGCTGCGTTGAACAGGGCCTGGTAGTCCTTCACCATCGGCAGGTATCCGTTCGCCGGGGGAAGTTCGACGTTCTTGGGCGTGATGATCCAGCTCGGGAAGTCGACAGCCTGGTAGTTGTCGCCGATGAGGGCGTCAGCACCCTGAAGCGTCGCGAACAGGATGGTGGTGTCCATCAACATGATCTCGATGTTGGGGTCGTAGGTGGCCGCGAACATCTCGCCATCCTTGAGGTACTGAGCCTGGACGGCGCCAACACCTGCGGCCATAACCTTGACCTTGCCGTCGAGACCGGCCTGCTTGAGAGCCTGCGGGAAGCCATCGATGACGTCGGCGAAGTCTCCCACCACGTAGTTGATCTCAGGGTGCGACCGGAGGAACGAGACGAAAAGACCAGGAGTGGCGGTGCCCAGCTGGGCCAGGGTCATGTCGAAGTCGAAGTTGGTGCATGAGTTACATGCCCCGGGGGCGTCGAGGATGTCCTTGATGCCAGCGCGGGCGTACTTGTACAGCATCGACACCTCCTTGGTGCCGACGTACGCGACGTGAGCGTCCTTGCCGCCTGCGTCGGCAAGGATGATGCTGCCGAGCACGTGGCCGTTGGAGATCGCGGCACTCTTACCGAACACGAATGCCGTGATGCCGTCGATGGTGCCGTCGACGCCCGCGTACTGCATGACGACGGGGATCTTGAGGTCCTTGAGCGCCTTGAGCTGCTTGGTGACCAGAGTCGGGTCCCAGCCACCGGTGCCGATGACGGCGGACGGCTTGTCACGGATCGCCTGGTCGTAGGCGGCGGTGAGCGTCTTGACGCTGCCGCCGGCGTCGAGGAGCTTGACCTTCCAGCCGAGGGGCGCGACGCCGACCTCGACGATGTGGGCGAACTCCTGGCAGGAGGGAACGCCGCAGGCGATGACGTCGATGGTGCCGCCCGGTGCGGGCTTGGTGTTGAGCTGCGGGATGGTCAGCGTGGTCGGCTGAACCGAATTATCGGCGACCACTTTCTGAGCCGCGGCGAGGGCCGCGGCGAAGGTGTCGGTGGAGGGTGCGGCGCTGGAGGTCTCGGGTGCGGCGCTGGAGGTCTCGGGTGCGGCGCTGGAGGTCTCGGGAGCCGCCGGTGTGGAGGAACTACAGGCCGCGAGCGCGAGGGCAGCCGCTCCGATGATCGCGGGAAGCGCCACTCGTGAGTAGGCCCTCCGCTTACTTGTCTTGTCGTCCGACTTCAGGAATGCCATGACTTCTCTCCTCATGCAGGGGTATCTGGACATCGATCAGTGGTGCACGCACGCAGATGAAGACCCGGTGAGGTTCTGGTGAGGTGGAGGATCCCGACGTGATCTCACCGGACAGACCGGAGGCTCCCGGTCCTAGCACGTGGTCGACGAAAGCTTCGAGCGTCACGCCCGCACTCCAAGAAGTGAAGACGCTGATGTTCGCGAACGATAGGAAAGTTACGGAATGGACCTATCATTAGTCAAGGGTTGCAATCCAACCGTTACCAAGCCTGTATCTGCCCCGTGTCGGCGCGAGAACGCACCCGATCGGGGCGGCTCCGATGACGTCGTCCGCCACGCCAGGTGTGCATGCGAAGGGACCCCTCATGAACGGTGAGTTTCACGGCCGGACCGCCATCGTCACCGGAGCAGCCTCCGGAATCGGACGTGCGGCATCCCTCGCGTTGGCGGCCCAAGGAGCCAACGTCGTCCTCACCGATGTCAACGCCGATGCCCTCGACGCGGTCGCAACGTCGATCTCCGAATCTGGTGGTGCCGCACTTGCCGTTGTTGCGAACGTCGCCAAACACGAGGATGTCAAGAACGTCGTCGACCAGGCCATGGGACGATTCGGGGCGCTGCACCTCGCCTTCAACAATGCGGGCATCGGTGGCCCGCTCGGCCCCACCCATGAGATCGACATCGAGGCCTACCTCACCCTCATGGATATCAACCTCCATTCGGTCTTCTACGGCATGCGCTACCAGGTGCCGGCGATCATTGCCTCGGGTGGCGGTGCGATCGTGAACACGTCCTCGATCCTGGGCACCGTCGGCGACGCGAATGCAGTGGCATACGTCGCGGCCAAGCACGGCGTCGCCGGAATGACCAAGGCTGCAGCCCTGGACTACGCAGCCCAGGGGGTGCGCATCAACTCGGTTCACCCGGGTTACGTCGACACGCCCCTGCTGAAGAATCTTCCGGATGGCGCTTACGAAGGTCTCGTCGGACTCCATCCGATGGGTCGGCTCGGGACACCCAGTGACATAGCCGAGACGGTGCTCTTCCTGCTCTCCGACCGTGCGGCATTCATCACTGGAGCCCAGTTCAGCGTGGACGGCGGCTACACCGCGCACTAGCGGTCACATCCCGATATGTCGGCGAGCGTGCGTCGATCCCGCGGACGTCCCGGGCGCTGACTGATTCGTTTGGCCGAACTGTTGACCATTGCCGCGCGAGGCTGGAAACATGACGGATCACCCGCCGCGCGATGGCGGCTAGCGGGCGCGATCGTCGCGACCCTCGCCAAGGCCGGAGGCCCAGTTTCAGATGTCTTCGACAGTCACAGTTGCGTGCGGTGCGGGATTCGCTGGCGATCGGATGGAGCCTGCGGTCGACTTCGCAACCGCTGAGGGCATCGACGCCATCGTGCTCGAGTGTCTCGCGGAGCGCACGATGATCGCGGGTCTCCTTGAGCGCGAAAAGAACCCGAGCCTCGGTTACGACGCCCGGTTGCGCCCTCGTCTTTCCCCCATCCTTCCGCTCACTTTCCCGCGTCGACGCGCTGTGATCACCAACCTCGGGTCGGCGAACCCGTCGGCGGCCGCGGCTGAGGTCGCCCGTCTGGCAGGTGAGATGGGCCTCGCGGGATTGCGCGTAGCCGCCGTACTCGGTGATGACATCGTCGATCGGGAGTCACACGTCGAGTGGCAGGACGACTCGGTGCTCGAGGACGGTGGCCGATGGCTCGGGGTACATGCTTATCTCGGTGTCGACCCGATCGCAGAGGCTCTTCGCCAAGGTGCGGACGTCGTCATCACCGGGCGCACCACGGATTCCTCGCTGTTCGCGGCTCCGGTCGTGGCCGCGTTCGGTGAGGGCGCACTCGCTGGCGCTCTCACCGTGGGGCACCTGCTCGAGTGCAGTGGTCAACTCACCGGAGGAAATGTCGCCGATTCACGAGAGTCGGGGCTGACCGCGGCCGAGTATGCCGATCTGGGGTTCCCCTGGGCTCGGGTCAGCGCAGACGGCTCCGCTGAGTTCGGCGTGCTCGACGGCAAGCCAGCACGGCTCGACCCGCTCGGGGCCACATTGCAGTTGTTCTACGAGGTACACGATCCGCACGCCTATCTGACGCCCGATGCCATCCTTGATTTCACCGGTATCGCCTTTGATCCGCTGGCTCCCAACCGGATCCGCATGTCAGGGGCGCGCTCCTCCGGCATTCCCGAACGGCTGAAGGCAGTGGGCTTCCGGCAGGCCCCCGGCTGCATCGCCGACCTCGAGATCTCCTACGCGGGCCATGGGTGCCGGGAGCGGGTACTCATTGCTGCCGAGACGATGAGGATCAGGCTCGAGGCGATCCCCGGGGTCAGCCGATTCAATCTTGACTTCGTCGGTATCAACTCGGTTCTGGGCCTCGGGGTCGACATCCCGTGGGAGGGATCTGAGGTGCGGCTCCACGTCGGTGCCGTATGCGACTCCGACGCCACCGCCCGATCGGTCGAGGACGAGATCTACGCGCTGACCCTCAGCGGGCCAGCCGGAGGTTGCGGGATTCGCTCCGAGCGACGAGCGCACCTCTCGGTCGAGAGCGGGCTCATTGCTCGCGATCAGGTCACGACCTCGTTGGGCTGGTACACCGCATGAAGATTCGAGAATTGGCCGCGGCCCGAGCCGGCGACAAGGGGAGCACCCTCGACATCACCCTCGTGGCTTTCAACCAGCAGGCGTACGACACCCTGGTCGAGGCACTCACTGAGGAGTACGTGGGGCAATTGATGCGCCGATCGGTGCCCGGGCCTGTCACCCGCCATCTCGTGCCCGGCCTGCTGGCGATCAAGTACGTGATGCCTGAGGCGCTCGAAGGCGGCATTTACGCCTCCGTGCGGGCGGGGATTCACTGGCAGAAGGCAGCAATTTGGCTGCTGCTCGATGAGGAAGTACCGCAGTGAGCGGCCAGACGCCCATCGTCTGCGTCCGTCCGCCGTCGTGGATCACCCCAGGTGTCAGTCCGCTCATGGACCTGCTCGCCTGGGTACGAATGGCAGAGGAACTCGGCCTCGACGGAATTTTCGTCGGAGATCGCATGCTCTCCGAAGCCGCCCAGGACGGTAAGAAGGTCTACGGCGCCTCGATGCTCGACCCGATCGTCGTGCTCTCGGCCATCGCAGCCAGCACCAGCCGCGTGCTACTCGGCCCGCTGGTGATGGTGCTTCCCTTCCGCCACCCGGTACAGCTCGCAAAGTCGATTGCCTCGCTCGATGCGGCCTCCGGTGGTCGCGTCATCCTCGGCGCAGGCCTGGGCTGGTTGGCGAAGGAGTTCACCACTCTGGGCATCCCGATGGTCGAGCGGGCGGCGAGGTTCGAAGAAATGATCACGATCATGCGCCAGCTGTGGAAGGGATCCAACGTGAGCTACGAGGGGCGGTTCTGGACACTCGAGGATGTCGCGATCTCCCCTGTCCCGGTGAACGGGCCGCCCCCGATCTGGATGGCTTCCTTCGCCCCGAGCCAGTCCTTGGAGTGGCCCGATGGATGGCCCAAGCCTGCGCTCACCCAGTTCGACCGGGTCGGCCGTCTGGCAGATGCGTGGGTGCCACTGGTCTACTCAGCCTCGTCCAAGCGACGGATCGCCCCTACGGTGCTGGGGGATGCCTGGAATATCGTGCTCGACCGTGCAGCCATCGCCGAGCGAGGCCGCGACGACATTGACTTCGTACTCTCGGACTGGTGCTACGTCCTAGAAGGCCCCGATGCAAAGGCCAGGTGCCAGCAGGCCCTCGGAAGGTTCTTCGAGGGTGATTGGGACGACGCTCTGCGCACCTACACCATCGGAACCTGCGACGAAGTAGTTGAGAAGGTGCGGGCCCAAACCCGTCACATCGATCATGTCGACGGTTACGTCCTGACCCCTCTCAGTGATGAGAGGGATCAGGTCGCCCACCTCGCCGAGGTCGCCGCGCAGTTGCGTTCGTGAGCGGCCACTCCTGCGGTCGACTTCAGTTCAGCAGTGCCTTCATCTCGAGGTACTCCTCCACCGCGTGACGGCCGAGCTCACGGCCATGGCCGGACTGCTTGTAGCCGCCGAACGGAGCGATGGGGTTGAACGCTCCGGCGTTGACCTCCACCTGGCCCGCACGGATGCGTCGGGCGACGGCATTGGCGCGAGCGACGTCGGCGCCCATCACCGCTGCAGCGAGGCCGTAGACGGTGGCGTTGGCGATCCTGACGGCCTCGTCGTCGCCGAGTGCATCGTCATAGGGCTGGATCGACATGACGGGGCCGAAGATCTCCTCTTGGGCAATGGTCATATCGATGGTGACGTCGGAGAACACGGTGGGCTGGACGTAGTACCCCTTCGTCAGCCCCTCCGGAAGGCCCGACCCACCCGTGAGTAGACGTGCTCCTTCGGCGATGCCCTTGTCGATCAGCGCGCGCACCCGCCCGAGCTGACGCTCGGAGACCAGTGGGCCCATGGCGGTGTCCTCGGACATCGGATCGCCGACCTTGATGGTGGCGACGGCGGCGAGGATGGCGCTCTCGACCTCTGCGAGACGTGACTGCGGCACGACGATGCGCGTGAGTGCCGAACAGGCCTGGCCTGAGTTCAGGGTGATGGCGCCGACGACGCGCTGGGCAACCATGTTGACGTCGGCATCCGGCAGCACGACCAGCGGAGACTTGCCGCCGAGCTCGAGTGCCACTCGCTTGACCTTGTCGGCCGCGAGCGCGCAGATCCGCTTGCCCACGGCAGTGGAGCCGGTGAAACTGACCATGTCGATGTCGGGGTGGGTCACGATCGCCTCGCCCACGGTCGGCCCGTCGCCGAACACGACATTGAGAACTCCAGCCGGGAGGCCGGCCGCCTCGAGGATCTCGATGAGCGCGTAGGTGGTGAGGGGCGCAAACTCGCTGGGCTTGAGGACGATCGTGCATCCGGCCGCGAGTGCGGGTGCCACCTTGGCGACGACCTGCTGCAGGGGGAAGTTCCATGGTGCGATCAGACCGACGACACCGATGGCTTCCTTCACGATGGTGGCGTTGCCAATGATCTCCGGGTCGAAGGCGTGGCCCACGAAGTCATTCTGGGAGCCCACGGTGACCGAGGGCAGGCCCACGTGCATGGCACGCGAGAGCGCGAGTGGAGTGCCTACCTCGCGGCTCTGGATCACGGCGAGTTCCTCGGTGCGCGCCAGGATCGCCTCACTCGCTGCCTTGAGGAGGTTGCCGCGGAACTCAGGGGTCGTGGTGCTCCAGGAATCGAAGGCCGCCCGAGCAGCCTTCACCGCGGTGTCGACCTCCTTGGCCGTACCGGCGGGGATGCGGCCGATGACTTCCTCTGTCGCTGCGTCGATCACCTCGATGCGCTCGGAGGACTCTGCCTGAACCCAGGCACCGTTGATGTGGTGGACATCGAAGTTGTAGTCAGACATGTGAGTTGCCCTCTCGGCAGGTGTGGCCACCATGTGCTGGCAGCCCTGATAGGACGCTAACTAGTTGACGTGCGATCGGGAATGCTCCCCGAGGAATCGTTATGAAATCGGACGCGAGCACGTGGTGCTCAGGGACTGACCAGAACCTTGACGTGCTGACTGCGGTCGTTCAGAAGGGTTCCGAAGGCATCGGTGAGGACGTCGTCGAGCTTTACGCGTTTGGTGATCATATTTTCGGCGCCTCGGATTCGTCCTTCGTCGAGTGCCTTGATGACCGGCTGGAAGTCGTTCGAGTAGCACATGCTCCCGATCAGGGTGGCTTCCTTGAGCAGCAAGGTCATGTAGTCGCACTGTCCGGGTTTTGCCCAGACGGCCAGGCTGGCGATCGTTCCTCCGACGGCAACCGACGCAATGGCAGTGTCCATGGCCTCCTGTGACCCAGAGGTCTCGAATACGACGTCGACGCCCCGCCCGTTGGTCAGGGCCATAATCTCTTCGGCGACGTTGGTCTGGCTGGAGTCCAGGACGGCGTGCGCACCGAGGACGTGCGCGGTATCGGCGCGGGCGCCTGGGCGACGTACGCCCATGATGGTGAGCTCTGCCCCGGCTGCCTGAACGCAGAGCAGGGTGGCGAGCCCGATGGGCCCGGCACCGAGCACAAGAGCCGTCTGGCCGGCGCGGAAGTGTGCGATGCGCATCGCGTGCCAACCCACCGCGAGGGGTTCGATAAGAGCGCCGACATCGGTCGGCACTGACTCGGGCAACTTGTGCACGGTGTAGGCCGGCACCACCGCATGGGGGGAGTAGCCCCCGGCGACACCGTGAATGCCGATGATGGCCAGGCTCTTGCACAGGTGGTAGTCGCCCGCCCGGCACGCAGCACAGGTCTTGCAGTACATCAACGGTTCGACGACGACGCGGTCGCCGACGCGGACTCCCTCGGAACCCGCCCCGACGGCCGACACGACTCCAGCGAACTCGTGCCCGAGGATGACAGGGACGGTCTCGCCGGTGACGGCGTTGGGGCCGGACTCGGGTACCTGGATCGGGCCTTCCTCGAACTCGTGCAGCTCGGATCCGCAGACACCGCACCAGTCGACATCGACCATGACTGTGCCAGGGCGCACCTCGGGATCCGGGACGTCGTCGATCCGGAAATCACCGCGAGCGTGGTAGCGCAATGCCTTCATGGGTCGTCCTATTCTCGGTTGCCGCGATCGGTGCCGGGCTAGCTGGCCGTCTGTCCGCCATCGGCCATGAACAGCGCCCCGGTGGAGTACGAGGAATCTTCTGAGAGCAGGAAGGCCACCATGGCGGCGATTTCCTCATGCTCTGCATACCTGCCCATGGGTGTGCGGCCGATGACCACCTCGCGAGAACCGGCGCCGAAGCCATCTTCGAGAGACTCCATCATGCGGCCTTTCACAGCGCCGGGACAGACGGCGTTGACGCGGATGCCGAGCGGTGCCTGCTCGAGGGCGACGGTTCGCGTGATGCCGATGACGGCATGCTTGGACGCGATGTAGGCCACGCATCCCGCTGCGCCGACGACCCCGGCCATGCTGCCGGTGTTGACGATGGTGCCGCCAGCGCGCATGTACGGGATCACGTGCTTGAGTCCGAGGAACACACCCTTGACGTTGACCGCGATGACCTTGTCGAACTCGTCATCTGGATGCTCGGTGACGGGCGCCACCACACCCTCGATGCCCGCGTTGTTGTAGAACATATCGACGACGCCACCCCCGAGCGCTGCGCCGGCCTTGGCATAGGCGGCGACCTGGGCGCTGTCGGTCACATCGGCGACGAACCCCTCGGCAGTCCCGCCTTGGGCGCGGATCCGCTCGATCGTTGCGTTGACCGATGCGTTGGAGATGTCGACGACCAGCACAGTCGCGCCTTCCGCGGCGAGGCGGACGCAGGTTGCCGCGCCGATCTGCCCGCCGCCGCCGGTGACGATCGCCGTCTTACCCTCGAATCGCATGGCACTCACGCTCAGGCTCCTTCGTGACGTTGGGCTTGTGATCAACGCGCGGGCAGCCAGCTGAACTACTGCGCGATCGTCTGGGGGTCGGCGAGCAGGGCGACGACGGTCTCGAGGAACGCCGCCCCCGGCGCGCCATCGACCACTTGGTGATCGATCGTGAGGCTCAAGGTGATGACCTTGCGCCAGGCGATGCCGTCGCCGTCGCGGGCGGGCTGGTCGACGATCCGCCCCACGCCGAGGATCGCTGCCTCGGGTGGGTTGATGATCGGGGTGAAGGCATCGATGCCCTGACCGCCAAGGGAGGTCACCGTGAAGGTGCTGCCCGAGACGTCATCGGTGCTGAAGGTGCCCGCGCGCACCCGCTCGACGACCGAGGCCGAATCGAGTGCGATCTGGGCCAAAGACTTGGTGTCGGCGTCACGGACCACCGAGACGATGAGCCCGCTCTCGGCCGCGGTCGCCACTCCGATGTGGACATCGGGCAGAAGGCGAATGCGGTCGGGCTCGAGCGTCGCGTTGAGGCCGGGGTGCTGCCGCAGGGCGAGCGACACCGCCTTGACGATGTAGTCGGTGTAGGTGGGCCTTGGCCGTTCCGACATGGCGTCGCGGTGTGCGACGAGATCGGTGACATCGGCAGTGGAGACGAGGGTCAACTGAGCCATCGACTGGAGAGAGGCCACCATTCGCCGGGCGATCGTTCCCCGGATCCCCTTGAGCGGGATGGTGATGCCCGGCGCCTCGGGCTGTGCGGCGCTGGAGGAGGATGCGGCATTGCGAACATCGTCTTCGCCGATGCGTCCACCCGGGCCGGTACCGACGACGAGGGCGAGGTCGACGCCGAGTTCCTTGGCGAGCATCCGTGCACGCGGAACGATATTGCGCGAACCCCCGCCTGCCGGACTCGTGGCCGGCCCCGCCACTGAGGCGGCAGCACCCGCGGTGGCGGGGGCTGCCGCTGCAGAGGCGGCAGAATCAACGAGGACCGCGTTCGGGTCGTCGCCGTCGCCGAGCATGTACGCGAGAAGTTCGTTCACCGGCACGAGCTTGCCCTCGTGCACCACGATCTTGTGAAGTACGCCCGCCTGAGGTGCGACGACATCGGCGGTGACCTTGGCCGCCTCGATCTCGGCGAGTGGCTCACCCTCCGCGACCGTGTCGCCTTCCTTTTTGTACCACTGGAGGATTTCGCCCTCCAGCATGCCCATGCCCCACTGGGGCAGGCGAATTTCGATGGCCACGGTGTGCTTCTCTCGGTCTCTCGGATTCTCGGCGTTATGCCATGGCGCGCTTGGCGGCGTTCACGATCTTCTCGGTCGTGGGGTACAGCGGACGCTCGAGGGTGGCACTGAACGGGATGTGCGTGTGAGGTGTGGCGACCCGAATGATCGGTGCGCGCAGACTCCAGAAGCCCTCCTGCGCCACGATGGCCGAGATCTCTGAGGCCACCGAGCCCATGATGTGCGCAGGGTCAGCCACCACGAGCCGGCCGGTCTTCTCGACCGAAGCCAGGATCGTGTCGCGGTCCAAGGGAACGATCGAGCGAAGGTCGATGACCTCCGCCGAGATGCCCTCGCCCGCGAGCTGCTCGCCAGCGGCGAGTGCGTGAGGGACCGCGCCGGCTAGCGCGACGATCGTGATGTCGGAGCCCTCGCGCTTGACGGCGGCCTTGCCGAGTTCGATGACGTAGTCCTCATCGGGGATCTCGTTGCGGAGTCCGGTGAGGGTCCAGTCCTCGAAGCAGATGACCGGATCGTCGTCGCGGATGGCGGCCTTGAGCATGCCCTTGGCGTCATAGGGCGATGCCGGGGCGATGAGCTTGAGACCAGGGATGGTCATGAAGGTCGGGTAGGGGCGGTCGGAGTGCTGTGCGGCGTTGCCGGCTCCGTAGAGCATCGGCGCCCGCAGCACGATCGGCATCTTCGCCTGGCCGCCGTAGAGGTAGGTGGACTTGGCGATGATGGAGACGATCTGGTCGAACGCCGGGTAGACGAACGGCGCGATGAGCATGTCGACGACGGGTCGCATACCGACCATCGCGGCGCCAGCGCCAGCGCCGACGAAACCGGCTTCGGCGATGGGGGTGTTGCGGACCCGCTCGGTACCGAAGCGGTCCTTGAGTCCGCCGGTGGCGCCGAGGAGGTTCCAACCAACGTCCTCTCCCATGATGAAGACCCGCTCGTCGCGGTCCATCTCCTCACGGAGTGCCTCGTTGATGGCCTGAAGATAGGTGACCGTGTGCACGTGAGTTCCTTCTCTCTGGCGATCGAGGTTCAGCTGTCGATGCGGATCGGGTTGGTGTACAGGTGGGTGAAGGCGGCCTCGGGCGGGGGCTCGGGGCTGGTACGACCGAACTCGACAGCTGCCGAGACCTCGTCGGCGACCTGGGCGTCGATCTCCCGGAGGGTGACCTCGTCGCAGCCAAATTCCTTCAAGGCCCTATCGAAGAGATCGATGGGGCACCGGTTACCCCTCCAGTGCACGAGCATCTCGGCGTGGCCGGGAGTCTCGACGGGCATGCCGATCGAGTGATTGTCGAAGCGGAAGGTCTTGGTCTCGACCAAGGTCGGGCCTTCACCAGCGCGTGCGCGACGGACGGCCTCGGAGACAACTTCATACACCGCGAGCACGTCCTGGCCGTCGACCACGATGCCCGGCATGCCATACCCCGCTGCCCGGGAGGCGATGTCGGGCACGGAGACGGCCTCGTGGGTGGGCGTGAGCTCACCGAAGCCGTTGTTCTCGCAGACATAGATCACCGGCAGGTTCCACAGCGACGCCATGTTGAGCGATTCGTGGAAGGTGCCTTGGCTTGAGGCGCCGTCACCGAAGAAGCACAGGGTCACGCGGTCGTTGCCCTGCATCTTTGAGCCGAGTGCGGCACCGGTTGCGACGGGAAGGCCTGATCCCACGATCGAGGTTTCACCGAGTGAGCCAACCCCGAAGTCGGACAGGTGCATCGAACCACCCTTGCCCTGGTTGATGCCGGTCTCCTTGCCCATCAACTCCGCGAGAAGGCGGTCGATCTTGGCACCCTTGCCGATCGGGTGGCCGTGTGAGCGGTGAGTACCCACCATGTAGTCATCCGTGCGCAGGGCCATGCACGATCCGACGATCGAGGCCTCCTGCCCGGAGGAGGTGTGAAAGGAACCGTAGAGCTCACCCTTGAGCAGGAGTGCCTGGGTGGTCTCCTCGAACTGCCGGATGCGCGTCATACGACGGTACATCTCGAGCATGTCGGTTTCGCTGACGGTGATTGCCATGACACCCCTCGCCTTGGTCGCGGGCGCGCACTGAGTTGACGGTGTTGGCCGACGTACTCGAAGCCCCGGAACGACCGGATCGGTAACGGACACATTGCTAAACGGGCATCACGTCAGGCTGCCCTGCGGTGATGACGTGGGGAAACTTACAGCACGCGGTGCGATCTGAATAGACCCTTGCGGAACATTCGACCAAAGTTCCATCATGGCCCCGCGCACACGTTCGCCGTGCGGCGAGACGGTCCCCGTCGGCATGCTGGTGCGCACCGATATCAGGCTGCGTGCGAGACGGTTCGGCATCGTGGTCGAGGTGCCACATGCTTGACGGATCGCTCTCGTCACGGCAGGTTTCTCGTTGAGACCTGGCAAGGCCCGCGGGCCATCATGCGAGGGTGCGGCGGCCGTTCCTTGGCCACATCGACCACCACAGTGGACATGTGCGTGTGATCGCCATGTCCAACGAACGATTCCCAACGAGAGGCACGCGCATGACGAATGTCGAGACGATGCACGGTCCCCTGAGCACCGACAAGCTCGGGATGACCTTGATGCACGAGCACATCTTCGTGAAGAACCCAGAACTCGAGCACAACTTCCCGGCCCCGGAGTGGGACGAAGAAGGAATGCTCGCGGCCGCCCGTCAAGGGATGCAGAGCCTCGCCGACCGGGGAATCTCCACTCTCGTCGACCTCACGGTGATGGGCCTAGGTCGCTCGATCGAGCGGATCAAGCGCGTCGCGGAGGGCAGCCCCGTGAACATCCTCGTGGCGACGGGTTATTACACCCAGCGTGATCTGCCCTCGTACTTCCACAACCACGGCCCCGAGCGCCTCGCGGGCGGCACTGAGCCCCTGGTGGAGATGTTCGTGCGCGATATCCGTGAGGGCATCGCGGGCACGGGAATCAAGGCCGCGATGATCAAGGTTGTGACGGACAAGTGGGGAATCACCCCCGATGTCGAGCGCGTGCTCGAGGCGGCTGCACTGGCCCACCTCGAGACCGGCACGCCCATCACCACGCACACGAACGCCGAGCACCGTGGCGGCCTCGAGCAGCAGGAGTACTTCCGTCAGCGTGGGGTCGATCTCCAGCATGTTGTCATCGGTCACTGCGGAGACAGCACCGACATTGATTACCTGCGCCAGCTCATGGATGCCGGATCCTCCCTCGGGCTCGATCGCTTCGGGATGGACATCATGGCGACCGAAGAGGATCGCATCGCCACCGTGGTGCGACTGTGCGAGCTCGGGTACTCCTCGCAACTGACGCTGTCACATGATGCGTCGTTCTTCAGCGTGAACCTCGAGCCGTCGGTGCGTAACCGCATCATGCCCAACTGGCACCACCGCTACATCTCGGACGGCGTGCTCCCCGAACTGCAGCGCAGGGGTGTGTCCGACAAGGACATCCACCAGATCATGGTGCTCAACCCGGCGCGGATCCTGGCCGGTCGCGCATCCTGAGGATGTCCTCAACCCTGTGATCGACGGGCGTCCCCATGGACGCCCGTCGATCAGGTAGGTCGGGTCGAGTTGATCATGCCGAGGTCTCGAGGGTGATGACCGCCTTACCCCGGATTCCTCCGCGGCTGAGCAGATGCAACGCCTCGGGGATGTTCTCGAATTCGAACTTCGCTGACACCAGGGGACGCAACAGGCCGGCACCGTGCATCGCCGCGATCTCCCGACTTGCATGGGACATCAGGTCACGGTCGATATCGAGGAAGGCGCCCCAGGCGACGCCCACTGCCGACACGTTCTTGAGCAGCAACCGGTTGATCCCGAGCTGGGGAATCGCACCTGCCGCGAATCCGACGACGAGGATTCTGCCCTCGGGGGCGAGTGCGCGAATCGCCTCACCGAAGATCCAGTCGCCCAGCGGGTCTAGGACGACATCGACACCACGGCCACCGGTGAGATCCCGGACCTGCGCGGAGAAGCCCTCGGTGAGCACGATCACCTCATCGGCACCGGCCTCGAGGGCCGCCTCGCGCTGCTCTTCGTTCGCGACGCCTCCGATCACCCGTGCGCCGAGTGCCTTCCCGATCTGCACCGCGGCAGAGCCGATTCCGCCTGCGGCCCCGAGCACCAGCAGGCCTTCACCTGCCGTGAGCTTCCCTCGGCGTGAGAGCGCGAAGTGGACCGTGTGGTAATTGATGATCGTGGCGGCACCAGTGCTGAAGTCCATGGTGTCGGGGAGGCGCAATACCGCGTTCAAGGGCGCCAGTGCCTTCTCGGCGTAGCCGCCCGACCACACGAATGCCGCGACGCGGTCGCCGACAGCCCAGCCGGAGCCCTCCGGTGCCTGAGAGATCACACCGGCTATCTCGCTTCCGGGCACGAAGGGCAGTGGAGGCTTGACCTGGTAGGAGCCCTTGGTCATCAGCAGGTCGGGGTAGTTGATCCCGATGGCCCGCACGTCGATCAGAACCTCGTCCGGCTTGGCGACCGGGTCGGAGACCTCGGTCATGAGCAGGCCGTCCGGTCCCTCGTATGCCTGAAGTTGCAGCGCTCGCACGGTGGTCTCCTCGTGTCGTGGTCGGTTACGCGATGACAGGGCAGCTCGTCGTTGCCGGAGCCGTTAGCGCGAGGCTCCGCGAAGCACGTCGTGCCCGCGGGCAGCGAGCGCGGGGGCGAGCCCGGCGAGTTGGTCGAATCCGCTGCCCACCGTCAGACCCTGGGTCTGGCGGAAGTACATGCCCTCGAAGATGCACGCTAGTTTCAGACACGCGAAACCCAAGTACCAGGGGAATTCGTCGAGATCGGCGCCGGTGATCTGTGCGTAGCGTTGGATGAGGTGGTCACGTCCGGGGAATGCCGGGACGAGGCCCGGTGCCGCGGCGAAGGATCGCCCGTTGATGTCGTAGATGCCCTCCCACCACATGACGAGGTTGGCCAAGTCGAGCAGCGGGTCACCGAGCGTGGCCATCTCCCAGTCGAGGACGCAGACGATCTCGCTGTCGTGGTTGGGTTCAACGACGACATTGTCGAGTTTGAAGTCGCCGTGGACGATCGAGCTGCGGGCGCTCACTGGGATCGACTCGGCCAGACGCTCACTCAGGGTGTCGAGTTCGGGAATGTCGCGGGAGTGCGAGGCGGCGATCTGCTTGCCCCAGCGCCGGATCTGCCGCTCCAGGAACCCGGCGGGACGTCCGAGGTCGGCCAACCCGACGCGCGCGGGGTCCACCCGGTGCAGACGTGTCAGGACCTCGACGAGGTTCTCGGCCAAGGCGCCGGCCTCGGTGTCGCCGAGGGCGTCGAGCTGCTCCTGAGTGCGATAGATGGTTCCGTTCACGAATGACATGACGTAGAAGGGTGCGCCGATGACCTCAAGGTCCTCGCACATCGCGACCATGACTGGCACGGGGACGTCGGTTCCGTTGAGCGCGTGCATGACTTTGTACTCGCGGCTCATGTCATGCGCCGTCTCGAGTACGTGACCCAGCGGTGGGCGCCGCAGGACCCACTCAGTTCGTCCGTCCGTCAGGGCGTAGGTCAAGTTGGACTTGCCCCCCGCGAAGAGTTGTGCGCTCAGCTGACCCCGGGCGACCCCAGGGATTTCGCGATGGAAGAAACGCTCCAGCGATTCGATATCCAGACCAGGCAGGCTCACGGGCTCGACCATCAGTGGCTCCGAGGAAGTTCGCGACGCAACGTCTTACCGGTCGTTGTCTTTGGTAGGACGTCCATGAACTCGATGCTCCGCGGGTACTTGTAGGCCGACATGCGCTCCTTGCAATGCGCGATCAGCTCATCTTCCGTGACGGCCATGCCGGGCCGCAGTGTGACGTAGGCCTTGACCGTCTCGCCTCGGTACTCGTCGGGCACGCCGACGACCGCGGCCTCACTGACGGCATCATGTTCGCACAGGACGTCCTCGACCTCGCGCGGCCAGACTTTGAATCCGGATGCGTTGATCATGTCCTTCTTGCGGTCCACGACGTAGAACCAACCGTCGGCGTCCATGAATCCGACGTCGCCGGTGAGCAGCCTTCGGCCGCCCATCGCGTGTTCGGTCTCTTCGGGCTGGTGCCAGTAGCCGGCGACAAGCTGAGGTCCGGAGATCACGATTTCGCCGACCTCACCTGGAGGGAGATCGGCGCCGGAGTCGTCAACGATCCGCGACATCGTGCTCGGCACCGGGATGCCGACGGACAGGGCGCCGCTCGTGGGGTCGGTGGGCGCCTGCGCCCCGAGCGGAACCATGTGCGAGGGGGAGGTCGTCTCCGTGAGGCCGTAGATGCCGTGGATCCGGGTGCCGAACTGTTCGATGAATCGGTTGGCCCATGCCGGCGACACCGGCGCTCCGCCGGAGTAAGCCGCCCGCAAAGACGCCATGTCCTCGCGCGTTGCTTCGGGTGCGCTGGCGAGGGCGATGAAGACCGGGATCGCTGCGACCGTAAACGTCGGGCGACGTTCGCGCAGGGTGTCGAGCAGGACACCGACGTCGAAGCGGTAGTGAAGTACGAGTTCTGCGGGTAGCAGCATTGACAAGGCGATGTTGGCGATCAGCCCAGTGATGTGGAATAGCGGCGCGACGCCGAGCACGATGTCGTCGGATGTGAGGCCACACCAGTCGCGCAATGTTTGGGCGCTGAAGGTGACGTTCCCGTGGGTATTCATCGCCCCCTTCGGCGCGCCGGTGGTGCCTGAGGTGTAGGTCAGGAGCGCGACGTCGGAGGGGGCAAAGCTGATCTCGGGCGGCCGCTGGCCGGCGTACTGCGCCACAAGCTCGGCCAAGTCCATGGTGCCCTCGTGGCGCACCTTGGCCAGGCCTGCGAAAAGTCGCGGATCGTTGCGAGTCTGGTGCTCGAGCGCGCTGGTGGTGATCACGAGAGTGACTTGGCTCGAGGGCACCACCTCGCGCGCGATGTCGTCGTAGAGATCCTCGAGGCAGATCAGGACTCTGGCTCCGGAGTCGGCGAGCAGATGGCCTAGTTCGCGCTGGCGACTCATGGGGTTGATCGAGACCAGGATGGCGCCGGCCTTCCAGGTGGCCACCAGGGCAACGATGAACTGCGGCACGTTCTGCAGGTACAGAGCCACGCGGTCGCCGCGCTGCACGCCAGCGGCGAGAAGCGCGCACGCGAGGGCGTCGGACATGTCGTCGATCTCGCGCAGACTGAGCTGGCCGTCGAAGTAGGTGATGGCCCGGTTGTCGGGTGCGCGCGTGAGGGCCGCCCGGAACATCGAGAGTGCATCGGTGAACTCGGGTAGAAGCTCCGCGGCTATGCCGGGCGGATACTGGGAAAGCCACGGGCGCTCGTCGTAGGTGGTCACGCGTCTCCCTATGTCGGAGATGGAATGGCGGGCCGCGGCTGGTGCGCCTGCGCCCTCACGGGGGATTGTGCCGACCGCACGGACGGGCGATGACCCCGGCCTAGGTTGTCGGCCACTTTGGCCGATGTCAATCGCGCGGGAGGGGTCGTGATGCCTCCCTCGAGGGCTTCGGTCCTAACATTGACGACGGCGCAGTGAAGACCTATTCTGGCGCGGACTCCCGACACGCGGTGACCACCCGACCGGTCGCACCGTGCGATGGACCCCCATAGGATTTTCAGAGTCCGTGAACCATCGAGCATTCCACGGGCGGACGGCCACTCACGAGGAGATTGATTATGAACGCCCACGGCGGCTGGGAACTTTCCGAAGAACTGCAGAGCCTTCGGGCCGTAACGCGGGAGTTCGTCCAGAAGGAGATCAGGCCCGTCGAAGAGACGTTGGAGTTTGACGCCTACCAGCTGCCCACCGAAGCCCTTGAGGCTGCCCGGGCCAAGGCGCGCCAGGCTGGCCTGTGGTGTGTTGGATCACCGGCGCAGTACGGCGGCAGTGAGATGAGCCTGCTCGAGCAGGTCATCGTCGCCGAAGAAGCGTCACAGTGCCGGATGGGCGCCTATGTCCCCGCCGGTGGTGCGTTCGGATGGGACCCGCCGAATGTGATCTTCCGCGGCACCGAGGAGCAGATCCAGAAGTACGCGGTGCCCACGATCGCGTCCGGTGGCAAGACATTCGTGGCCATCAGCGAGCCCTCTGGTGGCGCCGACCCCGCGCGCAGCATCAGCACCACGGCAGTCCGCGATGGTGACAGCTATGTCCTCAACGGCACCAAGACCTGGATTTCGGCGGCCGACTACTCCGACTGGGGAGTGGTCTTCGCGCGCACAAGCCCGGGCCGCAATGGAGTTAGTTCCTTCATCGTTGACGCGGACACTCCGGGGCTCACGATGAAGCCGATTCCTGTGATCCGCTCGTGGTACCCGTGCGAGCTTTCCTTCACCGATTGCCGCGTGCCCGTGGAGAACCTCCTGGGTGAGGAAGGCAAGGGATTCGACCTCGCCCAGAAGTGGCTCGTCCATGCCCGGGTTCCCTACGCGGCCGCCACACTCGGAATCGCCAGCGCTGCGTTGCAGATGGCGATCGAGTGGGCCCGCAACCGAGAGACGTTCGGCAGCAGGCTCGCCGACAAGCAGGCCATCCAGTGGATGATCGCCGACTCCGAGATCGAGATCCGCGCCGCGAGGGGCTTGGTCTACCAGGCTGCATGGAAGGCCGACCTCGGCCAGGACTTCAAGTTCGAGGCGTCCGCCGCGAAGGTCTACGCGACAGAGACGGCGGGCCGCGTCGTCGACCGCTGCATCCAGATCCACGGTGGCCTCGGCGTTGCCAAGGAGCTCCCGCTGGAGCGTTGGTACCGCGAGATGCGCATCAAGCGCATCGGTGAGGGCCCGTCCGAGGTTCACCGCATGGTGGTGGCCCGCCAGCTCCTCTCCGGTCGCGGCGGCCCCAGTTGAGCATCGACTTCGAGGTCGACGGCGAGGGCATCGCCCTCATCACGATCAACCGTCCTGAGCGGATGAACGCGATGGATGCCGATGCCTACCGCGATCTTTCTGCGGCATGGTGCCGGGTCCGTGACGACTCTGACATCAGGGTCGCCGTCATTACCGGTGCGGGCGATCGAGCGTTCACTACGGGCGCCGACTTGAAGAGCTACGTGAACTCCCCGATGGATATGTCGCAGTTCTGGAAGACCCAGCAAGACCAGCTCCTCAACCGAGGGCTCGAGGTCTGGAAGCCGGTCATCGCCGCGGTGAACGGCTACTGCCTCGGGGGCGGGATGACACTGCTGATGGCCACCGACATCCGCGTTGCTACCCCGACGGCGACCTTCGGGCTGAGCGAAGTAGCCCGCGGGGTCGTCGCCGGCAACGGCGGAACCCAGCGAATCCTTGAACAGCTTCCATATGCGATCGCGATGGAGATGACCCTCACCGGAAGGCGGGTCGACGCGGCAAGCGCCGAGCGCTGGGGCCTGGTCAACAAGGTGGTACCCCAGGAAGACCTGATGAGCACTGCCTTCGACTACGCGCGGGAGATCTCCGCGAACGCACCGTTGGCGGTGCAGGCCGCCAAGGAACTCGCACTTCGTTCTCGCGACGTCGACCGGGCTACGGGTCTTCGGATGGAGCAGGCGATGAACCGCCTTCTCGGCTTCACCAATGATGCTAAGGAGGGCCCGGCGGCATTCGCCGAGCGCCGTCCCGCCAAGTTCACCGGGAGCTGATCGCATGGACCCTGCACCCTTTGCCGGCGTCACCGTCGTCGATCTAGGGCAGATCTACAACGCGCCTTATGCGACGTTGCTGCTGGCCCTCGGTGGAGCCAATGTCATCAAGGTTGAGCCGCTCACGGGCGAGAACCTCCGAGGCAGGGGCCGGGTCAAGGGAGCCGGGGCCCCCTTCGCGATGCTCAATTCCAATAAGAAGGCTGTCACTCTCAACCTCAAGGACCCCGAAGGTGTGGCCCTCCTCGAGCGCATGATCGTCAAGGCTGATGTGTTCGTGGAGAACTTCCGGCCCGGCGTCACCGAGAAGTTGGGCATTGGAGCCGATCACCTGCACGCGATCAACCCTCGGCTGATCTACGCCTCGGGCTCGGGTTACGGCTCGACCGGCCCCTATCGCGACCTGCCGGCCATGGACATCACGATCCAGGCGATGTCAGGCATCATGTCGGTCACCGGCTACCCCGACCGTCCGCCCGTCAAGGCTGGCCCGGCCATGAGCGATTTCATGGGGGGTATCCACCTCTTCGGTGCGATCACCTCGGCCCTCTACCAGCGTGAGCGGACCGGGCACGGCACCACCGTTGAGGCCGCGATGCTCGATGCGGTCTACCCGAGCCTGATGTCGAGCCTGGGGCTCTACTTCGGAAGTACGGGAGAGGTTCCCAGCCGCACCGGCAATAGGCACTCCGGGCTCGCCGAGTCGCCGTACAACGTCTACCCCGCCAGCGACGGTTTCGTCGCGCTGATCTGTGTGAGCGAAAGCCACTGGCGCGCGTTGACCTCCCTCATGGGGGTGCCCGAACTCGCGACGGATCCTCGCTACATCGATCGCGTCGCACGTGTCACGCGGATGGACGAGGTCGACGCGATGGTCGGTGAGTGGACTGTGCGTTACACCAAGGACGAGGTCGTGGAGATCCTCAGCGAGGCTGGTGTGCCGAGCGCACCCGTTCGGGAGATCTCCGAGGTCGTGGCCGACCCTCACTTGCGGCAGCGGGGAATGCTCACCGAGATCGACCACCCCGAGCTCGGCCCGCTGGTCGTCCCCCACAGCCCCATCCGGGTCGGCGACTTCTATGCCCCGCTCGCCCCGAGCCCCACCCTTGGTCAGCACAATGCCGAGATCTACGGGGACTGGCTTGGGCTCGACGTCGACACCATGGCCGAGCTGAAGAGCAAGGGCGTGATCTAGTGCGCGGCACTGCGGTGATCGCGGGTATCGGCCAGACTGCCCAGGGCAAGATGCCCGGTCGCACGACCACCTCCCTCAACGTCGAGGCGTGCCGCAAGGCCCTCGACGATGCGGGCATCGAGAAGTCGATGGTCGATGGCCTGTTCGTGAAGTACCCGACCTCCGAGCATCGCTCGATGTACGCGCAGACGATGGCCGAGGCGCTTGGGATTCAGCCTCGTATCGGCGGTGTCTGGGACCAAGGCGGCGCGGCGCCCTCCTCGATGATCTCGTTCGCGGCCATGGCGATCGAGCAGGGTCAGTGCGAGGTAGCCCTCGTGACCATCGCCGACAACCCGCGAACCGGGACTCGGCAGGCCTACGAGCGAGGCTGGGGCGATGACGCCGTCTTCGGGTGGTTTGGCACCCCAGCGGGCTACGCCATGGTCGCGCGACGACACATGGAGCAGTACGGCACCAAGCATGAGCAACTTGGTGCGGTCGCGCGTGCGTGTCGTCGCCATGGGGCCAACAACCCCGACGCGCAGCTGCGTCGACCCCTGACGGCCGAGGCCTATGAGGCCTCAAGCTTTGTCGTCGATCCGCTCAGGCGCGACGACTGCTGCCTGATCTCAGACGGTGGCGCGGCGGTGGTCGTCATGAGCGCCGAGCGCGCGCGCCAGCTCGGGGTCGGCGCTCCGGTCCCGATCCTGGGGTTTGGTCAGGGACAGACCTCATGGGAGGTGGCGCAGCGGCCCGATCTCACCTCGACGGCTGCGGCCGTGTCGGCTCGCACCGCCTTCGCGATGGCCGGGCTCGCGCCCAAGGACATTGATGTGGCCCAGCTCTACGACTGCTTCACCATCACGGTGATTCTCACGCTCGAGGATTACGGCTTCTGCGCCAAGGGCCAGGGCGGCCCCTTCGTCGAGGATGGGCGCATTGAGATCGGGGGCGACCTTCCGATCAACACCAGCGGCGGTCTCCTCTCAGAGTCGGGAATGCCGGGGATGCAGTTGGTCACCGAGGCAGTCCGCCAGATCCGGGGAACATCCACGAACCAGGTGGCGGGCGCGACGACCAGTCTTGTCAGCAATCAGGGGGGGATCATGCACACCCATTCGACGTTGATCCTGGGATCGTCATGAGCGAGTTGCCATTGCCGGTCGTGACACCACTCACCGAGCCCTACTGGAAGGGCCTCGAGGAGGGTGAGCTCAGACATCAGAAGTGCCGTGGCTGCGGACACGTCTGGCTGCCGGCCCGCGAGGAGTGCCCCCGATGTCTCACCGCGGACATCACCTGGGAGGCCTCGAGCGGTCGTGGGCGCCTTATCAGCTGGGTCATCTACCACCACTCGTCCGACCCTGTGTTCGCCGAGCGGGTGCCCTACAACGTCGCGGTGGTCGAACTCGACGAGGGCGCGCGCCTGATCACGAACATTCTGGCGCCGAGCGAAGATCTTGCCATCGAGCTTCCGGTGGTAGTGCAGATCGAGCAGGAGTCAGGGTTCTCGCTGCCCCGGTTCCGACTGGCCTAATCTCTCGAACCGTCCCGGCACGCGGGACGACAGCGGCGAACAGGAGTGCGGCATGGCTTCTCTCTCGGTGACGTGCGAGGAACTGCGCTCACTCGCGGGAACCTCGTTGGGGACAAGTGACTGGCTGGTCGTTGAGCAGTCGCGTATCGATCTGTTCGCTGACGCGACCGATGACCACCAGTGGATCCATGTCGACCCGGTGCGCTCTGCCGAGGGCCCTTTCGGTGCGACGATCGCCCACGGATATCTGACGTTGTCGATCGTGCCGAAACTGCTTGAGCAGATGCTGGTGGTCACCGACAAGGCCAGGGGCACCAACTACGGCATCGACCGCGCCCGCTTCACCAGCCCCGTGCCGGTCGGATCGCAGGTGCGGCTGAGCGGCCGGATCATCGATGTTCTCTCCCGCGACGATGGCGGGCTGCAGTACAAGATGGGTGTTGAGATGCATATCCGCGACCACGACCGCCCGGCGCTGATTGCCGAGATCATCTATCTGGCGTATCCCGCCGGATCGTGACTGCCTAGCTCCCCTTTTCTCTCTCCTCCGCCGTCCGCGTCTACCACTGGAGGCACGTCGTGCTGCTCGAGGGCAAGGTTGTCATCGTCACCGGCGCAGGTCGCGGGCTTGGCCGTGCGATCGCCCTGAGGTGTGGCCAGGAGGGTGCGCACCTTGTCCTGGCGGGGCGCACCGTTGCCGAACTCGAGCAGGTGGCGACCGAACTGCGTGAGTTCGGTGCGCGTGCCGTGGTCGTCGCCGCCGATGTACGCGATGTTGAGAGCACCGAGGCCATGGCCGCACGGGCGGTGGCTGAGTTCGGTGGCGTCGACGTCCTCGTCGCTAACAGCGGAATCGCAGGACCCACCGCCCCGCTTTGGGAGGTCGACCCTGCCGACTGGGAGGAGACCTTTGCGGTCAACGTCCGCGGGGTCTTCCTCGCGTGTCGCGCAGTTCTCCCTGACATGGTGCAGCGCGGTTCCGGCAGCATCGTGGTCGTGGGGTCGATGAGCGGCAAGCGGCCGCTCGCCAATCGCACCCCCTATGCCTCGAGCAAGATGGCGCTCGTCGGACTGACCCGAACCCTCGCCGCGGAAACCGGCCCATTCGGTGTCAGGGTTAACCTCGTGTCCCCAGGCCCGGTGAACGGTCCGCGATTGGAGAACGTCCTCCGCGAACAGGCCCGGCTCTCCGGGCGTACGGTCGAGGATGTCCGCGTCGACTTCTCGCGCGATTCGCCGCTGCGTCGCCTCGTCGAGCCCGAGCAGGTGGCCGCGACCGTGGTGTTCTTGGCCTCCGACGAGGCGGCCGCGATCACAGGGGACGATCTCAACGTCAACACCGGCATCGCGATGTACTGAGGCTCGCCCACAATCTTGGTGCCCTGCGGCCACTAGCGCTTTCGGGCCAAATATCGCACCATTTGACCATGACCCCGAGCACCGGACCTCGACGTGCCGCCAAGACGCCCGTCCTCTCAGCAGCGCCTCCGGTCATGGAAGACCTCGGCCTGGTGAAGGTGCCCAAGGCCTCGGACGTTCTGGCCAACCGTCTGCGCAAGCAAATCCTCGAGTCCGATATGCCCGAAGGCACGGCGCTGCCAGTCGAACGCGAGCTCGCGGCGTCGGTCGGCTTGGGCCGGCAGACCGTGAGAGATGCACTCCGGGTCCTGGAGATCGAAGGGCTGGTGGTCACTCGGCCCGGCCGTGCTGGGGGTTCGTTCGTTCGTCGTCCGGACACCTCGACATTCCAGCGGAGCCTGCAGAGTTTGGTCACCGGCCGGGGTATCCGTTTCCGTTCGCTGCTCGAGGCGCGTGAAGGACTTGAGCCCACCGCTGCCCGTCTCGCTGCACTCCACCGGACTGACGCCGACCTTGCGGCACTCGAGGAGACGGCTGCGCGCATGGCCGATTCGACCCAGGACATCGATCAATTCCTCCAGGCGAACGTTGACTGGCACGTGGCGGTGGGTGCGGCCAGTCATAACGAGATCGTTGAGGCGATCGTGAACTCTCTCTCGCTGGTGATCCTGCGAAGCACCGACGTCAAGGAGTTCAACTCCGAGATCACGATGGCGGACACCATCAAGGCGCACGATCGGATCTTGGCAGCGATCCGCGCAGGCGATGGCGACAAGGCCGCTCTCGCCATGAGCCGGCACGTGCATACCTATCGCGAGTTGATCGAGGACTTCGCTTTGCCGGAGGAAGTCAGCGTCTGACCGCGAGGGTCAGTCGAACTTCTCAGCACGACGTGCCGGTCCAGCCAACGGCCACGCGCCATCGACGGACTCCCAGTCGCCGCCCTGGCGGCGGATCCAGTCGGCGAGCCCGCTGGCCCATGCCTCATTCCATTGCCGTTGCTGCTCAAGGGCAATCGGGGGTGTCCAGGTGGCCCATGACACGAGAGAGTCAAGGCCGCGTAGAACCCCGACGGCAGCCTGTGCGTCGGCGGCCGATTCATGTGCGGTGCCCATCTCGACACCGAATCGGGTGACGGCATCTCCGAGAGTCTTCTTGCCCTTGCGGTACTTCTCCGCATGTCTCCAGAGCACGAGGGGATCGAGTACCGGCCCGATCGAGAGTGGGCCCAGATCATGGCGTCGCATCTCCTCGGTGAGAACCCGTAGGTCATACGGCGCGTTGTAGATCACGATGGCGGAACCGGATTGCCACTGGGCATTGAGACTCTGCGCTACCTCGGCGAC
The DNA here is from genome assembly GCA_009697815.1 of Actinomycetota bacterium. Lineage (GTDB taxonomy): Bacteria > Actinomycetota > Actinomycetes > S36-B12 > CAIYMF01 > Longivirga. Next base: position 43,318 of record WLRQ01000006.1, read on the forward strand.
CACGTCGCGCGCGGAGCGGCCATGGGATTGCGCATGTGCGGTCGTGATGCCGTGGACCGCGGCCGCCCCGTCTGGAATCGGCACGCCTGGATCGGCCAGCCACGTGGTGCCGACCTGCCCCTCCGGCTCGATCGACGCGGTGACGATGCGCGCATCCCACGGGTCCGCGGACGTGGTCTCGAGATCGAACCCGATCAACGGGTGGGCGCCGAGTGTGAGGCCCGACGAGGGAGATGGCCGAGATGGTGCAGACACGGGGTGCCTCCGTTCACACGGCCGCACCGTCGGTGAGGCTCTTCATGGGCAGCATAGAGAAGGGGTCTGACACCTCCGCCGCGACCGAGCGGTCGCGGCGGATCGACGGGGTTGCGTTCTGGCAATGCCACGTCGTGGGCGGGCACGCACTGTTATTTTCAGCATGTGGGGGATCACAACAAGGTCATTTTCTTGGACAGTGGCACGTGGCAGGGGTTCCTCGACCTTGCGGGGGCCTTGCGCGTGCACGGTGTCAAGGTCGCGCGCGTGGGGCTGCGCACTAGTTCACCGCGTCTGCGCGCCATGCAGCGCCTTGAGTCGTGGGTTCTGGGTCCGCTCTCGCGTGAGGTCGACGGTGGCAGGGAGGCCGGGAGGCCTGCATCGATCAGCCCAGCCGCCCTCGCGGAAGTGACCGGCGTCCATGTCTTAGACATGCAGATCCAGGACGATCTGGCGATCTCTGCCCTCGAAGCGGAAGGCGGCGTGGCCGACCCGCGGCGCCGCGTTGCTGCCGGAGTTGATCCCATGGTGCTCGTGGACAAGCGGGTGCAGCAGTTGTGGGCTCAGAAGGCCGACGTGCCCACGCCTCGCACGTGGGACACCGCGTGCAGCGACAGTTTCCCCGTCGTGGTCAAGGCCAACGTGGGGTTCGGCGGCCGGGGGGTCAGAATTGCCCACGACGCCGAGGAACTCGCTCAGGCGTGGGCTGAGCTCACCACGCTGTTCGGCCAAGCCCCCTACGCGCAGGAGTACCTCGGCTGGGCTCCCTCCACGGGAGGTGTGGCGATGGACGGCGAAGCCCTGGTCTGCGTGGCGTACGAGGGCCGTCCATCACCCGGTGATCCGACCGGCCCTCCCCAGACCGTCGTCGCCATTGACGACCCGGTTGCGGTGGAGTTGACCGCGCGATTCCTCCGGACGCTGGGCTACACCGGGTTCTTCTGCCTGGACTGGGTGGTCGATGCCCAGGGGTCGCCGCGGCTGATCGACTTCAACGCACGAGTCTTCGGGTCGTGGGTTGCCTTGCAGGCGCAGGGTTTTGACCTGATCTCCGCCTATCTCCACACCCTCGGACTCGGGCCGGGACCTGAAGGACGACGCGGGCAGTTCGGGGTCGCTGAGCAGACCATGCGTTACCCGTGCCCGACCGCGGACTCGGTGAAGGATGTCTGGCGTTGGCGCGCCGACTCCCTCGGCGTCGTTCGAGCGCGCAAGCCCTGGTTGGGCCAACGGTGGAGTACGGCCATGCGAGTACGTACCGAAATCGGCGCGCTGCGCGCCTTACCGGTGGCGATCCGACGACGGGCGCCGAGAGCGGCCGATCAGGACACCTGAGCGGTCTCCATCCCCAGGATTTGCAGGGCAAGGTACTTCGAGTGCACGCGCGCGGCAAGTAGCGATCCGCCCATGAACCAGAACCTCGGGTGCCCGGACTGGCGCCAGATGGTCTTGAGCTCGCCTTCGTCGTCGAGATCCCAGACATCCCCGCATCGGTCGGCGACCGCGTCACCGAAGAGGTCGCGGGCCGTCTCGCGCATATTCGCGAATCCGGTCGCGAGAACGACCACGTCGGCGTCGAGGGTGGTGCCGTCCTCGAGCACGACGCCGGTGGTGGTGAACTCGCGCACACCGGACCCGGACCTGATCTTGATCTTGCCGTCGATGATCAGCTGTGAGCAGCCGACGTCGATGTAGTAGCCACCCGCCCGCCGAAGCGCGCGTCCCATGAGGCCGTCGTCCTCACCGGCAGGGCCGATGCCGAGGTTGAACCCTGCGGCCTCAAGGCCCGCGATCAGGTCAGCATCCATCTTGGCGATGGCGACGGTCTGGGGCTTGGCGAACTCCAGAAGTAGTGGGTACGGGTAGGAGGAGTTGATGAGATCGGCCTTCCACAGGGGCGGGCCACCCTCGCTGTAGACAGATCCAAACAGGGCGGGGATCCCGTGCTTCTGGCTCATGACATAAGTGGCCGAACGCTGCACCATCGTGACGTCGGCGCCGGCAAGGCAGTACGCCTGGGCGATGTCGTGCCCGCTGTTGCAGGCTCCGACCACCACGATGCGCGTGCCGGGGGCCACGTCGACCGTGGTCTCGGTGCTCGAGTGGTGCACCTGCCCGGCGAAGGTATCCATGCCGGGGATCTTCGGAATCATCGGGCCGCCCACCGCGCCCGTCGCGAGCACCACGTGACGCGGTCGCAGGGTGCGGACGGTGCCGTCGGCCTCGGTGACCTCAACGGTCCAGGTGTCGGTTGCCGCGTCGAAGGAAGATGGGCCCAGGGTCGTACCCGTCCACACGTTGAGATCCAGGGCCGAGACGTAGCCCTCGAGCCAGTCGGCCAGCTTGTTCTTCGGTGAGTAGATCGGCCAGGACTCGGGAAATTCGACGAACGGAAGGTGGTCGGCCCACACCGGGTCGTGGAGGACGAGGGACTCGTAGCGGTTGCGCCAGTTGTCGCCGATGCGCGGGTTCTTCTCGATCACGAGAGTGCTGACTCCGCGAGTCTCGAGTTGGGCCGCGATCGATAGGCCGCCCTGACCTCCACCGACAACCAGGACGGTGGGGTCGGACGAGGTGAACGCGCGGCGATCCTCACGCTGAATGTGCCAGGGCAGCGCACCACTTTCATGGACGTCGTTGCCCAGCGGTCGGCGGGTCAGAGTCGTGGTCTCGTGGCCCTTGATCTCATCCATCGCGGTGAGGAAGGTCCACGCCTTCCAGCCATCGGCGCCGGTGTCGCGCAGTCGCAGCACGGCCGTGCCGGACCAGGTGTCGGACAGCAGCCGAAGGAATGCCTCGACCATGTCCCCGCCGGGAACGCTGGAGTCGATCACCGGACGTTCGTCCTCGCGGGCTTCGAAGCGCAGTGCCGGGCTCCCCGCACTGGCGGCAATGAGTCCGGAGGCGATGGGTCGTGCGCCGTGGAAGGTGCGCAAGTCCCAGGTGACGCTGAGCAGATCGCGCCACCAGGAGTCCTCGACGAAGAGGGCGGCCACCGCCTGCTCATTCTGTGTGGCCAAGGCTGCCAGCAGAGCCGTGGTCCATTCGTCGACGATCTCTACTGCGTCCTGCGACTTGACCATGGTGCCTGGACTCCTCATCACACGGGGGCACGAGCCTGCCCTGGACCCAGGCCGACACGGGGTCTTGGTGGGTGGGTGGCTCGCTGGTGTCATGGGGATCCTAGAACAGCGTCCCAGGCCATGGACGATCGTGGTCGCGATTGCCCGCCGGGGGTTCGATCTGGTCGGGCGGCTGCGGGTCGAGTGTGCGGATGTGACACCGAGCGAGGGGGACGGCCCCGCGGCGCGTAGGCGCGGCGGCTCGATACTCTTGCGGTCATGGTTCCTGAGATGGGCACGGCGATCGGTCCGATCGGGATCTGGGCGTCGGGAATGTGGTGCGACGGAGCACGCGCGGCTGAGGCCGCCGATGTCGCCTCCGAGCTCGATGACCTCGGCTTTGCCGCCCTGTGGGTCTCGGCTGGTTTTGGCGATGGCATCCCCGCTGCTTTCGCAGGGTTGCTCGACGCCACCAGGCGCATGTCGATAGCGACGGGGATCCTCAGCATCTGGCACTCGACTCCTGTGCAGTCGGCCGAGGGTTTCGCGGCTCTAGAGAAGGCTCACCCGGGCAGGTTCCTGCTGGGCCTCGGCGCCAGCCACGCGGTGGTGGTCGACTCTCCCGAGCGCAACTACGAACGCCCCTTCAGTCGCATGGTGGGCTACCTCGACGACCTCGCGGTGGTGCAGCCGGCGGTGCCGCCATCGGGGATGGTGCTCGCTGCCCTCGGGCCACGGATGCTCGCACTCGCCGCTGACCGCACGGCCGGTGCCCATCCCTACTTCGTCCCTGTCGAGCACACCGAGCAGGCTCGGTCGGTGCTCGGGGTGGGGCCCATGTTGGCCCCTGAGCTCGCGGTCGTTGTCGAAGTAGATCCTGAGAAGGCCCGGGCCGCCGCACGTGAGCACATGAGTGTGTACCTCGGGCTTCCCAACTACACCAACAACTTGCGCCGTTTCGGCTACGGCGATGATGACCTCGGTGGCGGTGGCAGCGACCGGCTCGTCGATGCCATCGTGGCGTGGGGCGATCTCGATCAGATTGCGTCCCGGGTGCGCGCCCATCGCGATGCCGGTGCCGACCATGTCAGCCTGCAGGTGCTCACCGCTGACCCGCAGCAATTCCCGCGCGAGCAATACCGCGCGTTGGCCGAGGCGCTGATCTAGTTCCCGGCACGATCACCATGAGTTCGCCGCAGTAGTCATCGCCAACCAGGAGGCCAGCAGTGCTCTTTCACGTAGATGCCAGAATCCCCGAAGGGGTCGACATCACTCCCCTTCTCGCTGACGAGGTCGCCGCGGTGGCAGAGCTCCGCCGTATCGGATTCATCGAGCAGCTCTTCCGCCGGCCCGACGGGTCAGGTGCCTACCTGATCGTCGAGAGCGAATCCGAGGCCACAGCCCAGGACACACTCGACGCACTGCCGTTCCCACGTGCTGGACTCATGGTCATGTACGTCACCGCGATCGAGCGCATGTAACTCAACCCGTTGCTCAGTCCTCGCCTATCGTGACGAGGGCCTTGACCCCCTGGCCCGAGTGCAGGGCCACGATCGTCGATTCGACGTCATTGAATGCGACGTCGGCCACCCAACCGGTGGGGTCGTAGACCCCGCGGCTCATGGCCTCGATGACCTCGGCGAAGTCCTGTCGGTCGTAGGCACAGGAGCCACCGATGGTGATCTCGCGCAGAAGAAGTGTGAGCGGGTCAACAATCATCGTCGTGCTGTGGACCCCGATGATCACTGCCGATCCGCCGGGGGCGAGCAGCGAGATGCCCTGGTCGAGCGCGGCGACGATGCCGGCGGCGTCGAAGACGAAGTCGACACCTGCCCCGCCGGTGAGATCAGCGATGGCTTTGGCCAGATCGGTCGACATGGGGTCGATCACGTGTGTGGCGCCCACGCCGGCGATGGCCGCGCGCCGCATGGCGCTCGGCTCGCTGACGAAGATGGCCTCGACGCCGTGCTCACGGAGCGCGATGAAGACGCTGATGCCGATGGGCCCGGCACCGATCACCAGTGCACGGGAACCCTTCCCCGCACCGCTGCGACGAACTGCGCGCCAGCCGACAGACATCGGCTCGACCAGTGCCCCGAGGCGCAGGTCGACGGAGTCCGGCAACTTGAAGCACTGGGTGGCCTTGAGGGTGGTGTAGGTCGCGAGCCCGCCGCCGTGTGAGGTTAGGCCGTGAAACCCCGCGGTGGTGCAGCCGGCAGGGCGTCCGGTCAGGCACGGGTGGCATGTGCCGCAGTGGTAGATCGGCCAGGCCGCCACGCGGTCGCCCACCTTGAGGTCCTCGACCCCGTCGCCCACCTCGACGACCGTGCCGGAGAACTCGTGCCCCAGGATCTGCGGGGGCTGTGCTCCCGTGATGGGGTGCGGCTTGGAGAAATCCGAGCCGCAGGTGTCGGGGTCGTAGTACACGTGCAGATCGGTTCCGCAGATGCCCACGTGCGCATTCTTGAGCTTGACCTGGCCGGGCAGGGGTGTCGGCTCTGCGACATCTTCGATCCTGAGGTCCTGCTTGGCATGGAAGACGACGGCCTTCATGGTCATGCTCCGATCGTGAGGGCGCGGGCGCGGTTTGTCGTGGGGGTCAGAGCCATGGCCGATTACCGACAATCAACCGGTTGTTCGGTGGTTGGACATTAGGTCCGCGGGACTTCCACGTCAACGATCATCGATCCTCCCGGTGCGTCTCAGGTTGGGATCGGCTGCGTTAGATCAGCATTTCCCTCATCGGCGGCGATCCTTGGTGGGCGTGTCGGAGGTGCGATCTCAGGCCGCCGGACCAGTCGACCAGACGGACCCGGATCAGCTCTCCGCGGGTGCCGCCGACCCCGTCGCCGGGAATCTCCGCGAGACCATCGGCTGAGAGCAGTGAGCTGAGTGCACCCGATCGATGGAGTCCGACGGACGTGGCAGCGAAGATCTCGCCTGTCCACTGGAGCGAGACGCGGACATAGGACACGCGGTCGCCATGGTGGCTGAAGTCCTCCTCGGCGATGGCGGTCACCGTGGGTGCGTCGAGGTCTGCGATCCCGCGCAGCCGAAGGATCGTCGGACGAGCGAAGAGTTCGAAGGCGACCATGGCGGCGACCGGGTTCCCCGGAAGTCCGATGAACGGCACTCCCTGCCCGCTCGTGGGTGATCGTGGAGGCCGGTTCAGCCAGCCGATCGCCAATGGCTTGCCCGGCTTCATGCGGACGGCGAGGGACTCGACCATGCCCTCCCGTGAGGCAAGTTGCCCGACGATGTCGTAGGCCCCGCCTGATGCTCCGCCGGAGGTGACGACGAGGTCGGCAACCTCGAGCAGTTCGGCCATCCGCGCACGAAGCTCCGGCAGCGAGTCCGGTACGGCGACCCCTGTCAGCAACTCGCCACCCGCACGTGCCACCAGAGCGCCGAGCGCGAAGCCGTTGGAGTTGAAGATCTGACCGGGGCCGAGTGAGAGCCCGGGCTCGACGAGTTCGTCGCCGGTCGAGAGCACGGCGATCACCGGGCGTGGCACGACCCGCACATGGGAACGGCCTATCGCGGCGAGCACCGCCACCTCGGACGGTCCGACCTGCTGGCCGCGCGTCATGAGCAGTGAGCCGGAACGGATGTCTTCGCCAGCACGCCGGATGTTGGTGCCGGGCTCGATTCTGCTCTCGATTCGGATCGACGTTGGCGGCATGATCGACAGCGGCCCGGATTGGTCGTCGTCGGCGCCGCACGCCCGAGTCTTCTCGTACTGGATGACAGCGTCGGCGCCCCTGGGGATCGCCGCACCCGTCATGATCCTGATCGCCGTGCCGGGACGGACCTCCTCATGTGCCACGTAGCCGGCGCGGACATCGCCGACGACGATCAGCTCGCGCGGTCCGGTGAGGTCGGCGGATCTCACCGCGTATCCGTCCATCGCCGAGTTGTCATAGGAGGGAAGGTGTATGGGCGCAGTTACATCCTCGGCGAGCACGTGATCGAGTGCGTCACGGATCGGTCGGTCGACTACGTCGAGCGCATCCACGTTGCGCAGGATTCGGGCCAGTGCCTCGTCAGGAGTCACGGTGACCGAGACCGCGGCTCCTGGTCTCACGTGTTGCCCCCCACGACGGCCCCCACGTGGATGTCGTGGAGTCCGAGGCGCGCGAGGGTCTCGTCCGTGGGGGCACCCGTCAGTAACGACCAGCCCTGGAACTCGTAGAACTCATCGCGGATGCGCACGAAGTCGTCACGTGTCAAACCGTTCCCGGCCACGGGCCCACTGGGGATCGGCTCAAAGAGTCTCTCGGCGATGTCGAAATCATCCGCGGGTGTGTACCCCAGGTAGATGTTGATCAGTCGCTGCAGCGTGAGCACCCGATCCCCGATGGCTAACAACTCATCAGGGGAGATGTGTACCCCGGCGGCGGCATCGAGGGACTCCGAGATGTATCCCAAGATCCCGCGGACTCCGATGAAGGAGAAGTAGCAAGCCCCCAGTGAGTCATAGAGAAGCTTGGCCTTCTGAGTCACATGGGAGGCCTCGGCGATGCGGTCGATGTCCTTCGCGGTGAGCGACTCCTCATACCCGAGATCGGGCTCGGGGCGTCCCATCATCATCTCCACCAAGGTCTGCCAGTTGGGTCCGGCTCCCGAGGCCACCTGCATCTGGAACATCACCATCGGGGTCGCGCGCGGGTCATGGTCGTTGAAGCCCACACCGTGCATGTGCATCGCACGGTCTTCGATCCCGAAGGCCTTCGCTGTGGCCATGAGCCCTTGCGCGATGAGCTCGCCGACGCCTTCGCGAGTGACTGTCTTCTCGAGGAGGGCCATCACTGAGGTGTAGTTGCCCCAGGTGAGGTCGAGCCCATCAATCTGCTCGGATGTGATCAGCTTGTCGTTGAAGGCCTCCATGAGCATCGCGATGGTGCGCGGTGCACCCTTGGCGGCCATGCCGTATCCGTCGACGAGGCCGCTGAGCATGAAGGCGACCCCGGGGTCTTCGATTCCCAGATTCGGTCCGAGTTCCTCCATGATCTCGCCGCCATAGCCGGTGAACTCGAGCCCCGCCATCGGCCCGGTTGTGCACTTGGCCTTGTAGTGGCAGGCGGCCTGGCAGTTCCATCCGCCCACCGCCTCGAACTTCCATTTCGCGGAGTCCTTCGCGAGTCTGGCCGACCACGCCACTCCGACCTCGGGGTCCGTGAAGTTCTTGCCCATGATCCAGCCAAGGTCGGCCAGCGGCCCGGTCATGTACTTGAAGCCGTCGTAGTTCTTCGACTCCGGGAATCCGGGATTGGCAGTCGCGATCGCCGCCTGCCATCGTGCGCCGATCTCCTCGAGTCGGGTCGCGTCCCTCACGGGAACGGTCCCGGTCTCAACGACGGCCATGGCCTTGAAGTTCTTCGCCCCGAACGCGACTCCGGATCCGCCTTGGTTGGCGCCGTAGGCCCAGTCGCCGCGAACTGAGGAGCCTTCGATCAGGCTCTCGCCGGCTTGACCGATGCAGTAGACGCTGATGTCTGGCCCTGCTTCGGAGTTCGCGTCGATGATCCTGCGCTGCGTCTCGAAGGTGTCCTGCCCCCACAGGTGGTCAGCCGGGCGCAGTTCGACGTTGTCGCCGTCGATCCATAGGTACACGGGCTTGGCAGCGCGGCCTCGCAGGATGATGCCGTCCCAGCCCGCGTGACGAAGGCGCGCAGCGAAGAATCCGTGCGCGTGGCTGGCGCAGACGTTGCGCGAGAACTCCGCGTTGACGGTGACGATCACCATGTCCGTGCTCTGGGGCACGGCGGTTCCACCGAGCGGCCCGGTGAGGATGAACACCGGGCAATCCGGGTCGGTCACCTTCATCCCGCGCCGGATCTCCTTGCTCAATAGGTAGAGACCAAGCCCAGTGCCTCCGAGCCATCGTTCGCGTACCTCGCGCGGGAGCTCGAGCGGGGTCATCGTCCCGGTGGTCAGATCGATCTCGAGAAGGGGCTGGTACATCTGGCTGGCCTCATTTCGACGAGGGGCTGGAGGGTTCTTAGGTGGCCAGGAGTTCGGTGAGAGCTTCGGCGACGTCGAAAAGATCGGCGACAGCTCCGTAGTGGGCGATGTTGAAGATTGCGGCGCCTGGATCCTTGTTGACGGCGATGATCAATTCCGAGTCGCGCATTCCCTCTTGGTGCTCCGGCGCTCCTGAGACTCCGAGAGTGAGGTAGAGGCGAGGCTTCACCGTCAGACCTGACTTCCCGACCTGACGCGCCTTAGGAAGCCAGCCGGAATCGACCACGGGGCGAGAAGCGGCGATCTCAGCCCCTAGCGCGGCCGCGAGATCCTCGGCTGTCGACAAGTTGTCGGCGCCCCCGATCCCACGTCCGACGCACACGAGCAGTTGGGCCTTGGTGATGTCGATCCCTGTGTCGGCTGGCAGGCGAGTCTCGACGAATGTTGTTCTGAGATGGTCGAGAGCGACGGGCGGAGCGAGAGTGGCGCGTTCGCCCCTCCCGAGGGAGGCCGGCTCGTCCGGCAGTGCCCCGGAGTTCATGGCCACGACAGCTGGCAACGTTGTTCGTGCGGAGGCGAGGAGTTGGCCGCCGTAAATCTCACTCGTTGTTGTCATCTGGGTGCCGTCGCTCTCAAGTGCTACGCAGTAGCTGACGAGCGGAAGGTTGCTCGCCGCGGCGGCCCATGCGGCGAGGTCTATACCCACAGTCGTGTTCTCGAAAAGAACGAGAGATGGTGAGCGCGAAGCGATCGCGGCGAGGACGACGTGCTGGTGCGCCTCAGGAACATACGAGATGAGCGCAGGGTGGGCGATCTCCAGCACCACGTCTGCGACGCCGATCGCGACGGCCCCCGAACCCTCTCCCACCACGAGGGCGACGAGGTCCCCCCCTAGCGCGTCGGCGAGAGGACGGGCGAAGGCGAGCATCCGTGCACCGTCGTCCTTGGCCAAGGGCTCGATGTAGACCAAAACGTCGCCCATCAGGTCAGCACTCCTCGTTCGCGTAGCAGGGCTGCGATCTGTTCTGCAAGTGAGTCGGCGTCGCCCTGGAGCATCGTGACTCCTCCGTCGTGTGCGGGGGGAGCGAGCGAAACCATGGTTGACCCGGCGCCTCGCGTGTCGATCTCCACCTTGACCGACTCTGCGGGAGCCGCCGTCATTGCTTGACGTAGCCGGCTCATTGACACGTAGCGCGGCGGCGATGCTGCAGCCTGGATTCCCAGTACCGCGGGCAGAGTCACGTCGAAGACCGTCATGCGGCCGGCCGCATGCTCCTGGACGACCCGGGCCGTGCGCTCGCCGAGAGTCACTCCGTTGACGACGCTCACGAGCGGCCATCCCAGTGACGCGGCCAGGAAGGGCGCAGTCTGGCCGAACACGTCATAGGGCGTCTGTACGCCGGTGAGGACGAGGTCGGGGGCAAGGCCGCGAATTGCCTGTGCAAGAGCGGACGCAGCTGTCCGTGAGTCGTAGGGATCAACGTCGGCGGCATCGACCATCACCACCTGATCGGCCCCCCGCGCGAAGGCCACTCGGAGAACCTGCTCGATACCCTCGGTGCGCAGTCCCACCGCAGTGACCGTGGCACCCGTGCTCTCTTTGAGCAGGACGGCCTCTTCCAGGGCCTGGTCGTCAAGTTCGTTGATCACCATGCCGACCTCGTCGCGGTCGATGTCGGTGCCGTTCGCATCCAATTCAGGCTCGTCGCCTAGATTCGGCATCAGCCGGAGGACGACGACGATGTTCATGGCCGACCTACGGTGACCTTGTCGAGCCCGAGCCACTCAAGGGATTCCTGCGAAGGCGCGCCGGTGACGGTGGAGAAGCCGACGATGGCGTAGTACCTGTCGCGGGCGTCGCGCAATTCCTCAGCCGTGATGCCCAAGCCCTTCGCGGGGCCGTCGGGAATCTTCTCGACGAGACGTTCGGCGATGACGAGGTCTTCGTCGGGCGTGAACCCGAGGTACATCTGGATCTGTCGCTGCAGAACAAGGAGCCGTTCACCCGTCCGCAACGCTTCGGCGTAGGTGTACTCATGGCCGGTGGCAGCGGAGACCGCCTCGACGTGGGTGACCTCATGCAGGTGTCTGACGAGGAAGTGGCACATGCCTGCGCTGTTCTCCCACATGGTCCATCGCGCGCTCTTGAAGGCGACGTCGGGGATGTAGCTCAGATCCTCGGGATCGAGGACTTCGTCCACGCCGCTCTCGGGCTTGATCGCCACCCCGAATGCGAGCTCGGCGTCGATCGCCGACGACAGATCAGCACCCGAGACGACCTGGCTCTGAAACAGGAAGAGTGGCGCGGCTCTTTGGTCGTAGTCCTGGAAGCCGTTCCACTTCATATGCATCGCGCGATGTTCGATACCGAGGGTCACGGCTGTGGTCTTGAACCCCTGTGCGATGAGGGCGCCCAGACCCTCGCGTCGCACGGTGAGGTCGAGAAGGGCCAACACGCTCTGGTAGTTGCCCCAGCTCAGGTCGAGCCCTCCGGTTTGCTCGAGGCTGATCTCGTCGTTCTCGAAGGCCTCCATCAGCATCGCGATGATGCGCGGAGCGCTGGCCGCCTTCAGCCCGTAGCCATCGACCACTCCCGAGAGGAGAAGCGCGATTGCGGGGTCCTCGATGCCCAGGTTCGGGCCGAGTTCCTCCATCGCTTCTCCGCCGAAACCGGTGAACGTTGCACCGGCCATCGGTCCGGTGGTGCAGGTCGTCCGGTGGTGACAGGCAATCTCGCAGTTCCATCCGCCTGCAGATTCGACCTTCCACTTGCGCAGGTCTTTGCCGAGTCGACGTCCGAAGCGGACCCCGATCTCAGTGTCGGAGAAGTTCTTGCCGTTCATCAGTGCGAGCTCGCCGACCATGGGGATCGCGGTGAGACCGGAGGCGCCGCCGCCATAGGACTCAACGCGGGCAGGCTGGCCTGCGAGGAACCGCCGCCCGAACGGCCACGGCGGCGTGACGGCCTCACTCTCGGCCATCTCGAGCGCCATCTGCTCGATGAGCCCGGCCAGCCGCTGTGGATCGTGAATGGGAACCGTTCCGGTACCTCGAATGGCGATCGCCTTGAAGTTCTTTGCCCCCCACACCACGCCAGGGCCCCCGGTGTTCCATCCGCTGAAGTCATCAACCCGAACTGAGGACCCCCAGACGAGGTTCTCGCCCGCCGGACCGATGCACGCGGTGCTCATATCGCTGCCGTCGCTCTGGGCTAGTTCACGCAAGCGCTGGGGTGTCTCGAACGTGTCCGCCCCCCACATGTCGACTGCGGGCCGAAGCTCGCCACGGCCGTCCTCGATCCAGAGGTAGACCGGTTGCTCGGATCTGCCTCGGATGATGATTCCGTCCCATCCCGTCTGCCGCAGGCGCGAGCCGAAGAACCCATGGGCATGCGCGCTGCAGACGTGATGCTCGATGTCGGGATTGAGGGTCGTGAGGGCGCAGTCCGAACTCGAGAGCACGTCACTGCCGGTGAGTGGTCCGCAGAAGATGTAGATGGGGCAGTCGGGATCCGTCGCTTTCATCCCCGGGCGAAGCTCTTGGCTCAGCAGGTAGAGCCCGAGCCCGGTGCCACCGACCCAGGCGCGGCGTACCTCGTCCGACAGCACGAGGGGTCCGACCGTCCCGGCTGTCAGATCGACCTCGAGTAAGGGCTGGAAGCTGATACTGGGCTGCATGCCGGTTCCCCTCGGTGGGCGCTGTTGCGATCAGTGAACTGTCGCGCGAAACCCCATGCAACTCAGGGAGCGAACTTCTCAGCACTCGCTCAGAGTCAGGTTTGCCTAGCCTTACCAAGGGTTTTCGACAGATGCCCGAACCTCAATACGTGGCATCGTGGCAGCGTCGGCGAAGAGGTCACACGTCGCAGGCATCCAGCGTGAGCTGGGAGATCTCCTTCAATGTGATGTCCTCGCGACCAGAGGTGCGGATTGCGTCGTCGTACATCACGACATCCTTGGGGCACGCCACGATGAAGTACTCGAGCCCGGGGATCTCACCCGCCTCGGAGATGCGCTGGTCGCTGGGCCGCGCGCTGCCGGGCGCAGCGGTGTCCGCCATCCAGATGCGCCCGCCTCCCGCGCCACAGCAGAAGCTGTTGCTGCGGTTCCGTGGCATCTCCACGAGTTCGACCCCTAGCCGCTCGATGAGCTCGCGGGGCTGGTCGAAGATGCCGTTGAGCCGCCCGAGCGTGCACGGGTCGTGGTAGGTGCCCCGTCCGCCGAGTGGCTTCGTGACGGTCAGACGCCCCGCGCGTAGCAGATCGACGAGTAGCACGCTGTGATGGACGACCTGCTCTGGGGCCCAGGACGCTCCGAGCCGCGGGTACTCGTTGCGAAGGGTGTTGTAGGTGTGCGGATCGCTCGTGAGTATTCTCGAGTAATCGCACTCGCCTAGAGTGGCTATGTTGTCGGCGACGAGGCTGCGGAACAGCCCCTCCTCGCCAGCGCGCCGGATGTCGTTGCCCGCGGTGCGTTCTCCCTCGTACAGGACTCCGACATCGACGCCGGCACGGTGAAGCAGGCGGGCCAACGCCTGCGAGTTGAGCTGGTTCCGCGCATCTAGGCTGGCGAAATCCCCTAAGTACCAAAGGATATCGACGGGTGTCGCGCGTGCGTCGGGCAGTTCGATATCGAGTTCTTTGATCCACCTTGTGCGCTTGCGGGCGCTATGTCCGAAACTGTTCCCGGTGTTCTGGACCATCTGGAACACCGACTGCAGGCTCGGGTCAACGTCTCCAGTCTCGACGAGCGCGCGACGAAGCGCGTTGATGATCGGCACGTGCTCGACGCCGACCGGACATACGTCCACACACGCATTGCACTGCATGCACGACCAGAGCGCCTCGGGTGCAACGAGATCAGGGCTGAGAGCACCTGAGACCCCAGCGCTCTGCGCCTCCCTGAGATCTAGGACGAGGTCGCGAGGTGACAGCGGCATACCGGAGGCTCGAGCCGGACACACCTCGTGGCATCGTCCGCACTTAGCACAGGCGTCGAGGTCGAGGCGATGTGTCGCGGTGAGATCTGACAGCGACGCGTATCCCGACTCCGGCTCATCGGGCAGGCGTCGACTCACGTCCTTGTCGCGGGCGGCGACCCCCGCAGGACCGGTGAGCATGTGCATCGCCTTTGTCCAGGGGATCGCGGCGATGAACGCGAACGCTGCGAGGGCGTGGACCCACCACGCGCCGTGACGCAGGACGTCGGCCACTACACCCTGGATGCCGAGCGCCTGAATCGCCGTGCCCGCTGAGAACCCGATCGGCGACCAGACCTCAAAGCTGGGCCGGTCGATGGCGATCCTCAGTGCCTCGAGTAGGAACCCGGTTGCGCCGATGATCATGAGTGACCACAGGAAGACCCAGTCGTCAGCGGAGTACCGAGTTCGAGCGGTCGATTCTTCGCGACCATCGACCCGCGTGTAGTCGAGGCGGATCCCACCGCGGAATCTCCTGACGCCGAGTACGGCCAGACCGATCAGCATCGCGAAGCCGAACAGGTCAAGGAACAGGGAGTATCCGCGGTAGAAGCCGTCGTGCCAGAACGACCACCCCATGGGTTGAGCCACGTGCTCGTCGACGGTGAGGATCGATGTTCCCAGGAACAGAACGAGGAACCCGTAAAAGACGCCCGCATGTGCGAGGCCGACGACACCGGATCGGCGGCCAATCCACGAGTGGGTCAGCACGACTCGGAGCATCCGTCCGACGTGAAGCCGTCGTAAACCGCGGACGTTGAATTGGTAGCGGGCGAAGAGGCGATAGGCGCCCCAGAGGAACACGGCCACGGACACCAGGCTGATGGCGTAGAAAAGCCCGACCTCCCAGCCCGCCATCGACTGGAACAACGTGCGCGTCGGCGTGGCCTGGTTCACGGGAGTCCTCTCGCGTCACCCGGAGCGCTGGTGCTCTCCGGTGGTGGTCGGCCGCGAGGATCAGCTCTGGGGTGTGCTCGGTCCGCCCAAGAGGTGGCTGATATCCGCGTCGACGGGCACGAGTTCGACGACGGGTAGCAGACGCGTCGTGCGGCTCTGGTAGTCGGAAAAGACTTCGGCCTTCGCGCAGATCGCGGCGAAGACTCGCTCTCGATCTTCACCCGTTGTCGGAACGGCAGTGGCGGAGAACTCCTCGCCCAGTAGTTCAACGGTGACGTCAGCGTTGGCGACAATGTTGTGGTACCACTGCGGGTTGATATCGGCCCCGCCCATCGAGGCGATAATCAACAGGCGCCCCTCGACGACGAAGTAGCCGATCGGTGCGGGGCGGCGGATCCCGGACTTGCGTCCCGTGGAAGTCATGATGAGCAGGTCGATGGCTCCGAGTTCGCCCTCGATGCGTCCCTTACCTTCGCGCAGTGCCGCGATCATGACGTCGTTGAACGCCTTGGTGTGCGGAGCGTCGCCGGGGCCCTCGGGGCGGCGAACCTCTTCGGTCAGCATTCCCAGTTGCGCCACGGTGAGTTCGATGGGGCCTTGCGTCATGGGTTTCCTCCGTCTATTGATCTTGATAAGCGTACCGGGTGGCCGTACATCGGCGACGTCGGTGTCGTTAGGCCCCATCCGGCCTGGACCCTCGGTCACGAGTGGATCACATCGTTGCACAGCCACCAATCAGTCGGTAGATTTCGTCGCAGAGGCCGTGATCCACCGCGACGTCGTCCGACACCACAGTGTGCGCACCATCACGCTCCTGGGGTCGGAATCGAGAATGTGCACCGCCAGGCCTCGCGCCGTAGGGCGATGTCCGACACCGATCGGAGCCAGACGATGATCGTCGTCATTGGAGAGTTCACGCGAGCGCCGGGTTCGGCTTCGGCGTCGCTCCACGAGTACCTCGCGGGAGATTTCCCGAACGTGGTGCGTGCGGTCGCGGATCAGTTTCTGATCCAGCGACTGGTTGTCACCACCCGCGTACCAGACGAGGGTATCGATTCCTTCGGCGCTGAACGCGGCTGGTCCGAGGCTCCAGATGCAGTGGTCCAGTGGGCGTTCAGCGATGAGGCGGATGCGCTTCGGGCCATGTCGGCCGGCCGTTCCGATGGGCCCTTCTCGACGCCCCAGCTCGATGCCCTGGCGGACCCGGCGCGCAGGAGTTTGTTCGCGGCTCGCGAGGTCCTGGTCTCAGATGCGATGCCTGATGACGAGCGATGGAGCGGTCGTCTGGGCGGCGAGGCTCCGGTCAAGCTGGTCGTCCAGAACTGGAAGCGGCCCGATCTCACGTTCGACCAGTTCACCGATCATTGGCGCGATGTGCACGGCGTGATGGTCGACCAACTCGGGGCGGCGATGGGTTACCGGCGCTATGTCCAGAGCCATCGCGTGGTGTCAACGTCGATCGACGAGGCCGCGCGTCGCGCCAGCACCCGACCTTCGCCTGACGGCGGCCTCACCGAGGTGTGGTTCACCAACCAGGCGACGATGCACAGTGAGATGGCGAGTGAGGCCGGCCGGGCTGCCAGCGTCCATTTCGCGAACGACGAGGGTAACTTCATCAACCCACCGTCGATGACCGTCTTCCTCGCCCGCGAAAGGCTTGAGTTCGATCGTTCGTAGGTCGCGGTCGTTATCCATATTTGTTGAGGAGTCTGAACGTGAGTAGTACCTATCCGCCCGTGAAGTTCGGCGCCTTCTTCGGTCCGTTCCACAAGGTCGGACTCGACCCGACCTTGGCGCTGAAGCAGGATCTCGAACTCATCGAGCACATGGACCGCCTCGGTTTTGCTGAGGCGTGGGTTGGTGAGCACCACTCTGGAGGGGTCGAGATCGTCGCGTCTCCCGAGATCATGGTTGCCGCCGCTGCTGCGCGGACCTCGCGGATCAAACTGGGTCTCGGGGTGATCTCGCTGCCGTACCACCATCCGTTCATGGTGGCCGACCGCGTCGTACTGCTCGACCACCTCACCGAAGGCCGAGTGATCTTCGGCGCCGGCCCGGGTCAGCTCACGGATGACTGCCGCATCATCGGGATCAACCCGATGGACAACAGGCGCAAGCTCGAGCAGGCCCTCGATGTGATCATCCGACTCTTCGACGGCCAGACGGTGCAAGAGACAACGGACTGGTACACGGTCGATGGGTACCTCCAGTTGGCGCCGTTCTCCGACATCGAGATCGCGGTCACGGGCGCCTGGTCGCCAACGGGCCCGAGCCTTGCTGGCCGCTACGGCACTGGCCTCCTCTCGCTCGGCGCGACCACTCCCGCGGGTCTTGAGTTGCTCGCGAGCCACTGGAAGGTCGTCGAAGAACAGGCGGCGATCAGTGGTCGTCCGGTGTCGCGCGACTCGTGGCGCCTCCTCCAACTCACCCATATCGCCGAGACCGAGGAACAGGCTCTCGCCGACGTCGCGGACCGTCTGCTCACAATGAACAACTACATGGCACAGATCAGCCCGGCGGCCGTCGAATACGAGAGCGTGGAGTCCCTCGTACGCGACACGAACGCGAGTGGCGGTGGCCTGATCGGCACGCCCGAGATGCTCGTGGCCCACATCAAGCGGCTCCAGGAGAAGTCCGGAGGCTTCGGGCGCTACCTGATGCTGCAGGGAGATTGGGCCACCCAGGAAGCAACTAAGCGCAGTTACCAGCTCATCGCCGAAGAGGTGGTTCCGTATTTCAATGGCTCGCTTCGATCGCGTGAGCGTGGCTACTCCGAGGTCTTGTCGAGCAACCTTGCTGGGGCTCAGGCCACCACCGCTGCAGTGAACGCGGCACGCGAACAGTTCGACGCTAAGCATGCGTCGACCTCCTAGTCCTCGGGTGCACAGGTGACGTTGGGCCGTCATCTCTCCGTGGCTACCGAAAGTGAGGGCTCCTTCCTCGGTGTGGTGGTGGCCGGGGGAGAAGGTGTGGCTTTCGGAGGTCACCTTGTCGCGCATTCGATCACCTCGGCCGCGCATGCCGTGTCGACCGGACGTCATCCCGACAGCGTGCACACGCGCTTCTTGCGCCCGGCTTCGCCGGATCTCGACGTCAGATATGACGTCGAGATCACTAAGTCCGGGCGATCTTTCGACAACCTTCGAGTCGACGCGTGGCAGTCCGGGCTGCTCGTCGCGGCGACGACCATTTCGTTCACGACGTTCGAGGAGGGCTTCGACTACCAGGAGGCGATGCCCGAGGTTGCGGGTCCGGATGACATTGAGCCGAGCACCTTCGTCCCACCGGGAACCGAGGCGAGTGTGCGTGCTCACTTCGATATTCGCTATGCCGAAAAGTCTTCCGGTACATCGACATCCGGGCCAACCCAGATCATGTGGCTTCGTGCGCGCGAGCCCCTGGGCGACGATCCGTCGGCCCATGCGGCGGCAGTCGCATGGTTCTCAGATCTGAGCCTGCCCTGGACCGCGGAGCTTCCCTACGAAGGTGCCGCACTCGCGCGTGCCGGGGCCTCGCTCGACCATGTGATGTGGTTCCATCGGCCATTCAGGGCTGACGGATGGCTGCTGTTCACTCAGCGAAACCCTGTCTACGCTCACTCGCGCGCTCTCACCTACGGGCACTTCTACTCCGCTGACGGCCTACTCGTGGCCACGGCGGCTCAGGAGACGCTGCTCCGCCGCACTCCCATCGGCCCTTGAAAGGACAGTCACATGGACTTCGCCCTGACACCCGAGCAGCAGACGTTCACCGACGATCTGCGTCGCTGGGTCGACTCCGAGATCCCGAAGGACTACCTGCGCGAGATCGAGGCGCGGGAGGACGAGTATCCGATCGAATTGTTCGACAAGCTCGGCGCGGCTGGCTATCACGCCGTCAGCGTTCCGGTGGAGTACGGCGGCCAGGGCGGCAGCCTCATGACCCAGTTGATGCTGGCCAGGGGGCTCTCGCGCTCGATGGCGGGGATGATCTGGGTTTGGGGCTCGACCTCGTTCGCCGGCGCGAACTCGGTGGGCCTCTATGGAACCGATGAGCAGAAGGCGAGCATCCTGCCCCGGATCGCAGCCGGGAAGGTGCGCGTCACGATCGGCTTCACCGAGCCTGGTGGCGGCACCGACCTCCTGGGTGCCCTGTCGACCAAGGCACGCAAGGTCGACGGTGGCTGGGTGATCAACGGAGCGAAGACGTGGTGTACCTCCGCTCACGTGTCCGACTACGTTCTCCTGCTCGCCCGCACGGACGACAGGGTCGATCGCAAGAGCAAGGGTGTCACCCTGTTCTTGATGCCAACAGACGCCGAGGGCATCACGCTCAAGCCCATACCCACATTGGGGATGCGTGCGCTCGGCACTTTCGACATGGCGCTCGATGATGTGTTCGTCCCCGACGATCTTGTCTTGGGAGAGCCGGGCGAGGCCTGGAAGATGCTGCTTCCCACACTCGCCAACGAGCGGATCATGCTCATGGGGACATGCTTGGGCATCCTCGACGGTGTGCTCGAGGACGCTCTCGCATACATGAATGAGCGCACCGCGTTCGGCAAGCACATTGGCGAATTCCAGGCCCTCCAGCACTTCGTGGCCGACATCGCGATGTGGCGCTACCAAACCGAGCTCGCGGCCCACCATGCGGCTTGGCTTGGCGATACGGGCCAGGACGTCTTCCTCGCGGTGACGATGGGCAAGGTAATCGCGTCAGAACACGCGGTGCGGGCCGCCGACCTCGGAATCCAGATCCTCGGAGGCCAGGGCTACTCGGGGCGCACCGACATGCAGCGGTATTGGCGAGACGCTCGGCTTATGCGCTTCAGTCCGGTCACCAATGAGATGGCGCGCAATCTCATCGCTGAACGACACGGGCTCCCTCGTTCGTTCTAGCAGCAGATATGCCATGCGACGTCCCGATCAAGCAGTCACGATGTGCGAGGTGAACGCCCGATGTTGATTACCGCGTGGGTCGACGTCAACGCGGCTCGAGATCCTGACGGCATCGCGCTTGCGCTGCCGACATCCGCTGTCACCCATGCTGAATTCCTCGAATCGACCATCCTCGCGGCGAGGCGGCTGAGGGCGGCCGGCGTCGGCGCGGGTGACCACGTCGGAATTCTTCTCGGTGCCGAGATCCCCGAGTACCTCGCGTACGCCTACGGCGCGGCAAGGCTTGGTGCTGTTGCCGTATGCCTCAACGCACGATTTCGGTCGCGCGAGTTGGAGTTCGCCGTCACGAATTCCGGGCTACGACTTCTGCTGACCTCTGAGTGGTTCGACTCCGTCCTGGCCACCACCCGCCTGCCCGCGACGTGTCGTGTGGTCGACATCGTCCATGATTCAGGGTTCCTCGACGGATCGACTTCGGTCACCGTCGACGAGGTATACGAGCAGACCGAGCGCGTGAGCGGCAGCGACGCCGTTCGGGTCGTCTACACCTCAGGCACCACGTCGATGCCCAAGGCCTGTCTTCACACGCATGACGCACTTGTTGCTCAGGGCGAGGCTGTTGCGACCGTCCTTGCCCTCACGGGCACCGACCGCTTCTGGGCTCCGTTGCCGATGTTTCACACCGGAGGGTGGACCCCTTTCCTGGCCGCGCAGTCACGAGGTGCCGCACTTCATCACTGTGTGCGATTCGAGGCCCCCTCTGCGCTGCGCCAGATCGTCGACGATCGCTGCACGGTGTTGTTTCCGGGGTTCGAGACCATCTGGATGGAGGTGCTCGACCAGCCTGGATTCTCCGCAGACCTGGTGAGTGCCGCACGACTGGTGATCATCGTGGGGGTGCCCGAGCGCCTGCGGGTCATGCAGAACAGACACCCCGACGTGCCGCAGATCTCCAACACCGGGTCGACCGAATGTGGCGGATTCCTCTGCATGGGTGAGGTGTCCGATCCGTTCGAGACCCGCATGACCACGGCCGGCCGACTTCTGGAGGGGATGGAGGCACGCATCGTCGATCCAGAGTCTGGCTTGGACCGTCCCGTCGGGGTCGTGGGTGAACTCCTCGTTCGGGGTCCGGCACTGTTTCGAGAGTACTTCGGGGACCCCCAGGCAACCGCCGAAGCCATCGACCACAGCGGTTGGTTCCATACCGGCGATCTACTGGCGAGGGACGCGGACGACCGCTTCGTGTTCGTGGGCCGCGTCAAGGACATGCTCAAGGTGGGCGGAGAGAACGTGGCCGCGGCCGAGATTGAGGATCACCTACTCACCCACCCGGCGGTGTATCTCGCGGCCGTGGTGTCCGCGCCAGACACGAAGTACGTCGAGGTGCCAGCGGCCTTCGTTCAGCTCAAGCCCGGCATGAGCGCGACGGAGAGCGAGATCGTCGCCCACTGCTCCGGAGTCATCGCCTCGTACAAGGTTCCCAGGTACGTGCGGTTCATCGACGAATGGCCCATGTCGGGCACGAAGATTCGCAAGGTCGAACTTCGAGAGCGGATTGCTCGCGAGCTCGCCTAGGATTCCACGGTGCCCGAGAAGCCTGTCGTGAGAACGAGTTTGCCCACGAGGTCGCGTGACTCCATCAACCGGTGCGCCTCCACGACATCCTCGAGGGGAAGGGTGGTCACCACTGGCCGAACATCCCCCGATCGCACCAGGTCGCACATCAGGGTCAACGCCGCCTGCGGCTCTGCCGGATCTGCATCGACCACGTGCGCGACGATGAAGCCGACCACCGTCTGGTTGCGGACGAGTAGATGTCGGCTGTCGAGCATCCCGGGGGATTGGCTCGCGGATCCGACGACGACGTAGCGACCGCCCACCGCCATCGCTGCGAGGGACGGGCCGAAGACAGGACCGCCCACGCCATCGATGACGACGTCGCACCCCTTCCCCCCTGTCGCGGAACGGATCGCGTCCTTCAAGCCGTCGACATCGCGGGAATCGAGGGTGATCTCGGCACCGGCGTCTCTCGCGGCATCGCGCTTCGCCTGCGATGACGCGGTTCCGATCACGCGCGCGCCTGCGTGAACCGCGAGTTGGACGGACAGGATGCCGACGCCGCCGGCAGCGGCGTGCACCAGCACGGTGTCGCCCCGCCGCACCCGGCCGAAGAGGTGCAGTGCGTACATGGCCGTGATGCCCTGGAGGAACACCGCGGCAACCTGCGGCGCGGGTAAATCCTCTGGTACGTCGTACACCCGGTGCGAGGCGGCGAGGACATGCGTGGCGTAGCCGCCCCCGTCCTCGATCCACGCTGCCACGCGACGTCCGAGGAGGTGCTCGGCCCCCGCTCCCGTCATGACGACGCGGCCGACGGCCTCGGATCCGGGGGCGAGGGTGAGCGGCTGGTTGCGCAAGTACTCGCCGCGGCGGGTCATGGTGTCACCGAAGTTGACCCCTGAGACCTCGGTCTGCACAAGGACTTGACCGGGCCCTGGTTGGGGGGTGGGCCCGTCGGTGAATGCGAGGACCTCGGGGCCCCCGAATGCGCTCAAGATCACCGAGCGTGTGGTCATCAACCTTCTCCGTTCCCGTGGGGCGTCGCGGAGCAGTGTGCCAGCAGAGGGCGGCGCAGGGCCGCCCCGATCGAGGGACGTGCCTGTGGTCGGGCGTACGATTCGAGAGACGAGATCGGTCAACCCTGAGCCGGTGCCCCCATGTCAGGCGAGAGGTCCCACCGTGTCATGGAGTTCGTCCGTCGCAGTGGCGAGCGGCATCGTCGCCCTCGTGCTCACCCTGGTGATGACCCTTCCGCAGACCTGGATGATCTGGCGCGACCGCTCCTCTACCGGAGTCTCCGCCGGCACATGGGCGCTGTTCTTCCTGTCATTCTCGCTCTGGATCGGCTATGACTTTCGGATCGACGACTCTGTCAATCTCGTGGCGAATGTCCTGGCCGCCGCCTCAGCCGGACTCCTGACCGTCGTGATCGAGGGTGTGACGGTAGGGCGCACCAGACGGGGTGCGCTGCTGCTCCTGGGTCTGGTCGCTAGCGGCCTCCTGTTGATGGCATTCGGGCGTTTCGGCCCGATGTTCATCCTCTCGGTGCTTCTCCCGGCGGCGGCCTTGGGCCGGATGCCGCAGGTGCTGCGATCGTTGCGCACCTGGCGTGCGGTCGGCGCGAGCGAGGTGAGCGTCACGACCTGGTGGCTCGGGGTGGGCAGCGGCGTGGCCTGGATCGTGCACGGCGCCCTCCAGCCCGACGTGCTGATCATCTTGACCGCGGTTACGTCCACAGTCCTATCTGCGGCGGTGCTCACGTTCGAGTACTCGGCTCGACGCGCACGTGCTGTGTTGGCGCCGGCCTAGGTCCCGCCTCCGCGCGATATGACCGCCCGACTGGTTGTATCGTTCCCCCGAACGTGGTGACGTGAACGTCCGGGAGCCCCACCTTGGTAACGTGCCAAAAAGTGATTGCCGTATCCACGACGCGTCCAGCCCTGAGGAGACAGCATGTCCGTGAATACCTCCACGCCAATCGTCCCGGACGAGATTGCGCGAGC